>DATCIQ010000269.1:0-2255 GCA_036507635.1 Gammaproteobacteria bacterium
CGCACCGACGATGAATTCGGTAATCTTACGCATCGGAGACTTCCCGGGGAGACTCAAGGTGGGCCATTCATAACGCATATCCTCGCGCAAACCAAGAGGGTGTTGCGCCCACGGCACGTTATCCGTAGCGTTGCCGCGCGAGCCGAGCCGGGGCAGGCCATTACATGAAGATCTTGATTTACAACCCGTTGGCTGCCGTTTGGCGGCCGCGTCTGCCGGCCGTGCTCAGCATTGCTCAGGGTCTCATCGACGCGGGCCACGACGTCGTGCTCGTCGGCTGCGACAAGAGCGTCCCGGCGTGCACGGCGAACCTCGACCATGCGGGCGCGATCTGCGATTACTGCACGGCGCGGCGCGACAAGGGGTACGCCCTGCTCTCCGGACGCTTCAACCTGAAGAGCATCGACGAGTACCTCGACGCCGACACTCGACGCAAGCTCGACGGGACCGAGCGCATTCCGGACGCCGACGCACTACGCGCTCTGCATTATCGCGGCGCCGATGTCGGCTACGCCGCGTTCTCCTCATACGCATACGTCGCACGCAAGCCGGAGCCCAACCTTCGCAACGCCGCGGTTGCACGCACCATCGCGCGGCTCGTGCGCACGGGCAAGCTCGTCTACGAAGCCATGACCAACGCCATTGCCGCCGAGAAACCCGACCGCGTGATTCTCTATCACGGTCGCAGCGACATCGATCGCGCGGCGCTGCGCGCTTGCCAGCATGGCGGCGTCGAGTGTTGGGTATACGAGAACGCACTGAGCTTGAACCAGCTCGTCTACTTCAAGAACGCACTGCCGCAGGATGTCGACAACTTCGCAAGAACAGTCGACGAGCTGTGGGCGCAAGCGCCGGCCGACAAGCACACGATCGCCGAATCGTTCTATACGATGCGTCGCCAAGGACAGAGCGACGTGCAAGCGGCCGGCGCCACCATTGCCACGCAGGATCGCTCCTACATCACGCGGCAAACGCGCGGCACTCTGCCGGACGATTGGGACGGCACGCGCAAGAACATCGTGTTCTACGGCACGTCGAACGACGAGTTCATCGCGATCGGCCCCGACTACGAGGACCGGCTCTATCCGACGCAGGTCGACGCGCTCGCAAGAATCAGCGCGAGCCTGCAAGACGACCCGAGCGTGCATTTGTATTTTCGCATTCACCCGCGGCAAGCGCGCGTGCGCGATGAGCTGAGCGATGGTCTCATGCGGCTCGACCGGGAGCGCAACAACGTGACCGTGATCCCGGCGGATTCCGACGTCTCGAGCTACACATTGCTCGACAACGCCGATCTCGTGCTGACGTTCCGCTCGACGATGTCGATGCAGGCCGTCTATTGGGGCAAGCCGTGCCTGATTCTATCGGCCTCGATCTTCCGGCCGCTCGGGGCCACCTACAATCCGACGACCCACGAGGAAGTCATAGAACTGATCCGCGCGCTGCCGCCGCCCAAGGACAAGACGCCGGCGCTCAAGGTAGGCTACTACTACATGCGCAGCGGCTCGAGTCACGACTATTTCACCGCCGATATCGGCAAAGGCCGCAAGGGCTATACGTTCCGCGGCGATGCGATCATGGTCACGGGGCTCAAGCGCTGGCGGTATGTCATGTCGCGGGAACGGCAGCGCCTCAAGTGGCGCAAGCTGCTGTAGCGGTAGTGGGAAACCCGTTCGACAAAGCGCAGTACTTGCCGATCCCGGAACTTTCGCCTTACACGAAGCACGACCGCTACGAGCGGCCGAAAGAGATCTTCAAGCGGCTCGCGGCGAAGCTTGGCCGCATCACCGAGCCCGGGCGTGTCTACGACTACGCGGACGTTGCGACGGCCAACGGGGAGCTGCTCTATCACCTCCGCAAGCAATTCCCTCATTGGCGCTTCAAAGGCTTCGACATCACTCCGGAATTCATCGCCGCGGGACGTGCATACGCGGGTCTCAAGGGCATCGAGCTCTGCGTCAGCGATCTTTACGACATCCGCGAGCAATTCGACGTCGTGACCTTCATCAACGTCATGACGACGGTCTGGGACCCGGAGGAGCCGCTCGCGCATCTCTTATCGCTCGTTCGCAGGGGCGGCGTCCTGCTCGTCGACGGCTGCTTCAACGAGTACGACGTCGAGCTGAGAGCAGTCTTCATGGACAACTCGAAGCCCGAATCGGCGGGGCGCTGGCGGCGCGAATACAGCCAGCACAGCCGGCGGTCGATTGCGCGGTTCCTCGAAGGACGCTGCGAGCGCTTCGAGTTCGAAGACG
>DATCIQ010000270.1:0-3878 GCA_036507635.1 Gammaproteobacteria bacterium
GCTCGCGAATCAAAAGATCGCGAGCGAAGCTCGCTCCTACCAGGAGAAGCCCTAGAACACGCGCGTCGCGATCTGTGCGGGCGCTGCCAGCAGGTCCTCGAGCTCCTTGTCGAGCCTGAGCAGCGTCAGCGAGGCGCCGGCCATCTCGAGCGACGTGCAGTACTCGCCGACATAGTTGCGAACTATGGTGTAGCCCGCCTTTTTGCAGCGCAGCGCCGCTTGCCGATACAGCACATAGAGCTCGCTCGGCGGCGTGCCGCCCAAGCCGTTGATCATGAGCGCCACTCGGTCACCCGACTTGAAGGGCAGATCGGAAGCGACTGCGTCGAACATCTCGTCGACGATCGCGTCGGCGGCTTTGAGCTTGTCGCGCCTTCGACCCGGCTCACCGTGGATGCCGACGCCGACCTCCATTTCGTCGTCGCCGATCTGGAAGATAGGCGTGCCTTTCGCGGGCGGTGTGCACGACGACAAAGCGACGCCCATCGTCCGCACCTGGCTATTGACCTTCTTCGCAAGCGCAAGCAGCTCGTCGAGGCTCGCGCCGCGCTCCGCGGCCGCGCCGCAGGCCTTGATCACGAAGAAATTGCCGGCTACGCCGCGCCGGCCCGTGGTGTAGCTCGAATCCTTGACGGCTACGTCGTCGTCGATGATGAAGCTCTTGACGTTGATGCCCTCGGCTTGCGCCATCTCGATCGCCATATCCCAGTTCATGCGATCGCCCTGATAGTTGTTGATCAGCGCGAGCACGCCCTTCGGCGAATTCATGAGCTTGATGCACTCGTAGCAATACTCCATCGGCGGGGCGGAGAAAACGCCACCGGGTGACGCCGCATCGAGCATGCCGGGGCCGACCGCCATGACATGCGCGGGCTCGTGGCCGCTGCCGGAGCCCTGAATGATCGACACCTTGTCTCGAGCCGGTCGATCGGCGCGGTGAATGATGTTGAACTGCGGAACGTAGCGCAGCAGGTTCGGATTCGCGAGGTACACGCCCTCGAGCATTTCAGGAACGAAGTTAGCTGGATTGTTGACGAATTTTTTCATTGTGGGCCCCGATTTCGATGGTCTGTTGGTTGTGATGTCCGCTTGAGGATCTTATCCGGCCTTGACGCCGAACTCCTTGCAAAGGTCGTTCATCATGGTCGCCACGGCGACGATGCCGGGATCCGGCGTGCCGCAGCTGCGCTCGCCCGTAAACGATTGCCGGCCGCGCTTCGCAACCCAGTCCCGCGTGCGCTCGATGGCTTCGTTGGCGACGCGGGTCGCTTCCTCGAGCACGAGCGGAGGGTCCGCGTCGGACCGGTCCGAGTACTTGCGGACCGTATCGCGCATCGGAATCAGCGCGTCGAGTAGGGTTTTGTCGCCCGCGCTCGCGCCGCCGCGTTGTTGGATTCCCTCGATGCTGGCCGTCAGCATCTTATCGAGATCGGAAAGCGTCAGAGTGGTCTTGTCGCGGCACAACGCAGCCGCGCGCATGAACGCCGTGCCCCAGATCGGACCGGAGCAACCGCCGACATTGCGCGTGATGACCATGCTGATCTTGAGCAGGAAGTTACCGACGGAGGTGCGATCGAATTGCTCCCACTCCTTGTCGATGACGCGAAATCCCGACGCCAGCGAAACACCGAAATCGGCATCGCCGGCGGCGGCGTCCAAGTCGGAAAAATACCTTTCGTTGCGCAGCGCCGTCGCTGCCATGCTTTTGACCGTCCGTTCGATGTCGGTCATTGTTATCTCTTTCATGCTGCGATGCTCTCCACAAAGAGGCCGCCGAATCCCATCAGGCGGCGTGCTGTGACGCAAGCAGCGTCAAGTCCGCGAGCGTGACGACGATGTTGGGCGGATCGCCGAGCTCCGGGACCACGCACGCGGCGCCCTCGAAATCGTCTTCTTTCGTGTAGGTGCTCGTAGTGATCAGACAGGGCAGACCGGCGCCGAGCGCGGCGCGCAGGCCGTTGCGGCTGTCCTCGATCACGACGCATTCTTGGGCAGGCAGGCCCAGGCGCGCCTTGGCGAGCTCGTAGATCTCGGGATCGGGTTTCTTCTTCGCGACGACGTCGCCCGCCAACACGAGCTCGAAGCGCGCTTTGCGCGACGGACCCATGAGATCGAGGACGCCTGCGACGGACTTCGGGTTCGACGTCGTGCAGACGGCGAGCCGCACGCCCGCGGCGGCGGCATCGTCGACGAGGCGCGCGATGCCTGAGCGCAGCGGCAGCTGACCGGCAGCGATGATCTCGGTGAAGATCGCCGTCTTGCGTTTGTGCAGGTCGAGCACGAATGCGTCGCGGTCGCGGCCGGCAGCGGCGGGCCACCCGGCCGTATCGAAGTAGTGCTTGATGCGCTCCTTGCCGCCGGCGACCTCGAGCAAGCGACCGTATGTATCGACGTCCCAGGTCGATGCGAGCCCGACATCCGCAAAGGCGCGATTGAACGCTACGCGGTGGCCGTCCCTCTCGGTATCCACGAGGACGCCGTCGCAGTCGAAGATCAGGGCCCGCATCGGTCAGGGCGTCTTAAGCGACTTTCGACAGGAGCTCGCTGCCGCGATTCGCGCCGCCGAACTGGGCGATCTTGGCTTTGAAGAGATCCTTGAGCGCTGCGTATTGCGCGGTGAGCACGCGCAACGGTTCGTAATCTTTCGGCTTCTCGCGGTGATACTCGACGAAGCTGTCGATGAACACGTGCTTCAAGTTCGTCGAGATGTTGATTTTCGCGCAGCCGAGGCTGATGCATTTTTGAATGATCTCGTCCGACAAGCCGGTGCCGCCATGCAGCGCCATCGGTGTCTTCGTCCGGCGGTTGATCTCTTCGATGAGGCCGAACGCCACTTTGGGCTCGCCTTTGTAGTAACCGTGCGCCGTGCCGATCGCGGCTGCGAAAGCGGCGAGATCGAGCTCCCGGCAAAAGATCTCGGCCTCGTTCGGGTCCGTGAGGTAGTCCTCGTCGACAACCATGTCGTCCTCGACGCCGTGGATCTGCCCGATCTCCGCCTCGACACCGACGTTGGCTGCGGTCGCCATAGCGACCACTTGGCGGGACGTTGCGAGATTCGTGTCGAATGGTTTGTCGGACCAGTCGATCATGACCGAAGTCCAGCCCATCTCGACGCACTTGCGGATCATGTCGAGATCCTTGCCATGGTCGAGGTGCAGAACCGCGGGGATCGGTGAATTTTCCGCGAGCTCGCGCATCCATTCGACGAGAGCTCTGTGCCCGTAGTAGTTGATGGTCTTTGCCGAGGTTTGCACGATCACGGGCGCATTGAGCTCCTCGGCGGCCTTGATCATGGCCTTCATCGAGGCGTAGTCGACCGGATTGAACGCCGCGACGGCGTAGCCTTGCGCTTTCGCTTCCGCCAGCACGGGTTTCAAGTTGACGAGTGGCATGGCAACGGACTCCTGCGCCGCTTGGGCGACCTGCTCGAGCTATGTATATAGTGTAGCCCGATCTCACGCGAGTTGCTCCGTTGGGGCTTGGCCGTCCTGCCTCCCGGATGGCGCGCAAGCGGTCAATGGCCTATCCTTCGACAGCATGCGTACGGAGTGGAGCGCGATGTCTAAGCCAGTCAAATCTTTGAGCGCAATCGCGACCGCGATTGCGGCATTACTGTCCGCGCCCGTCATGGCGCAAGGGTTCGGCGGCGGACCGACGCTCGAGCCTTCGGAGCTGCGCTCCGTGCCCGCCGAAACGACCGCGGCCGCAGTCGTCGATCCGGCATGGAAAGCGCCGCGCACTTCTTGGGGCCACCCGAGCTTCGAGGGAGTCTGGAGCACGGACGACATGCGTAGCGTGCCGACGAGCCGGCCCGAGCAATTCGGGGAACGCACGACGCTCACCGCGGAGGAATTCGCGGAGCGAGCGGGCCGCGACGA
>DATCIQ010000271.1:0-2566 GCA_036507635.1 Gammaproteobacteria bacterium
GATCGCGAGACGGGCGAACCGTTGTGGCCGATCGAGGAGCGCCCCGTGCCGACGTCCGACGTGCCCGGCGAATGGACGTCGCCGACTCAGCCGTTTCCGACGCGCCCCGCACCGTACGATCGGCAAGGGTTCAGCGAGGACGACCTCATCGATTTCACGCCGGAAATCAAGGCCGCGGCGCTCGCCGGGATCAAGGACCTGCGCATGGGTCCCATTTACACGCCGTTGTCGCTTGCGGACGCGCCCGACGGCACGCGCGGCACGCTCATGCTGCCGAACTTCGGAGGCGGCGCGAACTGGGAAGGTGGCGCCGCGGATCCCGAGACCGGCCTGCTCTATGTCGCATCGGTCACGAACCCGGCCGTCGCCGGCTTGCGACCCGATCCCGACTTCACGGATATCCGTTACGTTTTTGTCAGCGGCGAAGTCCCGGAGCCTATGGGGTTGCCGCTCGCGAAGCCGCCTTGGGGCCGCGTCACGGCCATCGACATGAACACGGGCGAGCACGTGTGGATGGCGCCGACCGGCGATACGCCGGACGACGTCAAGAACAATGCGGCGCTCGCGGGCATCGATATTCCGCGCACGGGCAAGCCGACGCGTGCGGCGTTGCTCGTCACGAAGACGCTTCTGTTCGCGGGCGAAGGATGGAATGGCGATCCGATCCTGCGCGCGCACGACAAGCGTACGGGCGAGATTCTCGCGGAGATCGAGCTTTCTGGCTCCGTGGGCGGCAAGCCCATGACGTACATGGTCGACGGCCGCCAGTACATCGTCATGGCCGTCGGCCGGCCCAACCCCTCCGAGCTTATCGCGCTCGCGTTGCCGGAATGACGGAGATGGCCTTAAGCATCAACGCGGTACGGCAGGTGGCCCCTTACGGCCGCGAAATCCCTGGCGATCTGCCACGCGACCGGCCACTGCGGCGCGCGGCCTGCGGGTTCTTCCAGAATCCCTCCGATTCGACCCGGAACCCGGTGTCCGCGTAGCGCACCTTCACGTCTTCGATCATCTGCGGATTGCCGCAGGCATAGAGGCACGTGTCAGAAGGCTTTAGACGCCACTCGCGGACGTACCGCTCCACGATCGTGTTCACACGGCCGATCTCACCGTGCCACCCCGCGTTCCGTTGTTCCTGCGGGCGCGAGCAGGTGGCGACGAATCTGACGTTCGCGTGCGTCGCCGCGAGCGCCGCGAGCTCGGCGTCATACCCGAGCTCGTCGGCGTAGCTTGCGCCTTGGAGCACATAAAACGCGGCGTCCCCGTCCTGTGTCGCCAACGCATAGCGCAGCATGCTCACAAACGGCGCGACACCCGTGACCGTAGCCACCATCACATGGTTGCGGAACTCGGGCTGCAAGACGAACACGCCCTTCGCTCGACGTCGGATCGTGACCGTGTCGCCGACTCGGAGCCTATGCAACAAGGGCGTGAGTCGACCTGCCGGCGGCCAGATGAGCTCGATGAAGAGCTCGATCGACGGCTCGCGCGGCGATGAGACTATTGAATAGGGCCGCTCGATTCCGTCTGCGCCGATCGTGCAGTACTGACCTGGCACGAACGTAAACGGCTCGCTCGGCTCAAGCCACAGCTTGAAGTGGTCGGGCGTGAAATCCACGCGTCGCACGATCGAAGCCGTGGCGAGCTTCGCCTTCGGCTGTGGCAGCTCCGGGGTCACATCGTCTACTCTAGCACTGCGCGCCGGTACTAATGACTACTAATGACGGAGATCGGCACATGATGAGAAACGCTTTGGTCTTCTGCGCGCTCGCGGCCATGGTGCTCACCGCGCCGGCGCAACCGCCGAGCGGTGCCGACACGCCGCCGAACGTGACCCTGATCGAAGGGATACGCTTCGCGAGCGTCGACGAGCAGGATCTCGAGCTCGATCTGTACATGCCGGCGGATGCCGTGAATCCACCCTTGCTCGTTTGGGTGCACGGCGGCGGCTGGTCGCGCGGCAACCGCAAGCCGGTGTCGACGTTCGCATTCGTCGACGCCGGTTACGCCATGGCGAGCGTCGATTACCGCCTCTCGGGGGTCGCGCCGTTTCCGGCGCAGATCCACGACCTCAAAGGTGCGATTCGCTTTCTGCGCGCGCAGGCCGCGGCGTACGGCTACGATGCGAGCCGCATCGCCATGGTCGGCGTGTCGGCCGGCGCGCACCTTGTGGCGCTCGCGGGCGTCACGAACGGCGACGCCGAGCTCGAGGGCACGGTCGGCGGGAATCTCGATCAGTCGTCGGAGATCGCCGCGATCTTGAGCTACTTCGGCGCGTCGAATTTGACGACGATCCTCGATCAGTCGACGCCTTTCGGGCTCGACATCCGCGAGCCCGGGCTTCAGGCGCTATTCGGTGGCCCGCCAGCGGAGAAGACCGAGCTCGCGCGGCTCGCAAGCCCCGTGTTTCATGTCGATGCCGGCGATCCGCCGCTCTTGTTGCTGCACGGCGATCAAGATCCGCAGATGCCGATCAATCAGTCGCACGAGCTGCACGGCGCGTATGAAGAGCTCGGCCTCGACGTGCATTTCGAGGTCGTGCACGGCGCCCGCCACGGCGGCGACG
>DATCIQ010000272.1:0-11805 GCA_036507635.1 Gammaproteobacteria bacterium
CTCACGGTCAGCGAGATTTTCCCCCTGGAGATGCGCGCCGTCGCGATCTCGATCTTCTATGCCATTGGCACCGGCGTCGGCGGTTTCATCGGGCCGGCGCTGTTCGGCACGTTGATCGACACGGGCAGCCGCGACTCGCTCTTTTGGGGTTACACGGGAGCGGCGGCCTTGATGTGCGTCGCGGCCCTGATCGCCGCCGTGATCGGCGTTGATGCCGAGCGCAAGCCGCTCGAGACGGTGGCGCGGCCGCTGTCAGCCGTTTGAAGCGTCTCGGAGCGCTCCCGCATCACGGCGCCAACGCTGGTCGTCCAGCACTTGATTCAGGAACGTCTGCTCGAAGTCCGGCCGGGGATCGGCACCGTCGTTGCGAAGGCGCCGCCAGCGCGGCCCGGCGACAAGAAGCGGCTCTTGCAGGAGGAGATCGAGCAGCTCGTCGTCGAGGCCAAGCGTGTCGGCGCCGGGCTCGACGAGGTCATCGAGGCTCTCGAAGCCCGATGGGGCGAGCTCGAGAAGCAACCGGAGCGCCGATCTATCTCGAGAAGCACCATGTCACGGGCGGCGCGCAAACGATCGTCGTTCGCGTGCCGGAGCGGCCTGACCGCGTCGCTATCGACCCATACGCCAAGATGATCGATCGTAATCTCGTGGATAACTTCGGTTCCGTAACCGCGAACTGAAAGGCACGCGCGGCACGAGCAGCACGCCGCGCGCGGCACTATGTTCGACCGCAGCAAATCCGTTAGTCTTTCCGCGTGGCAAGGACGTCGAAGGAGCGCCGATGGAGGGTCTCGTCACCCCGGAGCTCGGGCAGGGCAGGGAACACTACGATCGACGGGCGTGGTCGCAGGCATACGATGCCTTCGTGATCGCCGATCGAGCCGCGGAGCTCGGCGCCGAGGATCTCGAGCGGCTCGCGACGGCGGCCTACCTCCTCGGGCGCGACGACGAGTATCTCGGGGCGCTCGAGCGTGCGCACCACGCGCATCTCGACGCCGGGGAAGCGTTGCGCAGCGTTCGTTGCGCGTTCTGGCTCGGATTGCGATTGCTTTTTCGCGGCGATACAGGGCGGGCGACCGGCTGGTTTGCGCGCGCCGAGCGGCTAGCCGCGTCGGCGACCGGCGAATGCGTGGAGAGCGGCTACTTGCTGCTGCCCGTTGCGCAACAGCACCTGGAGGCAGGCGATTGGGAGCGCAGCAATTCGATCGCAACCGCCGCTCTCGACATCGCCGAGCGCTTTGACGACCCCGACTTGCTTGCGTGCGCGCGACATCTTCAAGGGCGCGCGCTGCTCCAACCGGGCCAAATTGCGCGCGGCCTCGCGTTGCTCGATGAGACCATGCTCGCAGTTATCGCGGGCAAGCTATCCCCTGTCGTAACGGGTCTCATCTACTGCAGCGTGATCGACGCGTGCCAGCGCGTGTGCGCGGCCGGTCGTGCCCGCGAATGGACATTGGCGCTTTCGCGTTGGTGTGAGCAACAACCCGAGATGGTCGCGTTCACCGGCGCTTGCCTCGCCCATCGCGCGGAGATCATGCAGCTCAGCGGCGCGTGGCACGAGGCGATCACGGAAGCGCGACGCGCGTGTGAACGAAGCAGCAAAGTCGCAAATCAACGGGCGGCCGCGGCAGGTTTCTACCAGGCAGGCGAAGTGCATCGGCTGCGCGGGGAATTCGCCGCCGCCGAAGACGCGTATCGCAACGCGAGCCAATGGGGATGGGAGCCTCAGCCCGGTCTCGCTCTGCTGCGGTTCGCTCAGGGGCGTACGGAGGTTGCCGCTACCACGATCCGGCGCGTTGCCGGCGCGACTGCGGACGACCTCGAGCGCATCAAGGTGCTGCCTGCCTACGTCGACATCATGCTGGCCGTGCGCGATGTTCCAGCAGCGCGCGATGCGTGCGAGGACCTCGAAGGCATCGCCGCCGCCTTCGACACGGAAGTAATGAGTGCGATGGCTGCCCAGGCACGCGGCGCCGTTGAGCTTGCCGAAGGCGACGCGTATGCAGCTTTGGGATCGTTGCGTCGAGCTTGGCAAGCGTGGCAAGAGATCGACGCACCCTATTTGGCCGCGCGCACGCGCGTCTCGATTGCACTCGCTTGCCGTGCCCTGGGAGACGAGGACGCGACAGCCCTCGAGCTCGATGCAGCAGCGGGCGTGTTCGAACGGCTCGAAGCGTCGCCCGATCTCGCGAAGGTCGACTCGATCAGACGGCAAGCACGGGAGCTGCGCTACGATTCCTGCGGGCTCACTCGACGGCAGCTGCAGGTTCTGCGGCTGGTTGCCACGGGCAGGACCAACCGGCAGATCGCCGGCGAGTTGGTCTTGAGCGAGAAGACCATCGAGCGGCACGTCAGCAACATCTTCGCCAAATTGAGCGTGCCTTCGCGGGCTGCAGCGACGGCTTACGCCTACCGGAATCACCTCCTCTGAAGGTTTCCGACGAGCGGCGTGGGGGGAATCCCCCACGCGCCGCTTCGGCTTTTTTGGGTACTCTTACCGAAGCGCGCTTTGAGATCAGCGCGTAAGGTCGACGGGCGTAACGCAGCCCCTATCGAAGAGGAGAACACACAATGTCAGAGGTTCCACAACATGCGACGGGTCGTGCGACGATGCCAAGGCGAGACGCGGTGCGCGATGCGCAGGGCGGGCAACGCGCGCAAGCGGGCGTGAAAGTCGATGCGCTGGCCGCCGCGCGAGAGTTGTCGCCGATCATTGCGCGACTGCGCAAGGAGACGGAAGCCAATCGACGTCTAGCAGAGCCCATCGTCGAACGCTTGGTCGAGACGCGCTTGTGCCGGATGGCAGTCGCCAAGAGCTTGCAGGGACTCGAGCTGCCGGTCGCCGAATCTTGCGAGGTGTACGAAGTGCTCGCGGCGGCGGAAGCTTCCGTCGCTTGGATCGTTTGGAACAACTCGCTGCCGTGCTTTTTCGGGCGTTTCCTCGAGAAGTCGGCGCGCGACGAGCTTTTCGGCGATCCGCGCTGGCTCTATGCGAGCTCGACGCGCCCGACCGGACGCGCGGCCGTCGAGGGCGATGGCTACCGCGTCAATGGCCGGTGGGCGATTGTCTCCGGCTGCGAGCTGGCGGAGTGGATCGCACTCATGTGCATCGTCGAAGAGAACGGCGTGCCGCGCGTGGTCGAGCCAGGCGTCCCGGAGATGCGGATCGTGTTCGTGCGCCGGGGCGATTACGACATTCTCGATACCTGGCACGTCGGAGGGCTCCGCGGCACCGGTAGCCACGACGTGGTCGTGAAAAACAAACATGTGCCGCGGCGCTGGACCGTGGCGCCCGTGGGTGATGCGAGCACGCTCGACGGGACGATCGGCCGGATCCCGATCATCTGCACGATGGCCGCCGGATTTGCGTCGCAGGCGCTCGGTCTTGGGCAACTGGCTCTCGATACGCTCGTGCAGCTCGCTGCCACCAAGGTGAGTCCCGATCCGGGGCCCGCGCTTGGCGCGCGGGCTGCCGCGCTCGCATCGATCGCACGGCAAGCTGCGGCGCTCGCGGCCTCGCGCGCGCACTTGCGTTCGTGCACGGCGCAGCTTTGGGATACGGTCGGCTCCGGTGCGCCGCCGCCGATCGAAGGCATCAGCGCCGTGTGGGCGGCGGCGCTGCATGCCGTCGACGCGGGACGAAGCACCGTCGAGAGCATGTATGCCGCGGCTGGGACGACGTCGCTCTATACGGATAGCCCTCTCGAAAGGGTGCATCGCGACATGCATGCGATGTTGCGTCACATAGTCTCGCAAACGTTTTGGCTCGAAGACGCCGGCCGCGTGAGGCTCGGGACGGCTCCCACGCATCCGTTGTACGCGATTTAGCGAGCGGATCGCGGGCTCGCTCTCGCTCCGTCGGTTCGGTGCTACCATTCCGGGGAGCGGAGGATATTCCCGTGAACCGATGGATGGTTCTGTTCGCATGCACTCTTGCGACGTCCGCCGCAGTGCATGCGCACCATTCCATCGCGAGCTTTTACGACAACTCGCGGCAAGTAACCATCGAGGGCCTGGTAACCGAGTTCCGTTTCATCAATCCGCACCCCTTCTTGATCATCGATGCCATGGCCGATAACGCGGCGCCGCAGACGTGGCAGCTCGAAATGGACAATCGCTTCGAGCTTGCCGAGATCGGCATCACCGCCGATACGTTCAAGCTCGGGGACCGCGTCGTTGTCACCGGCAGTGCCGGCCGCACGCAACCTCAGACTCTCTACTTACGCCGCCTCGATCGGCCCGCCGACGGCCTGCGCTACGAGCAGGTCGGCAGCAGACCGCGCGTCAACGCCCGCACGCCGCGTTGAGAGGCCGACCTAGCAAAGCGCGAGGGCAGGGTCGCGGCTGGGATCGCTCCGCAGAACGACACCGTGCACGCAATGAATGAGATGCGGAGTTTCATGACACGTCCTTTTCGGAGTCGCCGGCGGGAGGCACCGGTTCGTTGAGCACGAGCCAATATAGGCCGAGTTGGCGCACGGCATCCGCGAACTGCGTGAAGTCCACAGGCTTGACGATGTAGCTGTTGGCGCCCAACCCGTATCCCGCGAGGAGGTCTCTCCCTTCTCTCGAGGATGTCAGAATGACCACAGGGAGCAGCTTCATCTTGTCCGTCTCACGCAGAAGACGCAAGACTTCGAGGCCTCCGAGCTTCGGCGGTTCAAATTCAGCAAAACGAGCTGAGGCGTCTCCGTGGAGTCCCGCCCGGCGTAAGCGCCTCTTGCGAAGAGATAGTCGAGCGCCTTCCGCACCGTCGCGTGCGACGACCACCCTCGCTTTCTTGAGCGCGCGGAGCGTCAGTTCCTCATCGACCGGATTGTCCTCGACCAGCAGGATTATCCTATCGCTCATGCATGCTGCCCCTCTTGCTCGAGAGTGAAGTAGAAGGTGGCGCCCCGGTCCACTTCCCCTTCTGCCCAAATCCGCCCCCCGTGGCGGCGGATGATTCGCTGTACGGTTGCGAGACCGATTCCCGTCCCTCCGAACTCGTTCTGTCCATGCAGCCTCTGGAAAACGCCGAACAATTTGGACGCGTAGCTCCTGTCGAAGCCCGCACCGTTATCGCGGACGAAGAAAACCGGCTGTCCGCCGTCGCGAGCGCAACCGAATACAATGCGGGCCTTGTCTCGCTTTCCGGTGAACTTCCAAGCGTTGCCGAGCAGGTTGTCGAGCACGATCTCGAGCAGACGGCTATCGCCGCTGCTCGTCAGCCCGTCGGCGACGATGAATTCGACGTCACGCTGTGGTTGCGAGCTTTGCAGGCGGGCTGCCGTCGCGCGAGCCATCCCGCTCAAATCGACTCGCCCGCGCTTAAGGTCCGTCTGCGTGATGCGGGCCAACATCAAGAGACTCTCGATGAGATGCGCCATACGCTGGGCCGATTCGCGGACTTTTTCGAGATACCGCCGTCCCTCCGCGTCGAGCTTCTCCGAATAGTCTTCGAGGAGCGCTTGGCTGAAGCCATCGATGCCGCGCAGAGGAGAACGGAGGTCGTGCGCGACCGAATAGCTGAACGCCTCGAACTCGCGACTGGCGGTCTGCGGCTTCCTTGGCCGATGCCAGCTCTTTCTCCGCACCGGATTGATGCGGCAAGGATGGAACCGGAACTCGCTGCGGCAGGGTCACGTCGTCACGATCAACGGTTTCTTGTCTAAGGAGGAGCCTTACGTCGCGAATGCTCGCTCGGTGCACCTCGCGGATGGCCGGCAGGTGTTCGCCGGCTCTTCCTTCGATACGGGCCCGACGGCCGGCGAGCCGGCCCCTGCCGACTGACGTCTATTCGTCGGGGAGCGCGAACGCGACCAGCGTGCCGCCCGAGGGAATCAATACGTGCTGGCGGCCGTCGAGCATATGCGTCATCGCGGCGGCGCCCCAGATCGATGCGCCCGTTTGGTAATGCCAGAGGTTCTCGCCGGTCCGTGCGTCGAATGCCATGAAGTTGCCTTCATGGTCGCCCGCGAAGACGAGCCCCGAAGCTGTGCTCATTACACCGGCCATCGTCGGTGTGGTGTAGCGGAATTCCCAGCGACGCTTGCCGGTCGTCGCATCGATGGCGCGCAACGCACCATAGGCCGGGTGATCGCGGTCGATCCAGACGACTCCGCCCGTCGTCTGTTGGCCCGGAACGAATTCCGGCGCGTCCGCAAGGAAGGCCGCGCACGTCTCGCGCGCGGTCACGAAGAAGAGCTGCAACGCCGGATCGAACGACGGCGGATTGAAGTTCGTCCCGCCCCACTGGTCGGGCAGGCAGCCTGAGCTGCCGTCCTCGTTGAGCACGACCGGTCGACCGTCGGAACCGATTTCGCGCGCCCACGTCGTCTCCGTGAACGGCTCGCCGAGAAGCAGCTCGCCGTCCGTTCGATCCAGCACGTAGAAGAAGCCGTTGCGGTTCGCGACCATCACGACCTGACGCGGCGTGCCGGCAATCGTGAGGTCGGCGAGCACGGGAACATGGTTGGAATCCCAATCGTGCGTGTCGTGGGGCGTGAACTGGTAGTACCAGCGTAATGTCCCCGTTTTCGCCTCGACGGCGACGAGCGAGTTCGTGAACAGATTGTCGCCTTGTCGGTCCGCGCCGTAATAGTCCGGATTCGGATTGCCGATGCCCCAATAGATAAGGTCGAGCCCCGCGTCGTAGCTCCCCGTCATCCACGTCGCGCCGCCGCCGCGCGCCATGACGTCCGCGTTGGGCCAGGTATGGCTTCCGGGCTCGCCGCGTCCGGGAATGGTGTAGAAGCGCCAGACGCGCTTACCGGTGTCGGGATCATAGGCGTCGAGAAAGCCGCGCGTCGCGTACTCCCCGCCCGAGATACCCACGATTACTTTGTCTTCGACCACGAGCGGCGCGAGCGTTGCTGCATAGCCGACGCGGTAGTCGGCGAGCTCCGTCTCCCAAAGAACGCCGCCGGTCCTGCGGTCGAGCGCGATCAAGTACGCATCGAGCGTCACGATGAACAGGCGATCGCCGAGAATACCGAAACCGCGATTGACGGGCGCGCTCGCGCCGTAGGTCAGATCGCCGGGGACATCGCGGCGATACTCCCAAAACGGACGCCCCGTGCGCGCATCGAGTGCCCACGCGTAATGGTTCGGTCCGGTGACGTACAGCACGCCGTCGAGCACGAGCGGCGTGGTTTCGAACCCGCGGCCCCGGGCCAGCGTGCCGGTCTGAAAGGTCCATTGCGGCACGAGGCGATGCACGTTGGCCGGCGTGATCTCACCGAGCGGGCTGTGCCGTTGTCCCGTGTAGTCGCCGGAGTAGGTCAGCCAACGCGACGGGTCGGAGAGGCCTCTCAGAAGGTCCTCGTATGTGACGTCGGCGTGGACGTGCATGCCGACGAGCAGCGCCGAGAGTGCGGTCGCTTTCTTGACCTTCATTGGGATGCTATTCAGCGCTCGGCATCATCGGTTGCGCGCAGCGTGCCGAGATACGCGAGCAGATCGTCGAGCTCGCGACGGCGGAGGTCACTCGAGCCGTGCGCAGGCATCGGCGACTGCGACTCGTGTATGACCTGCTCGAGATCCACCTTTGAATATCCCTTGAGCTCGGCGTCGGCATTCATGATCTGAATCGAGAACGCATCCTCGTTTTTTGCCACGCCCTGGATACGCTCGCCGTTCTTCGTCACGAGGGTCACGGCGCGATATCCGCGCTCGATGGACGCGCTGGGATCGCGGATCGCCTGAACGAGGGCTTCGCGCGACCGGACCATGGCGATGCGGGACAAGTCGGGCCCCATGGCCCCGCCTTGCTCCTGGACGCGATGGCAGCGGGCGCAGACGGACGCGAAAATCCGACGGCCTCGAGCGGCATCGCCACGGTCGTTCGCAAACGGCGGCACGGTCCCAACGCTTCTCAAGTACGCGACGATCGCCCAGATCTCGTTATCGGCGGCTAGGCTCGGAGGCATGATACTGCCTTCGATGCCGCGCTGAACGACGTCGAACACGCGCTTGCTGTTGGCCCCCGATGTCCCGAGCTGCGTGAGGTCCGGACCCGGCGTGCCTTTCGCGTCGGCGCCGTGGCAGGCGGCGCAGCGTCTCGCATACAGCGCGCCGCCGGCGCGGATCGCCGCGGCATCGCCTTCGTATGGATTCGCTTGCTGCGCATTGGCTGAAAGCACGCCGATGCAGCCGATCGACATTATGCTGATCAGCCACCGATGAACCATGCCCGCTTCCCGTGACGACGCATTCGAATGCGACCTATACTGCACTCGACCCGGCGATGAGGGAAAGTCGTGGACCAGCTCTCGAGGGCCGCCGTATCCCCAATGCTCAGCAGGCGAGTAGGTCCCGCGCCCACGGGACGTTGCATCTGGGCCGGAAAAACCCGCATCTCTTATTTGTAGGAGCGAGCTTCGCTCGCGATGTTTGTTCCGCGCACCTACGAATGGAGGTAACCGCCCATGGCCGCCGCCGCATTTTGGATCGCCCTCGCGATCGTCTTAGTCGCCAACAGTTGGAGAAGCGCGCGCGTCGAGTCCCTACGACACGAAACGTTACGCAGGCTCATCGAGAAGAACGGAACGCTTGATGCCGCGACCTTGAAGGATTTGTTGTATCCGCCGCACCCGCCGCTGCCGCCGGGTCACCCTTGGGCGCAACGCCGGCCCGGCGAGGGCTATATATCGCACGCGGGTCGGCACGCATGAGGGACATTCTCGGCGATTATCGGCGCGCAAGCGCGAGGTGATCGATATGGGCGAGGGCCTCGACAAGGATTTGCAGACGTTGTTCCGGGACAGCCGCCGGGACTTCGACGCCGAACCGTTCGTGAGCGCCACTGCGAAGCTCATTGCATCGCAACGTGCCCGCAGGACGTTTGCACGACGGCTGCTCCAGGCGCTCGGTCTCGTCTTTATTGGGCTCTTGTCGCCGCTCTTGATCGAAGGCTCCTTGCTGCTTTCGAGCGCGCTCGACTATCTCTTCGATGTGACCGGCAGGCTTCTCGCGACTCCCGCCGGGACGATCATTGCCGTTTTGCTCGCGATTCCACTCATTCTCTTCAACAGAAAGCGGATTCTCTGACCCTGCTTGCGGACGGCGCAGCTCGAGTAAGCGGGCCATTCTTGCGCTATCATCGCCCGCGGTACCGCCGATCGAGCCTAGGGGTAATCCTGCCCCTATCCTCCTTTTGCGGTTGGCCCAACTGGGAGGACTCATGGGAAGAAAGTTATACGTCGGCAATCTGCCTTATTCCGCTACGGAGCAAGCGCTCACGGCGAAGTTTTCCGAATATGGCACGGTCGATTCGGCAAAACTCATCACGGATCGCGATACCGGACAAAGCAAAGGGTTCGCCTTCATCGAGATGAGCAAAGATTCGGAAGCGAGCGCGGCAATGGCGGCGCTCAATGGAGCCGATTACGACGGCCGCCCGATGAAAGTGAACGAAGCGAAGCCGCAGAACAAGAAGCCCGGCGGCGGGGGCGGTGGAGGCGGGGGCGGCGGCCGAGGCGGCGGATACGGCGGACGATGGTAAAGCGTCTTGCCGCTTGACCCTCGGCTACCGGCGTTTCCGACGTATCGTTGACGCGGCGGGCGTTGCTTGCGCCCGGACGCCGTGCAGGGCCTCAATGAACCGGCGGCTCCAACGATGCACGTCGTCGCGGGCGAGCACCGCAAACATTGTCCGGTGGCGCTCGCGGCGCTCTTCGAGCGGCATCTTGAGCGCGGTCGCGATGCCGTCCGCGACAGCCCGCTGATCGTACGGATTGATCAGAATCGAGAGCTTGAGCTCCTCGGCGGCGCCGCAAAGCCTTGACAGAACCAATACACCGGGGTCGTCGGCGTTTTGGCTCGCGAGATACTCTTTCGCCACGAGATTCATGCCGTCGCGAATCGGCGTCACGAGACCGACGCGAGCCGTGCGCATGAGCGCCATGACGACGCCGCGGTCGTAGGCGCGGTTCAAATACCTGATCGGCACCCAGTCGATATCCGTATGGTGGCCGTTGATGTTGCCCGCCGCCCGCTCGAGCTCGTGCCGAATCTCCTGGTACGTGCGCACACCGGCGCGCGTCGGCGGCGCGATCTGCATGAACACGACCTCGCCGCGCGTCTCCGGATAGTTGTCGAGCAAGCTCTCGACGGCCCGAAACCGCAGCAGCAGGCCCTTGCTGTAATCGAGCCGGTCGATGCCGATCATGAGCTTACGCCGCCCGAGTCTGTTGGCGAGGCGTTGCACGCGCGGATGCTCTAGGTTCTTTTCCGCGAGCGATCGACATTCGTCGACGTCGATGCCGATCGGAAACGCTTCCGTGAAGAAGCGCCGGCCGAAAGCTTCAACGCTGCCTTTGCGCACGGCCCCCCCGACCTCGGGCTGTTTGAAGCAATCGTGCAGTGCCCTGAGATCGCGGCGCGTCTGCACGCCGACGACGTCGTACGCGGCAAGCGCTTTGAGGATCTCGTCGTGGCCGGGCAGCGCGCGCAGAACGTCGAAGCCCGGAAACGGCACGTGCAAGAAGAAACCGATCGGCTGCGTGACGCCGATCCGCCGCAGCTCGAATGCAAGAAACAGCAAGTGATAGTCGTGAACCCATATCACGTCGTCGGGCGTAAGCAGCGAGGCGAGCCGGCGCGCGAATAATTCATTGACACGCCGGTATGCGTCGTATTCGGTCCGGTTGTACGAGAAAAATCCGAGCAGGGAATGGAACAGCGGCCAGAGCGTGTTATTGCTGAAACCGTTGTAGTACGCGTCGCAATCCTGCTTGTTGATGTCGATGGTCGCGAAGTCGACGCCGCCCGACGAGACGAGTTGCACCTCGCCGTCGTTGCGCTCCAATGTCTTGCCGCTCCAGCCGAACCACATTCCGCCGTGCTTGCGAAGCGCCGCGAGAACCCCGACGGTGAGCCCGCCCGCCGTGCGTGCGCGCTTCGGCCCGGCGACACGATTGGAGACGGCGACGAGCCGGCTCACAACGCCTCTTCCCACGCGCGGCTCAAGCGCATCGCGCTCATGATGATTCCGACCATGCTGTAGGTCTGCGGAAAATTCCCCCAGAGCTCGCCGCTCGAGGGATCGATGTCCTCCGATAAAAGCCCGAGCGCCGTACGGTGCTCGAGCATGTTCTGGAATAGCTCGCGCGCCTCCTCGCGGCGTCCGACCGCGGCGAGCGCGCCGATGTACCAGAACGTGCAAAGGTTGAAAGCGGTTTGCGGAACTCCGAAATCGTCGGCGTCGGCGTAGCGAAACACGTGGGAGCCCCGCTTGAGCTCGGCCTCGCAGGCCGCAAGCGTCCCGAGAAAGCGGGGATCGTCGGGCGCGACGAACTTGAGATCGGCAAGCGTCAGCAGGCTCGCATCGATGGCGTCGCCGCCGAACGTCGTGACGAAGCTGTTGCGCTTCTTGTTCCACGCGGCGTCGACGATCTTCGCGTGGATCTCGGCGGCTTTGCCCGACCAGTACGCGGCGCGCTCGCCGAACCCGAGCCGAGCGGCGATTCGCCCGAGGCGATCGGCCGCAGCCCAGCACATCACGCTCGAATACGTGTGCACCTGGCTGCGGTTGCGAAACTCCCAAATGCCCGAGTCTGGTTGATCGTACAGCTTCACGGCATGTTCGCCGAGCGCCTCAAGGCGCTGCCACTCGTCCTGGCCGCCCGTTGGCACGAGTCGCAAATCGAAGAAGAGCTGCGTCGCCGCGAGCACGACGGCGCCGTAGACGTCGTGCTGCACTTGGCCGTACGCGTCGTTGCCGACGCGCACGGGACCCATACCGCGGTAGCCGGGCAAGCTTGGCACGCTGCGCTCCTCGAGGGTTGCCTCGCCGCTGATCCCATACACGGGTTGCAGCGGCGACCC
>DATCIQ010000273.1:0-8720 GCA_036507635.1 Gammaproteobacteria bacterium
CGCTGCGCGGCCGAGTGGATCCTGTCGAGATAGTCGGATACGGCGCGGAGCTCATCCGGCATACCGCGCGCGAACACGACGCCGGATTGCGCGTTGACCACGACTTGGCGGTTCTCTCCACCGCCGAGAATCAGGCTCAAGCTCGCGCCGAGCTCGGCCCAGAAGTCGGTGGAATTCGACGTATCGATGACGGAACCCGTCGGCTCGCCCTGCCGGCGGTCGTTGCGCGACGCACCGCCGCCGTCGTTTGTCCCGGCGATGCCGCGTTGCGAGTCGTCGCTGTCGGAAACGGCCTGGCTCACCTGACCCGAGCTCACGAACGTCCGCGAGCGCCCACCGCGAGTCAAATTCAAATAGTCGATCTCGAAAACGCGGTTCTGCAGCGTCGCAGGCAGCACGACGAAGCCCGTGCCGTTGTGCCGGTAGTCGTAGCCGTAGACGTCGCGCACCGTGTCGAGCACTTCGCGTACGGTGACTTGCTTTAGGGTCAACGAAATTTGGCCGGCGACGTCCGGGTGCACGACGAGGTTCTCGTCCGTGCCCTCGACGAGGCTCATGAAGAAATCGCGCGCATCGGCGTTCATGACATTGACGTCGAATAGCTCGTCCAACGCTGCCGGCTGCGGCGCCGGCGGCTCGGGCTTGACGGCGAACGCGTCCTCGGCTTCCGCGGTGGGCGCCACGGCGTCATCGACCGCCGTATCGATGGCTGCTTGCGTGACGCGGCCGCGGTTGCTCGCGCAAGAGGCGAGCAGACCGAGCGAAACGAACAACGCTATGGCCGCGATGGTTCGCAGCGGCCGGGTGAGGTGCCTCATGTCGCGGAATCTCCTTCACTGATCTGCCTGCCGGCATTTGCGTCGAGCGGCACGACGGTCTCTTGGTCGCCGCGCTTGAGGCGTACCGAGTCGGCTTCGATGCGAACGAGCAGAGCCCCGTCGACGAGCTCGCCTTCGCGATATAACTCACCGTTGATCACGGCGATGCGCCGCAGCGGCGAAATCAATATGGCCGACACCTCGATCCGCCGCGCCGCGCCGACGCGCGCACCGCCCACGGGTGCCTGGTATGGCCGCATCGGATCCTTGAGCGGCAAGTCCTCGGCGGCAAAAGACGCCGGGGCGAGCAGCAGCAAAATGAGCGTCAAGGCGGTTCTAAACACCGATCCAATCCTCCTCGAGACTCAGCGTGTGCAGCTCGATCGTGATGCGGCTTTGCGGATACTGCTCGGTCTCGAGCACCAAGCTTCCCCAATAGAGTTGCCAAGGCAGCCGCTCGACGTTCTCGAGATACGTAAGACAATCGAGATAGCTGCCTTCGAGCACGAGCACCAACCCGTGGCGGTAGAGCTTCGGACCTCGGCTCGCTGCCGCATTCGCGTCGTCGGACTCCGTCTCGATGAGGGGACGGCCGGCAAGGTTGTTGACGCTGACGAGCTTGAGGCCCGCCTGCCGCCGAATCAGATCTTCGAGGACGAAGCGCATTTGCGCCGGATCCACGAGATCGCTCGTGAAAATCCGCACGGACTCGTCCGCGGACGCAACCTGTTGCTGCAAGACGCGAATACGGTCGAGATGACCCGTCATTCCCTCGCCGATGCCGTGCGCCGCGATGTCGATGGACTCATCGAGCTGCCCGATACGCTGGCGCATGCTCTCGACTTTGGCCGAGGCGATCGCTTCGCGCGCCTCGAGCGGCGCGGCAAGAAACGCTTCCCAAGCGCCGCCGATGACGAGCAGTATCGCCGCAAACACGAACAGTCTCTCGCGCAAGCTCAATGCGTCGATGCGTTGTAACAGCTTGGTGACTCGTTGCCGCAACATCAACGACTCGCTAGCTTCGTTCGCCATTCGGGATCGCCGGCGTCGCGGCTGGAGACACGGAACGTGATTGCGGCGCCTTCCTCGACACGCTCGATCTGGAGCAAATCGAAACGCTGCCCCGCGAGCGCCTCCTCTTCACCGAGACTCAGGAGATACTCGGGAACGAGGTCGGGCCTGATGGCATGGCCTACGAGCTCGAGGGAGCGATTCGCCCCGTGCACCCTGAGCTCCGTGAGCCAAAGCCCGTTCGTGTGGCGCCGCGCGAGCGCCGCGAGCTGCTCCGAGAATCCGGCCGTGCCGCCGAGCGGCTGCTCGCGCAGGATCTCGATGAGTCGCTGTTGCTCGACGAGCCGCGCGTTGAGCTCGGCGAGTTGCGCTTCGACCTCGCGCCGCCGCTCGATATTCGAGGTCGGATCGAGCCGTGCGAGCTGTGCGGAATAGGCCTTCTCCCTGCCTTCGAGCTGCACGGCCTCCACTTCGAGACCGACGACTTGCCAGAGGCCGTAGACGTAGATGACGAGCAACGCGCCCGTGACGACGGCCGCAGCCTGCAGCATTGTTACGGCGGAGAAGATCTGGCGCTGCCGGCGGAAAATAGGCTGGTAAAGGTTTACCTGCTGATAGATCGTCGTGCTCATAGCGTCACTTTGTCCCGCCTGAGCGCAGCGCCGATCGCGGGCAGGCAGCGGCGTTGCGTCTCGTCGTCGAGCGTGAGCTCGGTATCGAGCAAGCTCGGCAAATGGACGTTGCGCACCGAGATCGTGAGCTCCTGCTTGAGCAGGTCTTGATCGGCCGGATCCAGCCCCGACGTGTAGAGCACCGGTACGGCGTTTTGCTCGTAATGGCTTTCGAAGTAGTCGAGCGAGCGCCGTGTCTCGAGCGCCAAGCCGGCGATCAAGCTCGAGCGCATGCCGTTGGCGCCGCGCAGAGTTACGACGCCCGTCTCGATGCGTCGCGTCAAGTACAAGACACCTTGGCGCAGCAACAGCAACACGCCGCCCACGTCGTTCAAGTGCAGCAACGCGACGCCGCGGCCGTCCTCTTCGAGCAACGCGGCGATATTGCGCAGACTGAGCTCGAGCACGTCGATGACTTCAAGCTTGAGACCGGCGTCTTCGAGCGCCGCGACCTGCTGCTTGACGAGCTCGGCGCGCGCTGCGACGGCGTACATCATTTGATTGGGGCCGCCGCGACCGTGTTGCGGCATTTGAAACACGTCGATGGCCGCGTCGTCGATGTGGAAGTCGATGAGATCCTTGATGCGCCAACGTACGGCGGCGCGCAGCTCCTCGGCGGGCACGTCCGGGGCCTCGACGAGCAACATGTGGTAGCTGGAAGAAGGCAGCACGCTCACGGTCGGCAGCACGCGGTACGAGAGCCGTTTGACCGCGCGCGCGAGGGTGTCCTCGGCGACCGTGGATTCGTGAAAACAGTGCGTGAGCTTCGGTTTGCCCTCGTCCGTCGAAGCGAGCACTTGCGCCATGGCCAACGAGTCGTCGGTCCAGAACAATCCGATCTGGCCCCGGGCATGGTCGATACGTCGAAATAAGGACAGCATTCTCATTCTCACCGAGGTGCGAAGCGAACCCCGCGAAAGCACTGCGACGCGGCAGCGAAGACCGACGCCGAAGCGCCGCCCTCGCTCGCGATTGAACTTAATGAGTTCGCGGCCGGGAGGCTGAGAGCCGAGTCTCAGTTTGGACGTGGTGCAGCCCGGGCGCGCGGGCGGGCCCGGATTTGTGGGACGCAGTTCGCAAGCTAGAGCAGGAGCCGCTCCGCCTCGAGCGCCGGCACTAGGCGCGTGGTCGTCCCGTCGCGGCGGTAATGAATCTCGTAGATGAGAAACTCGCTCGGCTCGTGCAGCGCGACGCCGTAGCGCAGCACCAGAGCGCGCTCGGTACCGGCGTCGCTAAGCGCCTCGACGAAGAAGGCCTGCGCCGGCGTTCTTCCGGCCAGAGCCCCGCGCTCGAACAGCCCCGCAAGAAAGGTGCGTACCTGCCGCTCGAGCTCCGTCGCGGCCGCATCCGCGTCTACGTCTAGAGACTGCGGCACCCAGCGGGTTGCCTCGTCGATCGACTTGAGAATCAACAAAAGGAGGCGGCGCCGATCGAGACGCTGCCAGAACTTCGAAAACGCGTTCGAGCCGCCGAGCGTCACATTGCCGATCATTGCGGCATTGCCGCCGCCGATGTGCGTCAATGCATTGACTCCGAAGCGCTTGAGCAGTGCGGCATCGCTGCCGTTCAGGACCGTTGTCGGCGTCAGCGAACCTCTGAGCGTACCCGTCGTAATCGCGGACCAGACTCCGGAGCTGTCCTGTCGCGCAAGCAGCCCCGCAACCGCACCGCACGCGGGCATGCCCGCCGCGAAGCGGCCGCCTTCGCCCCGCGCACGAATGCGCGGAAAATAGGTCATGGCATTGCGGGAGAGCCGAGTCGTATTGCGCATGCCGATCACGGCGGCATGCACCGACGTCCACGACGCGGGCGGATCGCAGATGAGAATGGCACGCTGCCTTTCGCAGAAGCGTTCTGCCGCGACGAATGCGGTCGTGCCGAGATCGGCGCAGGGTGAGGCTGGGATGCACAACAGATCGAAACCGCTCCCGTGCTCGAGCGCGAACAGCCCCGTCCCTTCATGGTTCGAGCCGATGATGTCGTAGTCGGTGAGCTCCTCGCCGTCGGCACCGGCCTCGGTGAGCGGAATGTACGGGATCGGCTGTCCGGAGAATTTCGCAACGGTGGCGTCCGGTCGATTCCCGGGCAATGGGCCGCTCAGCCGAACGAGCTTCGAGTCCTGTAATGCGTCGACGATGAAACGCTGATCCGAATGATGCATCGACACCCGCGGATGAATCTCTTGGTCCGCAATCAGCGTCGAGCCCGGCCCGCGCAAACGTTGAATCACGAGATTGAACCGTTCCGGCTCGGTTTGCAGGCCGTCGTAGTCGACGGACGCGCGCAAGAATTCGTGGCCGCCCGGATGCCGCGCTTGCAGGTACAGGTACTGCCCTTGCGCAGGCAGGTCGATGCGCGCGCGCGTCGCACGATTGGCGACGCGCACCACGACGGCGGTCTGTCCGCCGTGCAGAAAGTAATGTTGCACGGCATGCGACACGAAGCTGAAGCTGCAATCACCGCCAAAGGCGGCGCGGAATTGCTCGAAGTCTACGAGCACCACGGGCTCGTTGAGCGGCCCCCGCTCCGTGCGGCCGATGAACGCGGCCACGGTGCGTCTGACGAGAGGAATGGGCTCGGTTCCGAGTCGGTCGCCGGTGTTCTGCTCGAGCGAGAGATCTAAGGGTTCGACTACCATGAAGTCCCTGAGCCCGGAAATCCTATGATAGCCGCTGCCGAGCAGGCATGCAGCACCGGTCACCCATAAACACAACAGCGAGACTCAAGGAAGCCGTCGCGTGCGTACCTTCAGCGTGAACAACCGGACCAACAACAAGCCCGCGACGAAGCCGCCCACATGCGCGCCGAACGCGACGCCCGCTACCCCCGCTTCCTGCAGCATCGAGCTCAGCAATTGGCCGACGAACCACAGGCCCAGCACGACGAGCGCCGGCAAGTGGAACGTGTACAGAACGATGAACAGCGGTATCGCGACCAGCACCTTGGCACGCGGATACAGCAGGAGATACGCGCCGAGCACGCCCGAGATCGCGCCGCTCGCGCCGATCATCGGCACCACGGAGTCGGCGTCCGGCAGTGCCTGCGCGAGCGCCGCAGCGATGCCGCAAAGCACATAGAACACGATGAACCGGCCGTGTCCCATGCGGTCCTCGACGTTGTCGCCGAAGATCCACAGGTACAGCATGTTGCCGAGCAAGTGAAGCAGATTGCCGTGCAGAAACATCGACGTCAGCGGCGTCAATAACGACGGCACCGGCACGAAGCGCAGCTCCGGCGGCAATTCCGTCGCGCCGAGAAAGACGGCCGGAATCAGCCCGAGCGAATAGATCGCCGCTTGGACGGCATCGGGGGGCAGCGTCATTTGCCAGAGATAGACGAGTGTGGACGCCGCGATGAGCCCGATCGTCACGACCGGGCGCGTGCGCGTGGGGTTCTCGTCGCGCAGCGGAATCATGGGTCAATGCAACGCGGACAGCGACGCTGCTTACTCGATTTGGGCCGTCGTCTCGCCACCCATGAGCGGCGCGGTATTCTCGACGATGCGAAGCTCCGCAAGATAACGCTCGAAGCCCTGCCCCCGGGCAAGCACAGGATATGGCATGCCGCGCTGCTCGGCGACGATCCGGGCGACGGCCCCCGTATCGACCGCGACGGCGACGCCTGCATTGCGCTCGAGGGCGGCTGCGATCGCGAGCTCCGCCTGTGCGGCCAGGTCGCGTTGATCCTCTGCGAGCGGGCGGTGGACCTCGAGATAGAGCTCGCCGTCCCGCCAACCGGCGAGCACGGGTTGATTTACGATGCGCACCGGCGTGCCCAACGGCACTCGATCGAACAGCGCTTCGATGTCTTCGGGATAGAGCCGGATGCAGCCTGCGCTCGCCCGCATGCCGACGCCCGCGGGCGTATTGGTTCCGTGGATCAAGTATCCGGGCAGCGACAGAGCGAGCGCGAACGCGCCGAGCGGATTGTCCGGCCCCGGCGGCACGACGCTCGGCAGCGGATCGCCGTTCGCGGCATGGTCGGCGCGCACCGACGCGGGCGGGTACCAGGTCGGGTCGCGCGCCTTCTGCGTGACGGTCGCCTCTCCGAGCGGCGTCGCCCACCCTTCGCGCCCGATGCCTACGGGATGGCTCGTCGCGGCCACGCGTGCAGCAACGTCGTCCGTGGTCGCGTCCTCCACCGTCGTAAAGTACAGCAGGCGCATGGTCGCGACGTTGATGACTATCCCAGCGCGCGGGGCGTCGGGAATCACAAGCGCCGTCGGCAAATAGATCGGCGTGCCCTCGCCCGGCAGCCAGACATCGACACCGGGATTCGCATGGCGCAGCTCCTCGAAACCGATGTCGTACTCGCGCGCAATGCCGGGCAGCGTGTTCTCGTATTTGGCGAACAGCACCTGCGGCTCGCCGAGCAGCTCGTGATCCTCGCCGTCGAGGTCGAAGTGACGCGTTTGCAGAGCCGGCAGACGCGCTGCCGCCGGGTCCGGACCGCGGCTTTCAGTCGGCTGCTGCCCGGTGAGCTGATCCGTGCTCGGCATGAACACGCAGCCGCCCAAAACGCCCCAACCGACCGCGGCGAGCCCGCCCTTGAGGGCGCGTCGAAGAATGATCATGAAGCGAGTATGGCTATGTTTCGCCGCCACGGCTAGAGTCCGCCGCATGGTCGGGCCCGTCGCATCCGCGTCTTTGACATGCCGTGTGCCGATGCTCGTCGACGGCGACTTCAGCTTGTCCGAGTCTTCCGCCATCGCGGAATACCTCGAAGAGACGTTTCCGGGTCCGGACTATGCGCCGGTCTACCCAAGCGCGCGTCAGTTGCGCGCACGGGCGCGGCAGATTCAAGCGTGGCTGCGCAGCGACTTCTTGCCGATTCGCGAAGAGCGGAGCACCGAGGTCATGCTACGCAAGCCGATCGACGCGCCCTTGTCGGCGGCCGCGACGGCGGCGGCCGCGCGACTGTTCAGAGCGGCCGATGCGCTCCTCGCCCGTGCAATTGTGGGTCGAGCCCGAGCGCGCGTTCTGATCAGCGCGACAGCAGGCTTTCCGCACTCCCGAGCACGCGTTCCACGAGCGGGCGGCGGCGCTTGAACGCGATGTGGTACAGATCGCTGTCGGCGGCGGCTTCGAGCAGGAAATCGTCGCTCGTGCCGATCTCGTCGATGAGCTTGAGCGCAAGCGCCTGCGTGCCGTACCAATGCTCCCCCGTCGCAATGTGCTCGATGTCGACTTGCGGTCGCTCCGCCGCAACCTGCGCCTTGAACAACGCGTGCACGTCCTCGAGCTCCTGCTTGAGCTTCTGCCTGCCCTCGTCGGTGTTCTCGCCGAACAACGTCAACGTCCGCTTGTAGCGCCCCGCCGTGATCTGCTCGAAGTCGACGCCCTGCTCCTCGAGCCAGCGGTGAAAATTCGGCAGCTGCGCGATCACGCCGATCGAGCCCACGATCGCGAACGGCGCGGCCATGAGCCGGTCGGCGACGCAGGCCATCAGGTACCCGCCGCTCGCGGCGACCTTGTCGACGGCAATCGCGAGGTGCAGTCCGCGCGCCTTGAGCCTGAGCAACTGGGACGCCGCTAGCCCGTGCTCGTGAACGGCGCCGCCCGCGTTCTCGAGCCGCAGCAGGACTTGGTCGCTGTCCTGCGCGACGCCCAATATCGCCGATACTTCCTCGCGCAAGGAAGCCGTCGCCGCGGCGCGGATGTCGCCCTTGAAGTCGAGGACGAAAATGCGCCTGCGTCGCGCCGTGGCCTCCCCTTTCCCGCGTCGTCTTGCCTTGCGCGCCTTCGCGAGCGCTTTGGCTCCCTTCTTGAACTCGACCTTGGGCAACAGAACTCGCTTGAGCTGCTGCGCCGTCTGTTCCATCTGCTCGTTGAGATGCTTGATCGTGAGGCCTTCGCGGTCGCCCACGCGGCGTGCATTGGTCACAAGAACCAGGACGACGACGAGCACGATGGCCACGAGCGTGGCTAGCTCGACGAGGAACAATCCATACGCCCCGAAGAACTCGCTCACGCGCTAGAGGCCCACATTGTTCTTTTCGAAGGCGCGCTCGGCGCGGTAGCTCGACCGAACGAGCGGCCCCGAGACGACCTCGAGAAATCCGCGCTCGAGGCCGAGTCCTCGTAAACGCTCGAATTCCTGGGGCGTCACATAGCGCTCGACGGCCAAGTGGTTCGGTGTCGGGCGCAAATACTGGCCGAAGGTCACGATGTCGACGCGTGCGCAGACGAGATCATCCATGGCTTCGATGAGCTCGCCCTCG
>DATCIQ010000274.1:0-2591 GCA_036507635.1 Gammaproteobacteria bacterium
GAGAATGAACCTCGACGATCCCGCCGACTCGCGCTTCGTCGTGCGCTTGCGCGACGAGTTCCACAACTGCTGGACCACGAGCTGCGCGAGCGACGCGCAGGATCTCGAGGACGCGATCACTCAGTTCGCGCAAGCCGTGCCCTTGACTCAGGTCGACCCTGCGCTTCTCACGAGCAAAGCGTTGACTCTGTTCGAAGGCACGATTGCGTCGGGCGGCAACCGCTACGAAGCCAACGTCGTCGCGTTGTATGAGTTCAAGACCGGCCAGGGCTCGACCGCGTTCGATACGAGCGGCGTCGATCCCGCCATGGATCTCACGTTGTCCGGCGCCGTCGAGTGGTTCGGCGGATGGGGCCTCAATTTCGCGGGCGGCAAGGCGCAAGCTTCCACCACCACCAGCGCGAAGCTGCGCGCGTTGCTCTCTGCCACGGGCGAGTACTCGATCGAAGCCTGGGTAGCGCCCGGCAACGTCGTGCAAGAGGATGCGCGCATCGTCAGCTATTCGGCCGGCCTCATGCAGAGGAACTTCAACCTCGGCCAGACGATGTACAACTACGACTTCTTCAACCGCACCGACAGCTCGGACGAGAACGGCAACCCGCAATTGTCGACGCCGGCGGCGGCCGAAGTGCTGCAGGCGACGCTACAGCACGTCGTCGCGACGTTCGATCCCGTCGAGGGCCGCAAGATCTACGTCAACGGCGTGCTCGTGACGCAGGCGGATCCCGCGCCCGGCGGCACGTTGACCGACTGGGACGACACCTATGCGTTCGTGCTCGGCAATGAAGTTTCCTCGGGTGCGAACGGCGAAGGCACGTGGAACGGCGTGATCCGTCTCGTCGCCATACACAACCGCGTGCTCACGCCCGAGCAGATCGTGCAGAATTTGGAGGCCGGCGTCGGCGAGAAATTCTTCCTGCTGTTCAGCGTCGAGGAGTTGACGAACGTGCCGCAGAGCTACGTCGTCTACGAGGTCGCGGTGTTCGATACCTACGCGTATCTGTTCCGCGCGCCGTTCTTCGTGAGCCTCGATGGTACTCAAGCTCCCGACGGCATCGACCTCGAGGGCATCCGCATCGGCCTGAACGGTGCCGAGGCGCCGGTCGGCCAGGCGTTTGCGAATCTAGACACGGCGATCTCGAGCGCGCTCTATACCCCGGAGACCGGGCAGCCGCTCGCTTCGCTCGGCGCCGTCATCTCGCTCGAGAAAGGCCCGAATGCGGACGAATTCTTCTTGACGTTCGATCGGATCGGCGCCAATACGTACGCGCGCCCGCCGGCCGTAACGCCACCGCCGCCCGTGCCCGTCGATCTGCCGCCGGCGTCCGATATCGGCGTGCGCACGTTCGACGAGATCAACGCAAGCATGGCGATCTTGACGGGTGTGAGCCCGCTCGACGCCGGCGTGCAAGGCACGTTCGGCACGGTGCGCCAATCGTTGCCGGCCGTGCCGAAAATCGAGGCCGTGCTCGCGTCGCATCAAGTCTCGATCGCCCAGCTCGCCATCGAGTATTGCAACGCCGTCGTCGAGGACCCCGTGGCGAGAACCGCCTTGTGGGGGGTGGTCGGTTTCAACTGGCTGAGCCCGCCGTCGGTCGCGTTCCCTGCGTCGCAAGACGCATTGTTCGATCCGCTGCTCGACCGCGTCTTGGGCGTGACCCAAATTGCGACGCAGCCGGATCGCGCCGCGGTCGAAGCCGAGCTCGACGAGCTCATCAACGGCATTCCCACGGATCCGACTCGCCCCGGTTTGGCGAACACGGGCTCCGACACGCCGCAGCGCACCGAGGACATCGGCAAGGCGGTGTGCTCGGCCGTGCTCGGCGGCGCCGCAATGCTCGTGCAGTAACGAATAGAGCGAAAACCCAAGGATCGAGGTAACAGCGATGCTGATCAAGGTCAAACGCAAGCTCAGGCATCCGGACGCTCCGCAACGCCACAACAATCACGGCCGCCCGATGACGCGGCGTGAGTTGCTCGGGCAAGGATTCATCGCAGGATCCGCGACCGTGCTCGGCGGCGGGGTCTTGGGCCTGTTCGCGAACCCGCGCGCCGTGTATGCGGATCTCGCAGCCGACTTACAGTTGCTTACGCAGGGCTGCGGCATCACCAACGGTGCCGGAAAGATTCCGTTCATCGCCTTCGATCTCGCCGGCGGCGCCAACATGGTGGGCTCGAACGTGCTCGTGGGCCGTGAGCAGGGCCAGCTCGACGTGTTGAGCACGGCGGGCTACCGCAAGCAGGGGCTGCCCGGCGACCAAGTGCCGGGTGTGGCCGAAGTCACGCCGACGGCGACCAGCAACGGCGACCATACGGATACGAGCTTAGGTCTTGGCTTTCACAGCGACAGCGCGTTCTTGCGCGGCATGCAAGCGAGCTTCTCGACGATCAGCACGGCCAACGTCAACGGCGCGGTCATTCCCGCCCGCTCCGAGAACGACACGGGCAATAACCCGCACAATCCGCTCTACGCGATCCAGCGCGCGGGCGCCGACGGCTCGATCCTGACGCTATGCGGCTCGCGCAACAGCGATTCGGGCGGCAACTCGATGGCGCCGTTGATGATGGTCAATCCGGAATTTCGTCCGACC
>DATCIQ010000275.1:0-9009 GCA_036507635.1 Gammaproteobacteria bacterium
CATAGGCTTCACTCGAGCCGATCGTCCACCACTGCAAGCCGTAGCCGCCGCGGCCTGCGTCCTCGTCGCCCGTTGGCCGAGTCGACTGCCGGACCCACTCCGCCGGGACGATGCGCCGGCCGTCCGCGACGCCTTCATCGAGCATCATCTGTCCGAAACGGCCGTAGTCGCGCAGCGTCGCGTTGAAACCGGCGCCGCTGAACTCGCGTCCCGTGCCGGGCGGGCCGTCCATGATGTAGTAGCCGTCCGCTTCGGCGCCGAGCGGCTCCCAAAGACACTGCGCCGTATAGGCCGCGACGCTGGTTCCCGTCGCACGCTCGACGAGCCAGCCGAGCACGGCGGTCTCGATCGTTTTGTATTGGAAGTGCTGGCCGGGCGCGTGGATGCGCGGCAGCGTGCGCGCGACGTCGGCAAAGCGGGCCGTGTTGCGCACGAGCGCGGCGATGTGGTTACTGGCCGCGATGCCGGGGTTCTCGAAGTCGTAGCGCTCCTCGTAATCGACCCCCGAGCGCATTTGCATGATGTGCCGGATCGAGACCCCATCGTAGCCGCCGCCCTCGAGCTCGGGCAAGTAGTTCGTGATCGGCGTATCGAGCGAATCGATCCGGCCCTCGGCCAGCGCGCAGCCGATGAGCACGGAAGTGACCGACTTGGTCATCGACCAGCCGATGAAACGCGAGCGTGCGTCGCTGTTATTGCGGTAGATCTCGCTGACGATGCGCCCGTCCTTGATCACGAGCAACGCGTTCGTGAACGTGCGCTCGAGGAATGCCTCTGCCGGCAGCGACTCGCCTTGCCACGTGTACGCGAAATCCAACGCATGATCGCTGCGCGGCAGCCTCCAGACCGGGCCGCCGCGCGCGACGGTGCGCGTCGTGAAGAGACTGTCCATGCTCCGAAACATGAGCGGGCTCACGTTGTTGTCGAGCATGTGCCAGCGCAGGATCTGCACGGCTACGGGCACGTCGGTCTCCGGCTCGACCCGCAACGGGGCCGGCAGCTCCTGCTGAGCATGGAGATGACTGGCGCAGAGAGCGGCCGCGAGCGTGGCGGCGAGCCGTGCGCGGGTTCTATTCATAATCGGTCCTCCCAACTTGCTCAGAGGCGCGCATTCGTCGCCTCCTGTGCCACTCGGCGGTCCGTTCATGAACGTGCGCAAGCGCGAAAACGGTGGATTCCGCGCGCGGTTTGAACTGCCATTAGTCGAAAGATGTCTCTTGCTGCGCGAGGATCACCGGTGACGCCAGCAACACGGCACAGAAGGCTCCGGCGACCGGGAGGATCCGCGCGCAGAGTGGTGTAGTCGAGGGCGATTGGTGCGCCGTCGTTCATGAATCTCTCCTCGAACGCGCTCATTGCCCCGCGCGAGGGGCCGCCCCCCGCGCCGCGTCGCCGGCGTTCGTCAAGACCATTGTCGCTCGGGCGAGCGCCTCGATCAGCATATCCGCTTGGTCCTGCGCGATGTTCCATTCCTCTTCCTCGATCGCCTCACGCACGCCGGGCAACGTCTTGGCTGCGTAACCTTCGTAGTAGCCGGGCGCGTACACGAGATTCCTGTACCACGGCCGCCGCCAGATTCCGCGTTCGTCGAGGAGCTCACGCTCGGTCTGCATGATCAGCTGATTGATCTCCGGCAGCGTCTCTGCATACTCGTCCGTCCATGCCGCACCGCCGGAGAGAACTTGCGCAAACGCCGTGTTGGCCTGCGCCGCGGCGACTCGAAGCTCGGCGTTCGCTGCGCCGATCTCGCGGAGCGTGTCCCTCAAGCGTCCTTCGGCGTCGAGCTCGACGAGCTCGTCTACGTATCGGGCGACGACGTCCGCGGTATCCGTGAAATCGAACGGCAGAATCTCCGCGTTCGCAAGACGCATGAGCATCCGGCCGACCATGTCGGCCTGCGCAACGCCGTAGCGGTAGTCAGGGTCGCCGAAACGCTGGAACCAGTTGAGGGTGTCATAGAGCGAGTGGTAAACGCCATTGCCGCCCGCGTACCCGAGGCTCAACGAAGGGATGCCGAGATGATCGACGAACACGGTGAAATCCGAGCCGGAACCCGGCGCACCCAGCCGTACGGGAGTGCCGGGGCCTTGCGCCGACCAGGCGTCGTAGAGCGTCGCAGCCTCCGGGTGCGCCGCATCGCGCGACGTTTCGATGACAAAGCGCTCGAGGGAATGATTGCCCGACGCGCTCCAATCGCCGGCCGTGTAAGATTCGCGGTTGATATAGGCCACCATGTTCTCGCGAAGCTCCGCGCCGAACTGCTCGCCCCATTCCGTCGATCCGAGCAGGAAGTATTCCTCGCCGCCCCAACTACCGAAGACGATGCTTCGACGCGGACGGAATCCCTGCTCGATCGCCGCGGCGATGCCGCGCGCGGTCTCGAGCAACGACACGGCGCCGCTCATCGGATCCCGCGCGCCCAGCACCCAGGCGTCCCGGTGCCCGGCCGCGAGAACGAACTTCTCGGGCTCCACGGCGCCTTCTATCTTGCCGAATACGTTCCAAACCGGTCGTTGCGCATAGTCGTATTCGATGTGCATTTCAACGCGCGCCGGTCCGGGTCCGATGTGATAGGTCACCGGCAAACCGCCCTGCCACCCCTCGGGCACGACTTCCCCACCGATGTGACGCAAGATCTTGAGCGCTTCACCATACGAGATCGGTTGGACCGGGATCTTCTGTATGCTCTGCGCGTCCTCGAAGGCGAGGCGCTCGACGCCGGGAATCGAGGGCTCGAACGGCGTGAGCGGATCGCCCGGATAGATCGGAACGTCGAGGAAGCTGCCTCGTTGAATCCCTTCCCACGGCCGCCAGGTGCCGTTCGGATACACGTCGCCGCGCACGAACCCGTCTTCCTCGGGATCGGTATAGATCACGACGCCGATGGCTCCTCGCTTGGCGGCCTCGCGCACCTTCATGCCGCGCATTTGGGCCGGTGTCCCGCCGTATCGGACGAGCACGATCTTTCCGTCGAGCGACACGCCCCGCTCGTCGAGCACGCGGTAGTCCCCTATGCGGCCATAATTCGCATAGATCACGTCACCCGTAACCTCGCCGGGCGTAACGTAGGCTGCCACGCCCGGCACACCGCCTTCGACATACGTATCCGGATCCTCCGGGATGGGCGGTTCGGTGACGGCTAACTCGACGACCTCCGGTTCGACGAGACGAAGGCGCAGCTCGCCGGGCCAGGGGAGGAAGGCGTCGTATTTGACGAGCTCCGTTTCGAAGCCGAGCTCTTCCCACAAGTCTTGCAAATAGAGGGCGAGCCGATAGTTTTCTTCCGTCCCCGCATGATGGGGACGCCGCGTCATTTCGTAGTGATACTCGCCCATCCTCGCGCCGTCGGGTACGGCGGCCATGACGTTTTCCCATTCACGCTGTTGCTCGGCTCGCTCGACGCTGAAGCCCATGAGACTCGCGCGCTGAGCGGATGCGGCGAACGGAACGAGCAGGAGTGTGCATAGTGCGGTCGAGGTCTTCATCTTTTTCTCACTCAATAGAGAGTCGGTAAGGTCGTAAGTCGCGACGTTCCACCTTGCGTCAGCGATGCAGCGGCGGCGTCGCGACCGGCGGCTTGCGGTGCTGGCTCGCCTGTTCGAACGCGAAGGCGAGCTCAATCAGTCGGGGCTCGCTCCACTCCGGACCCAGCAGCTCGATGCCGATCGGCACGCCGAGAGGCGCCGATGCGGTCGGAACCGACAAGCCTCCGGGCACGGTAATCGCGGGGAAGCCGGCCCCGTTCGAGAGCACGCCGTTCCGCTCGAGCTGTGGCTCCCCGATCGGCGCGACGAGTCGGCGCTGGTGCGGGTAGAGAATGGCGTCCAACTCGTGATCGGCCATCGTGGTCATGATCGCTTGCCGCAAGCTCTGACGGCGACCAAGCCGCCTCAAATATTCGGGGTCGTTCAGACCATCCTGAACTCGTTGGTCCGCTTCGAGGCTTCCGCGGATCGACTCATGGAAGCCGCCGCCGTCGATAAACTCCTCGAGCGTCCCCACGGGCGCGCCCGACCCCAGATCAGCCAGGTACGCATTGAACGCGATCTTGGATTCGAAGCTCCAGACCGCGAGGTCGCGCGTCAGCTCGTCGATCTCGGGGATGCTGATTCGGATCATCGCGGCCCCGAGCGCCGCCATCTGCCCGATCGCGGCTTCGGTGACTGCGTTGACTTCCGCGTGCACGGGGTCGGCGCCGAAGAAATCGACGAGCACGCCGATGCGGGCGCCGGCCAGTCCATCGGGGTTCAGCGAATGTGTATAGCTCGCGGGAATCTTGTCGACGCTGAAGGCCGTGATCGGGTCGTTCGGGTCGTAGCCGGCGATCACGTCGAGCATACGCGCGGTGTCTTCGACTGTGCGGGTGATCGGCCCGGCGGCGTCCTGCGTCGTGCTGGCCGGAATGATGCCGTCGCGGCTCACCAGCCCCCGCGTCGGTCTGAGGCCCACGAGGCTTCCGGCGGACGCCGGCGAGCGGATGGACTGACCGGTATCGGTGCCCGTCCCGATGGTCGCGAAGTTGGCGGCGATCGCCGCGCCCGTCCCACCGCTCGAGCCGCCCGGCGTGCGCGTCAGATCGTACGGGTTTCGTGTCTGGCCGCCGAGAGAGCTCACCGTCGTTCCCCCGCGCGCGAGCTCCGTCAGATTGGCCTTCGCGAGAATGAGGGCGCCCACCTCGCGCAGCCGCCCGACGACGAACGCATCGTCCGGCGGGACGGACTCCGCCAGCGTCACGGAGCCGCCCGTCGTCGGCATATCGGCCGTGTCGTAATTGTCTTTGAGGACCACCGGGACGCAGTGCAGCGGTCCTGCGCCGGACGGATCCGTCGCGTATCGGGCGTCGAGCTCCGCCGCGAGATCGAGCGCGCGCGGATTCACCGTCAGAATCGCGTTGAGCGCGGGCCCGTCGTCGTCGTAGGCCTCGATCCGGGCGAGGTAGTCCGCGACCAGCTGCCGGCACGTGAGCGCTCCGGACGCGAAGGCGGCGTGGATCCCTGCGATCGTGGCTTCTTCCACGACGAAGGGCGTGGTCGGCGCCGATCGGGGGCCGGCCGGGTCGCACGAAGCGGTCGCGAGGGCGGCGAGCGCGGTGAGTCTTCTCATGCCTTGCCTATTTTCCTCTAGATCGTCAGGTTCGGACGCCTCTCGTGCCATCCGGTCGCCTGCTCATACGCATGAGCGAGCGCAATGACCGTGGGCTCGTCGAAATGGGCCCCGCTGATCTGGAGCCCGATCGGAAGACCGTCCTCGGTGAACCCGCAGGGCACGGAAATCGTCGGCAGGCCGTAAATATTGAAAGCAGCGGTATTGTTGAGGCCGCCTCCGCCTCCGCCCGGGGCGCCTGCAGGATCTGCATTTCCAGGCGATGCAGAGGGGACAATCAGACCCGGAGGAACGCGCCGGGTGGGTGTAATCAAGAGATCGACCTCTGCAAATACCTTTCGAATATCGCGGCGCAGGATGTCGACGTGACGACGCGCGTCGGCGTAGTCCGCCGCGCTCGTCGCCTCGGCCCTTTCGATGAGCCTGCGCGTCGGTTCCTGGTACAGCGCGGGCGACGTCGTGATCCAGGGCTCGTGATACGCATAGATCTCGGGGTTCCAGATGTCGACGACGGAGCCCGCGGCCGGAACGTCCACTTCACGGACGCCGGCCGTCAGCTCACCGAGCACCTCGAGCGCAGCCTCGAGCGCCGCCGCGACCTCGGGATTCAGGTCCTCGAAGAATCCTGCGGTCGGAACGCCGAGGCGCAGACCCGCCGTGGGCGCCCCGACCCCACCGACGTATTCGGCGACGGGGACATCGACGGTGGAGGGGTCCAGCTCGTCGAAGCCCGCCATGACGCCCAACAGGATGGCAGCGTCCTCGACCGTCTTGCACATCGGGCCAACGTGATCCAAGGTCCAGGCCATCGGGATGACTCCGCGATTGCTGACGCGGCCGTACGTCGGCTTGAGTCCGACGATGCCGCACGCAGAAGCAGGGATGCGGACGGATCCACCCGTATCGGTTCCCAGCGCCGCAAGACAGAGATCGGCCGCGACCGCGGCCCCGGAACCGCCCGACGAGCCGCCGGGATTGTGGTCCAAGGACCACGGGTTGTGCACGGCTCCGAAGTACGAGACGGCCGAAGTGCCTCCGAGCGCGAACTCGTGGAGGTTCAGCTTTCCGAGCAGGATCGCGCCAGCGTTCTTCAAACGCGCCACGACTTCCGCGTCTTCCGCAGGCACGCGGTCGCTGAATACGCCGCTCGCGGCCGTCGTCAGAATCCCGGCCGTATCGATATTGTCTTTTAACGCGATGGGAATTCCATGTAACGGCCCGCGCCAGCGCCCGTTGCGCCGTTCGTCCTCGAGCTGCCGCGCAGCCGCCAGCGCCTCGCCTCGTGTGATCGTGATGAAGGCGTTCAGTGCGGGATCGTGGGTATCGATGCGTCGCAAGCAGGCCTCGGTCAGCTCGACGGGTGACAGATCCCGGCTCCGAATCAGGTCGGAAGCTCGTTTGAGCGTCAGTGTGGCCGGATCGGAATCCTGAGCCGCGCCCAGAGTCGGCAAGATTGCCGCAGCGGCGAGATTGGCTGCGAGGAATTCTCTTCGGGACAGTTGAGACATCGAGCTCACCTACCAACGCACCGCCAGACCGTCCTTGCGGTGGTCGGATCCAGCCCGGTAGATGCCGTTGACGGGATGGTCCTCGGCAATGCTCTCGGGCCCGAACATCGGTGCAGGCAGGCTCGGTCGCGTGTAAACAGAATGCCTTGATTATGCGTGAACCGCGCCGCGTCCGTGGGTTCAACGTTAACACGAAGGTGGCATCGATCCACTAGCCGTCACCGGCTGAATAGGTGTTTTACGCTATTGCCGCTTCGGTCGAAGAACGTCCAACACCTCAACCATGCGTCCCAGCATCCGACCAGGCGGACGACGGCTCGTTACAAGTTCAGACCGTTGATGTGGGAAAAACGTGGGTGGCATGAGCTATGGCGCAGCATTCGGGGGCGTTGTTGGAAGTTGATACAGTAGCGCAACCCCCCGCGATCCTCGGGTCCGTCGGTAAAGACGTGCCCAAGATGGCTGTCGCCGTGCACGGAGCGCACTTCCGTGCGCATCATGCCGTGCGTGGTGTCTCTAAGTTCGTTGACGTTGGCGGGCTCGATCGGCTTGGTGAAGCTTGGCCAGCCACACCCCGAAAACGCGTGTGCCGGATCCGCCTCGTATTGCCGAATCCACTCCCGCAGCACGTGATCGTGCAAATCCAAATCGCGCGCAATCTGCGCCACCGACACCCCAGGCTGCCGCGCTAACCGTACCGCCTCGAGCTTGAACTCCCGCGAGAACTTCCGCCTTGCCATTTTTTGCCTCCAAGTTTCTCCAAGTTTCATCATCTCACCCATGTCAGGTGTACGTGAAACCTGGGGCAGCCCAACTAGGTCAAAAAATAGATCAGTCCGATACGTCGCAGGTTCGAAATCGACCAGTGCTACCACTGAGGTGTCGCGTCGATAGAGGTGAGGGCCTAAAGCACGATCGCGTGGAGGCCCGCTTGGGCAGCCGCCTCCCTCATGCGGTGATCGAAGGTCAGGATATGACTGGCCCCGCCGGAAAAGGCCAGCGCAATATGCAAGGCGTCGAGCGTGCGTAAGGGCAGTGAGTCGGTCGCGAACAGCAGCCGTTCGGCCTCGCGGTGCACGTCGCGGTTCAGGTCCAGCCGCCCAAACGAACCGGAGTCGGCGTCGGCGAGCACAGCATCGTGGATCTCGTTCGCTTGCTTCGCGTGTAGCTCGCCCTCGCGCTTTCTTCGAGCGACGGCGGAAAGCACTTCTGTAATAGCAAGCTCCGAGATCATGAGACCTCGGCGGCCGCGCAGGAAGGCGTCAAGCGTGTCACTTCCGGCTTCGGGTACGTAGAGTTTCGCGAGGGCACTCGAATCGACGTAGATGCTGGCATCGACGCCGATGCCTTCCTTTTGCGCTGGTGGCTCAGTTTCGCTCGGCTCTGCCATCGAGAACGGCCTGCGACAGCGGGGCTGCCAGCGCCGGCATCTTGCGACGAAACGCCACACGGCCTGGAAATGGCTTTGCTTCGGCGGGGCGGGGCGGCACTAGCCTTGCAACAGGTTTGCCGCGATCCGTGATCGTGACTTCGTGGCCCTTACGTACCTCTGCGATCAACGCGGACAGGTTTTGGCGGGCCTCGCGTATTCCTGCTCGTTTCATTGGCAGATTGTGCTACATGTAGCACTTTAGAGCAAGCGAAGGCGCGTATGCAGAGCCGGCCCGCGCCGGGTTTCCCAGTGGGTGTGATCGTGACGGGTGACGACGATCTGCTCGCGCTCGGCGAGTACGAGGACATCGTTATTGTCGCGCCTCGCACCTTCTTGGACCAAATTAGGGGCTGAGCGGTCGCGCCCGGTCGTGCGCCACAGCTCACCCTTGTGTCGCCGCGTTCACGAGCTCGAAGAACTCGTCTTTGCTGTTGGTGCGCGGGAACGGCGCGAGGGTCATGGGCGTCCTAGTTTTGCCCGCCACCACCCCGGAAGGCCGACTGCAACAGATGCGTCAGCGTATGCACGTAGCGCAGCTTGCCGTTCTCCACGCGGAAGAGGTGGGTATCGGGCGAGCCGCTGCCGCCGTTTGGGGCTCCGGCGCCGAAGGTGCAGTACACGACGACTGAGCCGATCACCTCGTCCACCACGAAGCGGCGGTTGGCGATGTTCACACCGCTCGGTACGCCGACCTCGCAGCTGTCATCGGGGGATCCTCTGCCGGTATACATACCGCCTTCGACGCGGACACACGGGAAGCCCCACGGCACCTGGTCGATCTTCTGTTCGAGAAACGCATCGAGGTAGGCGTTGGCGGCGGCGACGAGCGTGCCCCGAGAATCGCGCTCTTCGGCCGGAATGGGGCTCCAGTCTTCCGTGGACGAATACTTGAGGTAGTCGTCGGCATTGAATAGCCAATAGCCCGTCGTGGTCCACAGGATTTCGATCTCTGCGATCTTGTCATGG
>DATCIQ010000276.1:0-3223 GCA_036507635.1 Gammaproteobacteria bacterium
AATTCGCACGGAGTTACCTAAACCATACGGGCCACGACGATTTGCGTGAGGATGCGCATGCCGATTTACGAATATGGATGTGGCTCGTGCGGGCACACTCTCGAGGCCTTGCAAAAGCTCAGCGACCGCCTCCTCAAAAAGTGCCCGGAATGCGGTAAGCCCGCGCTCAAGCGGCTCATGTCGGCGCCCGCGTTCCGGCTCAAGGGCGGCGGATGGTACGAGACGGATTTCAAATCCGGCGACGAGAAGAAGCGCAACCTCGCCGAGAGCGCGGCGGACACGCCCAAGGAGTCGGCTCTGAGCAAGGACGATGCGCCGAAAGCCAAGGTTGATGGGAAGGCGGCCACGCCGCCCGACAAGGGCGGGGCCAAGGAAACCAAACGCACTGCCAAGGAAACGAAGCCCGCGTCGAAACCTACCGGTAAGGGTACCGGCAGCGAGGCGGCCTAGTGCATGCTCGAATCGGCGTACGGTTGCGACGTTACCTCGTCGCCGGCTTGCTGATCTGGCTGCCGCTCGGCGCAACCGTCGTCGTCTTCAGATTGTTGCTGGGCCTCATGGACCAGCTCTTGTTTTGGCTGCCGCGCGAATATCGTCCCGACGCGCTGTTGGGATTCCCAATCCCGGGGCTCGGCGCCATTCTCGCGGCAATCGTGCTCTTGGCCACCGGCATGCTCGTGGCCAACTTGCTCGGCCGACGGCTCGTCCATGCGTACGAAGACCTCATGGGCCGGATACCTCTGGTGCGCAGCGTATACGGTGCCTCCAAAAAATTCGCCGAGCTCGTTTTCAGCGATACCGGAACCTCGTTCAAAAAGGTTCTGTTGATCGAGTATCCACGACGTGGCGTATACAGCCTCTGCTTCAAGACTTCCGACGACCTCGAAGAGGTGCAGGCAAAAACCGGCGAAGTCGTGATGACCGTGTTCGTGCCGACCACGCCGAATCCGACGTCTGGATTGATCCTGTTCGTACCGCGTGATGAAGTCATTGAGCTCGACATGTCGGTCGAGGACGCTCTCAAGATGATCATCTCGCTCGGTGTGGTCGTGCCGCCGTGGCACGCGGTGCATCCGGCGGGCACCGTCTCCGCCGTGGGAATCGCCTCCCCTCGCGATTCCCTGTAGGAGCGAGCTTCGCTCGCGATCTTCTCCTAATGGCGAGCGAAGCTCGCTCCCACCGGGAAGTCGCGGCGCGGCGCATGCTAACATCCGCCTCTTTTCGCGAGCGCCTTTTCATTCAAGAGGTTAGAGGTCATGCGCAGCCACTACTGCGGGCACGTGGACCGGGCGTTGATCGGCCGTGAAATCGCCGTCGCCGGGTGGGTGCACCGCCGCCGAGACCATGGCGGAGTCATCTTCATAGATTTGCGCGATCGTGAAGGGCTCGTGCAGGTCGTCTTCGATCCGAGCGAAGCCCAAATGTTCGCCGAGGCCGAGCGGCTGCGCGGCGAGTACGTGCTCCGCGTCGAGGGGCGCGTCCGCGCGCGGCCCGAAGGCACCGTGAATCCCGCGATGCCGACGGGCGAAGTCGAGATTCTCGCCACGGGTCTGACGACGCTCAACAAAGCCAAGACACCGCCGTTTCATCACGACGAGTCTGCCAGCGAAGAGCTGCGCTTGCGCTATCGCTATCTCGATCTGCGCCGCCCGGAAATGCAGCGCAACATGCGTCTGCGTCACGAGCTCACGCGGGCCATGCGCGGCTTTCTCGATGCGGCGGGATTCATCGACATCGAAACGCCGCTGCTCACGAAAACCACGCCCGAAGGCGCGCGCGACTACCTCGTTCCGAGCCGCACGCAGCCGGGCAGCTTCTTCGCGTTACCGCAATCGCCGCAGCTCATGAAGCAGCTGCTCATGATGTCGGGCTTCGATCGCTACTATCAGATCGTCAAGTGTTTTCGTGACGAGGATCTGCGCGCTGATCGTCAGCCGGAGTTCACGCAGCTCGATATCGAGACGTCGTTCATGAGCGAGAGTGAGATCGCCGCGCTCATGGAAGAGTTGCTGCGGCACTGCTTCAAGACCGTGATCGGAGTCGAATTGCCGCAACCGTTTCCGCGCATGGCGCACGCGGAAGCGATGCGGCGTTTCGGCAGCGACAAACCCGATATGCGCAATCCTCTCGAGCTCGTCGAGGTCGCGGACGTTTTTCGCGGCGTCGAGTTCAAAGTGTTCGCCGCGCCCGCGGCGGATCCGGCGAGCCGGATTGCGGCGCTCAAGGTACCGCGCGGCGGCGAGCTCTCGCGTAAGGAAATCGACGACTACACGGCACTCGTCGCGCGGCACAAAGCAAAGGGTCTCGCGTACATCAAAGTCAACGACCCCGCCAAAGGTCGCGACGGGCTGCAGTCGCCGATCCTCAAGTTCTTGCCCGACGCCGCGATCGCCGGCGTGCTCGAGCGCACGGCTGCGGCGGCCGGCGACCTGATATTTTTCGGCGCCGACAAACGCGGCGTCGTCGACGAATCGATGAGCGTGCTGCGCGATCACTTGGGCCGCGACCGCGGCCTCACGGCGGACGGCTGGGCGCCGTTGTGGGTCGTGGACTTTCCGCTGTTCAGCCCCGACGGCAGCGGCGGTTGGGAAGCCGTGCACCACCCGTTCACGGCGCCGCGGGGAATTTCGCCCGCGGAGCTGAAAGCTGCACCCGGCGCCGCGATCTCGTGCGCGTACGACATCACGCTGAACGGCAACGAAGTCGGCGGCGGCTCGATTCGTATCCACACGCCGGAAATGCAAACGGCCGCCTTCGAGCTCCTCGGCATTTCCGCCGCCGAGGCCGAGACGAAATTCGGCTTTCTGCTCACCGCGCTCGAATACGGCTGCCCGCCGCACGGCGGTATCGCTTTCGGGCTCGACCGGCTCACCATGCTCATGGCCGGTGCACACAGCTTGCGCGAGGTCATCGCCTTCCCGAAGACGCAGACGGCAAGTTGTCTGTTGACCGGCGCGCCGAGCCCCGCGGATCCCGCGCAGCTCGAGGAGCTCGGGATTCGAGTGCTGCCGCCGAGCACCTCTTGAGAGGGGGACGAAATAGGTAAACTGTCCCCGTTTCGTCGGCCGGAATCGGTGCTCGTCGTCATCTACACGCGCGCGCTCGATTGCCTGTTGCTCGAGCGCGTGGTGCCCGCGGACTTCTGGCAATCGGTGACCGGCACGCTCGACTGGGGCGAAACGCCGGCCGCCGCCGCGGCGCGCGAAGTGCTCGAGGAGACGGG
>DATCIQ010000277.1:0-2731 GCA_036507635.1 Gammaproteobacteria bacterium
GGTCCGTGCCGCTTGCCGCGCTGGGCGGCCGGTTCTACACTCGATCTCGTCGGCTTTCGCCGGCATATTCGAAGAGCACCAAGACTCGGGGGATTCCATGAGCGCCGTCATTGCCGCACAACCATCGCCGTCGGCCGTCGCCGCCGCCTTCCTTGGACGCCCACCGCGGTTATTGATCGGGGGAGAGTGGGTCGCGTCGCAGTCCGGGAAAACGATTCCGGTGATCGATCCGGCCACGGGACGGACGATCGCCGCGGTCGCCGACGCCGACAAAGCCGACGTCGACAAAGCCGTGGCCGCCGCGCGGGCCGCCCTCGAGCAAGGGGCGTGGCCGAGCTTGAAGCCCTCCGAGCGCGAAGCGTTGATTTGGCGCTTGTCGGACCTCATCGACGCACACGCCGACGAGCTCGCCGAGCTCGAGAGCATCGACAACGGCAAGACGAAGTTCATGGCGAACATCGTCGACATTCCCGGCAGCCGCGACTATTTCCGGTACATGGCCGGGTGGGCGACCAAGATCGAAGGGGCGACGATCGACGTGTCGATCGGCGGGCCGCCGGGATCGAAGATCAACGCCTACACGCGCCGCGAGCCCGTGGGAGTCGTCGGGCAGATCATTCCATGGAATTTCCCGCTCGCGATGGCGGCGTGGAAGCTCGCGCCGGCGCTCGCGGCCGGTTGCACCTGCGTTCTCAAGCCCGCCGAGCAAACGCCGCTGACGGCGCTGCGCCTGGGCGAGCTCATCATCGAGGCGGGCTTTCCGCCGGGCGTCGTCAACATCCTCACAGGTTACGGCGAGACGACGGGCGACGCTCTCGTGCGCCATCCCGGCGTCGACAAGATCGCATTCACGGGCTCGATCGAAGTCGGGAAGATCGTCAACAAGATCGCGACCGACACGTTGAAGCGCGTCTCGCTCGAGCTCGGCGGCAAGTCTCCCGTGGTGGTGCTGCCCGACGTCGACATCGATGTCGCCGTTCACGGCGCCGCCGGCGCGATCTTCTTCAACGCGGGCCAGGTGTGTGCCGCGGGCTCGAGGCTTTACGTGCATCGAAAAATCTTCGACAAGGTCGTCGAGGGTATCGGTGCCGCGGCCTCGAGCATTCGTCTCGGTCCCGGCCTCGATCCCGAGACGCAAATGGGTCCGCTTGTGTCGCGCGAGCAGCAGCAGCGCGTTCTCGGCTACATCGACAGCGGCCGCGCCGAGGGTGCGACGGTCGTTGCGGGCGGGGAGAGTCCGTCGCATCCGGGCTTCTTTGTCAAACCGACGGTGCTCGCGGCGACGCGCAACGACATCCGCGTAGTGCAGGAGGAGATTTTCGGGCCCGTGCTCGTGGCGCAGCGCTTCGACGATCTCGATGAGCTCGCCGCGCTCGCGAACAGCACGCCTTACGGTTTGAGCGCGAGCATCTGGTCGAACAATTTGCAGGCCGTGCACCGGCTCATCCCGAAGATCAAGGCGGGTACCGTCTGGGTGAATACGCACGGTCCCGTCGATCCCAACATGCCCTTCGGCGGATTCAAGCAATCGGGTATCGGGCGGGAGAGCGGGCGCGGCGCGATCGAGATGTACACGGAAGTCAAATCCGTTTGCATGCTCGTATAGGCCGCCGCGGAACCGCTCGACGATTTGCTCCATGACGACGCAAGAAGAGACGAGAGCACCGCTCACGCGGCGCGCGCTGCTGCGTATGGCCGCTGTGCTGGGGGCCGCGGGAGCGGCGCCCGCGCTGCGCGCGCAGGTGGCATCGAGTAGCCGCATGCCGGAACAGGGCGAGCTACTGATCCGCGGCGGGTACGTGCTCACGATGGACGCCTCGCTCGGCGATTCGCCGGCCGCCGACGTGCACGTGCAGGACGGCCGCATCGTCGCCGTCGGCGCGGGCTTAAGCGCGCCCTCCGCGACCGTCATCGAGGCGCGCGACATGCTCGTGCTGCCGGGAGTCGTCGAGACCCACTGGCACATCTGGACGACGATGTTGCGGAGCTTAGCCGGGGACGTCACCGAGCGCGGCTACTTTCCGACGTCGCGCGGCATCGGCGCGTTCTACACGGCGGACGACATGTATGCGAGCGGGCGGCTCGCCTGCGCCGAGGCGATCAACTCAGGGATAACGTTCGTTCACGACTGGTGTCACAACGTGCGAACGCCTGCGTATGCCGAGGAAGCGATTCGAGCGTTGCGGGAATCCGGTATTCGCGCGCGATTCTCCTACGGTACGCCGACGGGCCAAGCCAACGACGTGCCCACGGACATCGCGGACCTCAGCCGTTTGCGCGAATCCTGGGCGGGCCGTTCCGGCGGCGACCGGCTGACGCTCGGGCTCGCGTGGCGCGGCGTCGGCAGCGAGGCCGCGCGCCGCGACTACGCGGCCGCGCGCGAGCTCGAGCTCCCGGTTTCGGTGCACGTCAATAACTTTCCGACGAGCGCGGGCGGCATCGCGGCCATCGCCGAGGCCGGCCTACTCGGGCCCCGCGTGCAGCTCATTCACGCGATTTGGTCGAGTGCCGAGGAGGTCGCGGCCGTCGCTGCGAGCGGCGCGTCGTTGAGCTTGTCGCCGTTCACGGAGATGCGCATCGGTTTCGGGTTCCCGATGACGGGCGAATACCTTGCCGCCGGCGTACCGATCGGCTTGTCGGTCGATACGCCGACGTTGTCCGGAAACGCCGACATGTTCGCGATCATGAAGGCGATCCAGAACGTCGAGAACGCACGGGCGCGCGACGAGTT
>DATCIQ010000278.1:0-2496 GCA_036507635.1 Gammaproteobacteria bacterium
CGTGCGGTAGACGCCGAGCTCGCTCAGGCTGTGGGCCTCCGCCCGAAGCTCGGCCAGCTCGAAGGCGTCGAGAGGTTCGAAATCCGGCCAGTCGCCGACGCCGATCCGCACGATCGAGCCGCCATCCGGCAGCGGCAAGTCACGGTAAATCATCGTGTTGAGCGCCGCGAACGTGTAGAGGCTGATCCCGAGGCCGCCCGAGAGCACCACCACCGTCAACAACGTGAACCACGGGCTCTTCATGAGCAGCCGCACGGCATACTTGAGGTCGAAGATCGTCATCGGCACTGGTAGCTACTCCCCCGAGAAAGAGGCCTTCTCTGCGATCGTGTTCGTGGCGTTCCCAACCCGCGTTAGCAACAAGCGTGCCACGCGTGCAGCCGCCCCATAAGCCGTTGAATTCGATTCCATTTGATCGTCGGAGCCACGGCGGGATCGCCGGACCATCTGTCGCGAAAGCGGACAGCATGTCCCCATTCCGGAACGCAATTACGGCCTCCATACTCATCAGGCACCTGTGATCCGGCAATTGATTCATAACGAGGAAGCGAGAGGCAATCTCGCGGCGGCGTCGGAGCTCGAGCAGGCGCTGCTAGCCCTAGCCCGGCGACATCCCGACGATTTACGGACAGTCCCGATTCTCCGCGAAGCGGCCGACAAGCAGATGCATGTGCTTGAACGACATCTCGCCGGAGAATTACCTCCGCAAATCAGTCTCGGCGTCTTCTACCGTCCGCCGCACCCGCGGTACCAAAATCTGCGACGGGCGGTCAGCTTGGTCAAACGTCCCCGATCGTCGTGCGCTACTATTTGAACGAGTAACGACACCAGGGCAATGTGCGCGCTCGTCGATGCGCCAATTGCCTGTTTCCACTCCTTTGCCATGCAGCTCATTGCGCGCCGCCTCGATGTCCGAGACTAGGATCGCCGCCGGGCAGACCTGGAAGGTCGGTAGAGTTACTCGCGTTTGCGCAGCAAAGTGAGCCCCTCGCCGACCGTTAGCAGCGCAAGGTCGACGCGCTCGTCACGGTGCACGAGATCGTTGAACGTGCGAAGCGCCTTCGCGCTCGCCGTCTGCTGTTTCATGATCGGCGCACCCGACACAGCAAGCGTATTGTCGACCGCGATCAACCCGCCGGGTCGCAGCAGCAACAGGAGCTTTTCGTAGTAGGCGCCGTAGTTAGGCTTGTCGGCGTCAATGAACGCAAAGTCGAAGGTTCCTTGAGCGCCGCCTTCGAGCAGCTCGTCGAGCGTCTCGAGTGCCGGCCGAATTCGTAGGTCGATTCGCGATTCGACGCCCGCTTCACGCCAGAAGCGGCGTCCGATGCTCGTCCATTCCTCGTTGACGTCGCAAGCGACCAGTCGCCCGTCCGCAGGCAACGCAAGCGCGACGGCGAGCGCCGAATAGCCAGTGTACGTACCGATCTCGATGCAGCGGCGGGCGCCGATCAGCTTCACGAGCAATGCGAGGAGCTGGCCCTGGTCCGGTCCGATTTGCATCTCGCTCTCCGGCAACGACGCGGTCGCTTGTCGCAGCCGAGCGAGCACGTCGGGCTCGCGCGACGACGCGCGGAGCACGTAGCCGTAGACCTCTTGCGCGAGCAGCAACGTTCGGTCCGCCATGTTCTCCACTCTACCAAACGCGATGGACGTCGGAAAACGATATGGATGCTGGACCACCCTTGCGGTCGCCACAACGTTTAGGTGACGATGTCGGCACAACGATTGGCCCCGGGGGGAGACGTCATGTCCAAGACATCCATAGGTTCTGCGGCGGCGCTGCTTGCGTTGGCCGGCGTATGTTTCGCGCAGCCGCCTGGTATCACGCGCGAAATGATTGCGACGGCATTGCCCGTGGAGGGCGCGCCGCTCGCGGAGCCAGGGCCATACGAAGTCATGTCCGAGGCGGCCTTCGGCTCGCCCGGGTACATCGTCTTTCGGCCGGCAAATCTCGACGCATTCCCGGCGCGGGACACCTTGCCCGTCTTGGTTTGGGGAAACGGCGGCTGCGCTATCGATAGCACGGGCTACTCGGGCTTCCTGACGACGATCGCATCGCATGGTTTCCTGGTATTGGGCACGGCCCCTCAGGAAGGCGCGGAGCGTCGGCAGGCGATGGCCGACGACCTGCGCGCAGCGGTCGATTGGGCCGAGGCCGAAACTAAGCGCGCCGGCTCTCCGCTCAACGGCAAGATCGCAACGGATCAGGTCGCCGTCATGGGGCAGTCCTGCGGTGGATTTCTGTCGGTCAGCCTCGGCGCCGATCCGCGCGTCGATACGATCGGCGTGTTCAACTCGGGCGTTCAACGCCCCAATCCGGACGCTCCGCCTTCTCCGTTTCCGACCACGGACGCGCTCGCAGATCTGCACGGGCCCGTGCTGCTCGTGAACGGCCACGAGCGCGACTTCATGATGGCGGCCTCGGCGGCGACGTTCGAGATGATCGACCACGTGCCGGCTTTCTATGGCGCCCGGCACAACGCAGGGCACACCGCG
>DATCIQ010000279.1:0-5513 GCA_036507635.1 Gammaproteobacteria bacterium
TGGAAAAGGATTCTAGCGACGCTCAGGCTCGGCTTCGGTTGCTCAACTTGCTGGTGGTCGAGGACAGGATCACGGAGGCGGCGACTCACCTGGATTATCTCGTCCAGCAAGGCTACAGCCAGTTTGTCCTTTCGTGGGCCCGGGACGGTGACAATCCGCGTGCGATAGCGCAGGCCGCATTCGCGATCAGCAGTCCGGATCAACCGAATACGGTTCTGTTTAGCGCTTCGGTTGGATGGGCAGAGGCGGACGCGCAAGCCGCGCAGGACTGGATTCTATCTCTACCGGTAGGCGTCGCACGCGACTGGGCACTCGCGGGCATGGCCAGGGGAATGGCCAACGTTGGGCAGACGGTCACTCCAACGGCACTGGGCGCGTTCAGTAGCGACCGCACACGCCAGGAACGTTTGCTATTTGTGATACCCACTCTTGCGCGACACGACGCGTCTGAGGCGCGAGCGCTGATCGAAACCTACATCACTGAACCAGATATACGCGAGCGGGTGGAGCGCGCGTACGAGACGGCGCTCGAATTGCCGCCGCCTTGACGGCCGGATACGGATGACCACTTCTCGGCCGATCTACGTCGGATGAAAACGTGGCACGAAGCCGTTCCTTAATGATGAGACGCTCGTGCGTCTCAATCGAACGCTGACATTTGTGGTTGGGTTGGCCGGGTAAGCCGAACCGTTATCACGCGGCAACACCGCTGCCCTAAATCCGCAATGTGGCCGCTCTACCGTTGTCGGCATGCCAAAGCATGACGATGGGCGGCGCCGTTTCGTGAGGGATACGGGATTGCTCGTCGGCGCTGCTGCGAGCGGCGTGCTGAGCCGCGCGAAAGCACAGACGAGGGCCGGCAACCGATCCCTTCACGACCAGCCGTTGACGCGCATCGCTTTCGGCTCTTGCGCAAGCCAAGACAAGGAGCAGCCGATCTGGGAAACCGTGCTCGATGCGCGCCCCGAGCTCTTCATCTTTCTCGGCGACAACATCTACGGCGACACGCGCGACATGAGCGTGTTGCGCGGGAAATACGCGCAGCTCGCCGACAAGCCCGGATTCCAAAGCTTGCGCGCCTCCACGCAGCTCATCGCGGTTTGGGACGATCACGACTACGGCGAGGACGATGCCGGCGCCGACTATCCGCTCAAAGAAGAGTCGCGGCGCATCTTTCTCGAGTTTTGGCAGGAGCCTAGGAGCTCACCGAGGTGGTCGCGCGACGGCATCTATACCTCGTACGTGTTCGGTCCCCGCGGCCGGCGCGTGCAGGTCGTCCTGCCGGATTTGCGCTACAACCGCACGCCGATCGTGCCGCTCGACCTGGGCGCGGTCAGCTACGAGGAATGGAGCCGCGCCAAGGAAGCGGCGGGTGCTTCCGTGCCGGGTCCGTACGCGCGTTCGCCGGACACGGGCGCGACGATGCTCGGAGAGGCCCAATGGCGCTGGCTCGAGGCGCAATTCGACGTGCCCGCGGAGCTCCGCATCTTCGCGTCGAGCTTGCAGGTGCTCGCGGACTTCCCGGGCTGGGAAGCATGGATCAACTATGCGCGCGATCATCAGCGCCTCATCGATCTCATTCGTCGCAAGAACGCGGGCGGCGTAGTTTTTATCAGCGGCGACACGCACTACGCCGAGCTCACGAAGCTCGACGTCAACGTGCCGTATACGTTCTGGGATCTGACCTCGAGCGGGCTCACGGAAGTGTGGCCCGTGGATGTGCCGAATGCGAATCGCGTGGGCTCACAGCTCCGCGAGCCGAATTTCGGTTTCATCGAGATCGATTGGCGGCCTCGCGAGCCCATAGTTCGGCTCGAAGCGCGGGACGTGAGCGGCACGGCGCGCGTCGCGCACGAAGTCTCGACCGCGGAGCTGCGCGCGCCGACCTGAGGCGCTCAGTCGCCGTGCCCGTGCTCCGAGACCCCGATCGGTAGCTCGGGTTGCGCGGTGCCGGGGAGCGCGACTTCGAGCACGCGTGCCAACGTCGGCGCGATCTGCCGCATATCGATGACGCCGAGCGCGCGGCCCGCGGCGATGCCGGCGCCTTGCACGAAAAACGCCGCATGCATTTCCGGACGCCCGGGCAGATATCCGTGCGTGCCCTTCGACGTTGCAGCCGTAAGGAAATCGCCGCGATGCGCAGAGCCGGCATAAAAGCCGGGCGCGAATTCGATGAGAAAATCCGCATCGGGGAAGCCGGCCGAGAGCTTTAGCTCCTCCGCGGGCAGCACACGCGCGATGCCGTTGTCCGCATCGGCCGCGAGCTCCGCGAGCAAGGCGGCGACGCGCGAGCGCAAGCCTCGGTCGGCACCGTCGCGCAGCACGATCGCCGCGCTGCCGCCCGCGGGCCACACTTGCGCGTCCCACGAAGCTACTTTCGCTGACGCGTCGGCTCCGGCTGCCGGCTCGAGCCGAATGAGCCCGGCAGCGACGAAGCGTGTGCGCAAGTTCACGGCCGTGTGCGTCGCGATGAAGCCGTGATCCGACACGACGGCGACGACGGTCCGCGGATCGTTCGCGAGCGCCGCCGTGCTCAACTCGCCGATCATCGCATCGATCGCCTCGAGCGTCGCGTATGCCGAGGCGACGAACGGTCCGTCGCGGTGCTGCGTGCCGTCGAGCGCGATCAAATGAACTGCGGTGAAGTAGGGCTTGTGCTCGCGCAGGATCGCAAGTGCAAAGCGCGCACGAATGCGATCCGACTCGACCGTATCCGTGTATCCCTCGATGAAGGGGCCGAGACGGGCCTCGAGCCCCTCTAGGACGCCTTCGGGCCGGCTCAACGCGCGCAGCAGTTTCAAGTCTTCCATGTTGCGCGCACGCCAATACTCGGGCACCAGCACGTCGATATCTCTGTCTGCGACGGTCACAGGCCAGTTGATGGCCGCGCTCCGATTTGTCGGCGCAAGCACACTCCACAACGTCGGCACGCGAATGTCCTCCGCGTACCAGTACCAGCCCTCTTGATTCGAAGACAACGGGTCGAAAGGCGTGTTCGACACGATGCCGTGCTCGGCGGGCGCGACACCGGTCAGCATCGTCGTGTGACTCGGGTACGTGATCGTCGGCACGACACCGATGACGCCGCTCGCGTAGGCACCGGCGGTGACGAAGCTGCGCAGGTGGGGAATCTCGAGGTTGTGTCGATCCGCTTCGAGCACGTAGTCGGGATGAAGGCCGTCGACCGAGATCAGCAACACGGGCGCGGCGATGACGGACGTGGCAGCGCACTGACAAGCGAGCAACAGCCAACGAACGTAGTTGCGGTGCATGGATACCTCGGCGGTCTTTGGCGGGCGTTCGACGCTACCGCCGGACTGTTGCAGCCGAGTGACATCTCGGTAAACGCGGCATTCACCTTTCGGTCACGAAACGCTTACGTTCACGTCAACGATGTGTCATCGACGCGGCCTAGCGTTCTCGTCCTCAATCGCCCCACCACACTGACACGGAGCCCAACCATGAAGAGCAGGAATTCCATCGAGCCGATCGGACCGACTTTGCCGATGCTGCCGCTCGCCGCCGCAGTTGCGGGCGCGCTGCTCGCGCAGGCGGTCGAGGCGCAAGAAACGCCGACGTCGGACGAGCGCCGCCTCGAGGAAGTGCTCGTGACCGGCCGCGGCGAAACGCGTCAAGTGCAAACGATCACGGCCGAGCAGATCGCACAGCTGCCCCCGGGCACGAGCGCGCTCAAGGCGATCGAGTACTTGCCGGGCGTGAATTTCCAATCGGCCGATCCTTACGGCGCATACGAGTGGTCTACGCGGATCACAGTGCGCGGCTTCAATCAGAGCGCCATGGGCTTCACGCTCGACGGCGTGCCGCTCGGCGACATGACCTACGGTAACCACAACGGCCTGCACGTGAGCCGCGCGATCCCGTCGGAGCTCGTGTCGCGCGTCGTGCTCTCCCAAGGCGCGGGAGCGCTCGACACGGCATCGTCGAGCAATCTCGGCGGCGCAATCGAGTTCTACTCGCTGGATCCGGCCGATGAATTCGCCATCAGCGCCGAGCAGGCTTTCGGCAGCGATTCGTCGCGCCGGACGTTCGTCAAGGTCGACAGCGGCGAGCTCGGCACCGGCACGCGCTTGTATGTAGCCTTAGTCGACGGATCGACTGAAAAGTGGAAGGGCGCCGGCGACCAGCAAATCCAGATGTTCAACGCGAAGCTCGTGCAGCCGGTCGGCGAGGGTAGGTTCACAGCCTACTACAACAATTCCGATCGTGCCGAGATCGACTATCAAGATCTCTCGTACGCGATCATCGAGCGTCGTGGGCGCGAGTGGGACAACTGGTATCCGGATTGGAGCGCCACGGTTGCGGCCGGCCAGGCCTGTGCCGCGAGCGGCGGCAACGACACGGTTGTCTGCGACGATGCGTACTGGAACGCTTCGGGGCTGCGGAAGGACGATCTCGGCTACGTCGCGCTCGAGCTGCCCTTCGGAGGCGCGCTCACATGGACGGCGACGGCTTACATGCACCAGGACGAAGGCCAAGGATTGTGGGGCACGCCGTATGTGCCGACCCCGAACGGCTCGCCGTGGTCGATTCGCACGACGGAATACGACCTCGACCGCAACGGCGTCGTGACCGCGCTCACGTGGACGTCGGGCAATCACGAAATCAACGGCGGACTCTGGTATGAGACCAACGATTTCACGCAAGCCCGGCGCTACTATGGCGAGCCCTCCCTCACGGCGCCGACACGTTCGTTCGAGGACATGCAGAGCGGGCCGTTCCAAACGGACTGGGAGTACGATTTCGAGACGGAAACGATCACGTTCTATCTACAGGACACTTGGTCGCTGAGCGACGCCGTGAGCCTCAACGCGGGTTTCCGATCTCTCAACGTGGAAAACAGCGCCCAGACGATCGTCGGCGCCGTGAAAACCGGCACGATCGAGGCCGACGAGCCGTTCCTGCCGCAAATCGGTCTCACGTGGGAGCTCGCGGGCGGCACGGAATTGTTCGCGTCCGCGGCCAAGAACGCGCGCGCGTTCCCGAGCAGCGGCACGTCGGGACCGTTCAGCACGTCGGCTGACGGTTTCGCCGCGATCAGGGATACGCTCGAGCCCGAGAAGTCGACGAACTACGAGGCGGGCGTGCGGTTCACGGCGGCGGATGACATGTATGGACTGGTCGCCGTGTATTACGTCGACTTCGAGAACCGGCTGCTCGGCATTCCTCGCGGTCCCGGTATCGTCGGCAACCCCTCGGTGCTCGTCGATGTCGGCGCAGTAAAGACGAACGGCATCGAAGCGGCTCTCATGTGGAATCCAATGACGAATTTCTCATGGTTCAACTCGCTCGCGTGGAACGACTCGCAGTACGACGACGACTACGTCACCACCGACACTGCCGGGATCCAGACTCTCGTACCCGTGTCGGGCAAGCAAGTTACGGATACGCCCGAGGTGTTGTACAAGTCTCAGTTCGCGTATGACAACGGGTCGTTCTTCGCGCGTCTCGACGTGAATTTCACGGACGACCGGTTCTACACCTACTTGAACGAC
>DATCIQ010000280.1:0-2353 GCA_036507635.1 Gammaproteobacteria bacterium
GAGGTGCAACGAGCGGTAGCTCGACCACGCCCGGCACGACAACGAGCAGCAACGTCCGCACCAACGCGGCGCCCACGATTTCGGGCGCGCCGCCCGCCGGCGTCGTGGCCGGCGCGCTGTATCAGTTCCGACCTTCGACGCTCGATCCGGACGGCGATACGCTGACCTACACGGTCGCCAATCGTCCGGCATGGGCGGCCTTCGACAGGACGAACGGCAGATTGCAGGGCATCCCCGGCACTCGGGATGCGGGCAGCTACCAGAACATCGTCATCACGGTCACGGACGGCGAAGCGCAAGCGGCCCTCAAGGCGTTCAGCATCGTCGTGACGGATCCGAACGCCCCCGTGCAGCCGCCGGCGCCGATCGTGCCCGCGAATGCCGCACCGACCATCCGCGGGACGCCGCCGACCACCGTGCTCGTCGGCAACCAATACTCGTTTACTCCGAGCGCGAACGACACCAACGGTGACGCGTTGGCGTTCTCGATCACCAATCGTCCGTCGTGGGCGACGTTCAACGCGAGCAACGGGCGGCTCGTCGGGACGCCGTCCGCAGGCGATGTCGGTACGTACGCGAACATCGTGATTCGCGTCAGCGACGGGACGACGACGGCCTCACTGCCGGCCTTCAGCGTCAACGTAACGGCGGTTGCCAACGGTTCCGCGACGCTGAGCTGGGTCCCGCCCACGCAAAACGAAGACGGGTCGGCGCTGACGAATCTCGCGGGTTATAAGGTCCATTGGGGAACGTCGTCCGGCAGCTATACGAACAACGTAACGATCAGCAATCCGGGCATCACGACCTACATGGTCGAAAATCTGGTTTCGGGCACGTATTACTTCGCAACGTCGTCATTCACGACCTCGGGGCTCACCAGCGATTTCTCGAACGAGGCGCGCAAGACGATCCCGTAGGAGCGAGCTTCGCTCGCGAGTCGGGCCGTTTGTAGGAGCGAGCTTTGCTCGCGATCTTCGAGGAGTCGCGAGCGAAGCTCGCTCCTACGACGAAGAAGCGCGGCGGAGCTTGCGGCCCATGCGGTCGAAACCGAGCGCGCCGACGGTCTGCAGCAATAGCGGCATCGCGAGCGCCCACGTCCCGGCACCGGGCCGCCACCGCTCGAGCGCGCCGTAGCACGCGACACCGGCCAGCGGTGCGACGAGGCCGCGCAATCCCGTCAGCGAGACGTGCAGCCCCAAGTACTCGGGCGCACGGTCGTCGGGCGCGAAATCGTTGTGGCCGAGATTCCAACCGAGCGAGCCGCCCGCGACGCCGATGCCGAGCAGCACGGAGCCGACCCACAAGAGCCACATGTTCGGCAACACGGCGCCGAGCAAGATCAACAGGCTCGCCGCGACGTACCAGCGGCTATTGTTGCTGCGAAACGTAATGACGTGCTGCGTCGCAAGAATACGCGCCCAAAAAGGCGTCGCGAACGGCATGACGAGCGTCGGCAAGGCGGCCGCGATGACTACTTGCTCGAAGCTCGATACGCCGAGGTTGTTCGTGAGCACGAGCACGAGCGGCGCGACGAGCATCATGTTGCCCGCGCCGAACACCATCATCCAGATCATGTAGTCCCGATAGAGGTGGTCGTCGCGCAGGATCGCCCAGAACAACCGCGGCTGAAAGCTGCGGCCCGCGTCGCGCTGCTCGGCGGCGAGCAGCTGTCTTTGCCGCCGCAGACGGATACCGCGTGATTGCACGAGGCTTGCAAACGCACCTACGCCCGTCAGGATGAACAACCAGCGGAAGCCTTCGGGGTTCAAGTCGAGCACCCAACCGGCGCCCGCACCCACCGCGGACATGATCACGGATACGATGACCTGATGGCGCGCGGCGAAGGCCGTGCGCGCGACCCGGCTGTAGTTGAGCTGCCAGATGCTCGCGCGAATCGTGATGATGCCGCACCACAGATTTTGTGCACAGAGCACGGCCGCGACGAGCACGGCGAGCCCCAAGTCGTTGAGCGGAACGGCCGCGACGACGATGAGACAGGCGCCGAAGGCCGCCTGCAGGCGCGTGAGCGCCGCAATCTTCTCCTTCCCGCGGCTCCAGTGCGACCAGAGCACGCTGCCGACGTTGGCGAGCGGTCCGGCGCCAGATACGAGCGCGACCGCGAGCGGCAGCGCAAGATCGCCGACTCGACCGGCGAAAATGGTGTTCACGAGCACGCCCGTGACTCCGCTTGCGAGGATGCCCATGGGTAGCGCCATGAGCGCCCAGACGCGGAGCTCGAGCCAGGCGTGGGGCCGGGACATGAAGGGGAGGGAACCGAGCGGCATGACTGTAGGAGCGTCCTTAAGGCCTTAAGGCCGCGATGCGCTCTTTGTAGGAGCGAGCTTCGCTCGCG
>DATCIQ010000281.1:0-2360 GCA_036507635.1 Gammaproteobacteria bacterium
CGCGAGCGAAGCTCGCTCCTACAAACAGATAAACAAACCTCTAGTCGTCTTCCTCTTCGGTCGGCTTCTTGAGCTCCCCGTACAACAGCTCCTCGGAAAACTCGACGCACTTGAACTCGAGCAGTTGCATGTTCGGGTCGATGCGGCGGTAGAGCGGCACGCGTAGCGTCCACGGCCGCGAGAACGTCTCGGGATCCTCGATGGTGGCCTCGTACTCAAGGTGATTCTCATCGATGAGGCTCCAACGTTCCGTGACCTTCATCGCGGCGCCGTGGTGGTTGCCGGCGCGGTCGAACCACGTGCGGTCGTTGTTGCCCGTGACTTCGATGACGAGTGTATCGCCTTCCCAATGGCCGTTCGACCATCCCATCCAACTGTCGACGGGCGGCTCCTGATGATCGCTCATGTAGACGATGCGGTTCGCGCTCGCGAACTCGTAGACGAAGAGAATGTCGCGCTGGCCTTGCACGATTTGGAACGGGAAGGGCATGTAGTTCGCGCGCGGCACGCCCGGCATGTAGCAACTGGCTTCGGGATCGGATTTCGGCCAACCCGCGCGGTTCTCGTCGCGCTTGGCCAACGCCTCCGGGAGATACGGAATCGTGCCGCCGTCGACGATGCTTTGTCCCGCGGGAACCGGCGCGATCGCGCCGAGCTGCCAGAAATCTTCGATGGCCGCGGCGGGGTGTGCCTCGATGTTCCAATGCGCCGTGCCCGCCGCTTGCCAGATGCCGTTCAAGCTCGGGTGACCGTCGATGCGCTCGAAACCGGCGTCCGCCACGGGTTCGTTCTCAGGCGCATCCGTCGCCGGCGTGCAGCCGGACAGTTGGTAAACCGCCGCAATGCATGCGGCAAAGGCTAGAGTCCAATGTTTGGATCTTTTCATTGTGCGTCACCGGCTAGCTGTCGAGTATAAGCGGAATTCTTACCGTCCGCGGAGTACCACTAAGTGTAGCCTATGGCCTACACTGGTTAACATGGATAGAGGCGTGCGATCAGGCGCGGTCCGGGCTGCGGTTGCAGTGGTCGGCGCGGGAATTGTCATCGCGGGGACGGCCGACGCGCATCACGGCTTCGGCACGTTCGCGATGAACGAGGACATCGAGCTCACGGGGACCATCGCGAGTTTCGACTTCGTGAATCCGCACTCGTGGGTGCATTTCGACGTGACGGGCGAGGACGGTGAGATCGTCGCGTGGCGCTGCGAGCTCCGCTCGGCGACGACGCTGCGCCGCTCGGGCTGGACGCCCGAGATGTTCGCGGCCAGCACGCGCATCACGATCCAAGGCTCCCCGGACCGCACCGACCCGCGCGCGTGCTACGTCAGCACGATCAGCTTCGCGGACGGCAGCAGTCTCGACCGCTACGGCCAACGCATTCCCGCGCGGCCCTCGACCGAGCGCGCCGCGCGTCTGCCGAGCGGCGAGCCGAACATATCCGGCGACTGGGCGCAGGAGCAGCTCGTCATGACTGATCCGCGCGGCCGCGACGGCACGCTCGTGCCGCTCTCGCAGGCCGCGGAGTTCGAGCCGGGCGCCGTGCCCGAAGGGCAGCGCGAGATCCCCGGCGCTCGCGGCACTCGGGAAGCCGCTGAGGGACGCGATGCGTTCGCGCGGCCGCCGCCCAGGGGCGTCGTCGACTTGACCGACTCGGGACGCGCCGCGATGGACGCGCTCGTCGCAATCCCGCGCGCGGAGCGCTCGTGCATGATCGGCAGCATCGTGTCCGACTGGGGGGGTGAGGGCGTCAATCACATCGCGCAGAACGCCGATACGATCACGCTGCGATACGGGCGTTTCGGCCTCGAGCGCACGATCCACATGAATCAACGCACTCACCCGGCCGACGTCGAGCCGACCCGCGCCGGCCATTCGATCGGTTGGTGGGAAAGCGACGTGCTCGTCGTCGACACGATCGGTTTTCTGCCGGGCACGCTGACCGGCACGACGGCGCATAGCGCCGAGCTCCACGTCATCGAGCGCTTCGCTCTCGATACCGGCGACACGGCGCTGAATCGCGAGTACTCGGCCGACGATCCATCGTATTTCACGGAGCCGTACGTCGGTTCCAATACGCTTTACCCGTCGGTTGTGCCCTACAGCCCGGAGCCGTGCCGCGATCTGACTCCCGTCGCAAATCCCGAGCAAGGTCTGTAAGCGTCGGACCTCGGTTTCACCAACGCGCGCACAAATGGATCGACAACACTCGCGCGATTGAGAAGCTCACTTTGCCCGGTTTTGGTGCAGAATCCCTCCGCGGAGGGCCGCGCCGCCTAGTTCTCGCGCTCCTCACGGCTGAACTCGGGCGCGAGCTCGTCGCAGGGGTGGGCTACGTAGGGCACGTCGGCGACGAGCACCGTG
>DATCIQ010000282.1:0-2823 GCA_036507635.1 Gammaproteobacteria bacterium
CGCTGTCGGCGATGTCGACGATCTCCATGCGGCACCGGAATCCGCCGAACAACTCGATCGTCCGCGTCTGCGCCGCGCCGAGGTCGAGCACGACGATGCGCCGGCTCTCGTCGATGCTCTCGATGCACGAACGGAACAGCGGCGCGTGCAGCGTCGCGGGGACATCGAGCTCCGCGCGCGCCGTCGCCGCACCGAGCGGTTCGAGCACGTCAGCTCTTGACGTTGGACACGACAGCCGGCTTGGACGCCAACGGCGCGGTACCCATGCCGGGGGCCGGCATCGGCTTGGCCGCCGTTTGCGGCTTCCCGAGCGCCGCTTCGACCGCTTGCGGATCCATCTCTATCGAACCCTTGAAACGCGCGCCGTCCTCGAGGCTGACGCGCGGTGCCGTGATGTTGCCGAGCACGCGCGCGTTCTTACGGATCGTGACGCGCTCGGCGCCGTAGATGTCGCCCTCCGTGAGCCCGTCGACGGTGATCGCTTTGGCGTAGATGTCGGCTTTGATCTTGCCTTCCTTGCCGATCGTCAAGCTGTTGTTCTTCAATTGGATCGTGCCGCTGACGTCGCCTTCGATGCGCAAGTCTTCCTCGCCGAGCAGATCGCCCGTGATGTGAATGGAACGGCCGATGATGGCGCCTTCGCGGCTACCCGAGGTATCGCTGCGCGACTCGGGCGCCGAGTCCGGCTCCGCAGCGTTCCTTGATAGCGAGCCCTGGCTCCGCGGCATTTCCTCTTTCTTGAACATGGTTCTCCCCCTCTATGGGTGCTTCCGTGGGCAAAACTCCATTATGTAGCGCAAGATAAACCACATGAACAAGCTGTCGCAAGTCTGCGACCGCCGAAAGAAAACAAACGCCGGCCCTTGACGGCCGCCGGCGGCTCAAGGCCGGGCTATCGATTCGAGATAGCGGAAGAAGTCCGAATTCGCGTCGATCATGAGCGTCGTGTTCGGCCCGAGCATCGCGTAGCTCTCGAGCGTCTTGAAGAACGAGTAAAACTCGGGGTCCTGGCCGTACGCCTCGCCGTAGATGCGCGTCGCTTCGGCGTCGGCGCGACCGATGATTTCCTGAGCACGCCGCTCGGCTTCGGAGCTGATGCGCCTGAGCTCGCGCTCCATCTCGCCGAGAATCTCTTGGCTGCTGCCTTGGCCTTCCGAGCGGAACCGCGCGGCGATGCTCTGCCGCTCGGCGATCATGCGGCTTTCGACTTGCTCGCGCACGGAGTCGATATAGTTGATGCGCTTGATGCGCACGTCGACGAGCTCGATCCCGAGCTCCGCCATCTGCCGCGATGACGCTCTCAACATGTCTTGCTCCAGCAGACCGCGACCTTTGGTCGGCCGTTCGAGATCCGTATTTTCGAGCGCCGTCACCTCCTCTTCGGAAAGCTCCGATACGTCGACCTGCCAATCCGCCGAGCGCACGATTTCCTCGAGCTCCGTTCCCGAGACGATGTCGCGCACCACGGAATCGAGGATGTCATCGAGGCGCGTGCGCGCCCCGCTCTCATCGCGCACGGAGCGCAGGAACTGCAACGGGTCGGAGATTCGCCACCGCGCCGTGGTATCGACGATAATGAATTCGCGGCCGAGCGTCGGTATCTGGCTCACGTCGCCGTCCCAATCGAGCAGACGCTTGTCGAAGCGCCGCACCTCTTGAATGAACGGCAGCCGCCAGTGCAGTCCAGGGTCCGCAATCACGCCGCCGATCGGCTCGCCGAACTGCACGAGGATGCCCTGCTCGGCCTGATCGATGACGAAAGCGGCACGCGTCGTGACGAGCAGTGCAAGCACAAGAATCAATACATATAAAGTTATGTTTTTCATTGAGTTGTGCTTGTATTCTGCGGTAACACCTGACCCTGACGCAGATTCAACAACGGCACGGGCGACAGTTGGTCTTCTTGGACGACGACGATCGACCCGATAGCGGGCAGCACCTGATTCAACGTCTCGAGATAGAGCCGCGCGCGCGTCACGTCGGGAGCACCGCGGTACTCCGTCAAGACCGCATTGAACCGCGCCGTCTCGCCGAGCGCTCGATTGACGCGTTCGGTGGCGTAGCCCTCCGCCTCCGAGATCACGCGTTTGGCCGTGCCCTCGGCGCGTGGGATCGCTTCGTTCTCCTGGCGCGTCGCCTCGTTGATCATGCGCTCGAGCTCTTGCCGAGCTTCGTTGACCTCGTTGAACGCGGGTTGGACGCGCTCCGGCGGCACGACGTCCTGGAGCTCGACCGTGATCACGCGAATGCCGTTGTCGTATTTATCCATGGCGGCCTGAATCTCCTCGCGCGCCGTGTTGGCGATATCGACGCGCCCGACCGTCAGGACATCGCTGCCGATGCGGTTGCCGACCACACGGCGCATGACGGATTCGGAGAGATCGCGCAGCGTTTGCGTCGGCTCGCGCATGCCATAGAGAAACTTGATCGGGTCGCCGATCCGATATTGCACGACCCATTCGACCTGAATGATATTGAGATCGCCCGTCAGCATGAGCGACTCGTCGGGAAACTCCTCGCCCACGAAGCGGGTTCGCTCGCCCGCGGTGTCTTCGCTGCGAAATCCGAACTCTTCTTTGAGCACGCGCTCCGTCGCGACGATCTGGATCGCGTCGATGCCGAAAGGCACTTTGAAGTGCAGACCGGGATCGGCGATGCCCGTGACCTCGCCGAAACGTTTGACGACTGCGCGCTCCTCAGGCTGCACCGTGTAGAACGACGTCAGTACCGCCCAGGCGAGCAAGAGCAGGCCGAAACCGATGAGGATAGGCTTCGCCGCGAATCGCGGCGTACCCGGCGGCGCGCCCGCGGGCGGCCGCTGTC
>DATCIQ010000283.1:0-5597 GCA_036507635.1 Gammaproteobacteria bacterium
GCCTGCGCTCGACCTCATTGGCCGCAAAGCATCTCGGCTTCAAGTGACGGTTCGCGATTCACCCCGATCAGATCGCGACGATCAATGAGTGCTTCTCGCCCTCCGCGGCGGAGATCGAGCATGCACGGCGCGTGGTTGCAGCGTTCGAGGAGGCCGAGCGGCAGGGGCGCGGCTCGACGTCGCTCGACGGCCGCGTCATCGACGTGGCGGTCGTCAAGCGCGCCCGCGCGCTGCTCGCGTCCCTAGACCCGTCTGCATCGTAGGATGCGAGCTTCGCTCGCGATTCTTGTTCTTTGCGCCGACTGAGAACAGGGATCGCGAGCGAAGCTCGCTCCTACCAAAAGCAGCTACACTCCAGTCTCGCGCTGCGCGATCGCGATCAATGCCCTGATCTCCGCACGCCGCCCAGCGTCGAATATCGGACGCGTTGCGGCGACGGGCGCCCCGAGGGCGCGATTCAGCACGCTGAGCGCCTCTGCGAACCTTTCCTGGTCGAGCAGAAACTCGCCATAGAAGTAGTTCGAGTCGATGTTGTCGGGATCGACCGCGAGCGCCTTCGTGAAATATTCCTCGGCGACGGCGTCGTCGCCGAATCCCAACATGCCGCCCGGCACCTTGAAATACAGCGCGCCGAGCGATGCGTAGACGCCGCCGTTGAGCGTATCGGCATCCATGCGTTCCGCCCGCGTCAGGGCTGCGCGCGCGGCTTTCGCGTACTTCATGGCGCTCATGGCGCTCACTTCACCGGCGTAAGTGCTGAGCACGATCCCCTCCCAAGCCGCGGCTTCGGCGCGCTCCGGATACGCTGCGCTGAACCGAGCGGCATGCTCGACGAGCGTCGCGAACGCCGCTTTGCGCTGCTGCTCGCCGATGACTTGGTAATTCGCGACTTCCCACTCGTGCTGAATCGCGGCGAGCTCGGATTCGAACGACGTTCCGGCGGCCCAGCTTGCGCCGGCGAGGGCCGTCCAGGTGAGCAACGTGGAAATGCGGACGAGACGATGATAGACGGACATATTCCTACTCCTATGCTTGAAAACTCACGGCAGAATCTTGGTCGCTGCGCGGTGGGGGCGCGTGTACCAGCGCGGCGTGGCGGCGAATCACGGGCAGCTGCTTTTTGAGCGCTCGGTCGACGAGGCCGGGCAACACGCCGTTGAGTCTCGCGAAGAAACGTTCCGGCATGCCGAGGAAAGTCTCCGCCTTCTCGTGCCGCAACACGCCTTCGACGGCGTGCGCGACCGTGTCGGGGAAATCCATGCCGACTCCCAGCTCCTCGTTCAGGGCACGGATACGGTCGGTCGCGAGCCGCGTGCGCGTGGCGCGCGGCGCAACGTAGTGCACACGGATCGACGTATCGGCGAGCTCCCGCCGCAACGCCTCCGTGAAACCATGAATCGCAAACTTGCTCGCCGAGTAGGCGCAAAAGCCCGGATAACCGATCGATCCGAACGTCGATCCTACGTTGACGATGTGCGCGCTTTCCGTACGCATGAGCACGGGCAGCATGGCGTGACACAGGAGCATCGGCGCGAGTGCATTGATACTGAGCGTCTTCTCGATGTCCGCGCTCGACTGGTCTACCAGCATCCCGAAGGGATTGATCCCAGCGAGATTGATCAGGACGTTGATGCCGGCCGCTTCGGCGCGCACGCACAAGGCCGTTCTGTCTTGCTGCGTCGTCACGTTGGCGGCGACTGCCGTCACGGCCGTTCCGCGCAGCGCGGCATCGGCGGCGAGGCGCGTGAGCGCGTCCTGCCTCGAGTCCGTGAGCAACAGCTTGGCCCCGGATCGTGCAAGCCGCTTTGCGACTGCCGAGCCGATGCCGCCGGCGGCGCCGGTCAGGAGAACGCGAGCGTCTTCGAGCTTCATGCAACTTCCCTCGTTTTCGTGCCGGCTTCCTGAGCGGCGGGCCGCGGCAGGCTTCTGAATACGTCTCCATACAGCTTGAACATGACGCGCGCGCAGTGCAGGACCGCGGCGCGGTCGTCCTCGTGATCGAACCGGTCCACAAGGCGCTCGAAATCCGCAATGTGCTTGACGTCGACGCTGCCATGCGAGAGCAGATAGCTGAATGCCCGCTTCGGCAACGCAAGACGCTCGGCAATGATTTGCGCCGCACGCGTGGCGATGGCGACGCTCGTTCCCTCGAGAACGAACACCATGCCGAACAATCCCACGGGATTGACGCGTTGAACGGTGTCGTAGGCGTAGCTCACCATGAGCTCCGTGGCGAGATTCGGGCCGCGCCGCCGCGCTGCCGCGCTGTCCCCGCCGCACGCGTCGATGTCGTCGAGGATCCACTGTTCGTGGCCATATTCTTCCTCGACGTATTCGACGATTCCGCCGCTGAGCCACGCGAGCCGTTCGGGCAAACGGCTTCCGCAAGCCATGAGCAGCGGCACTGTGTGCTTGACGTGGTGGTAGGCCTCGGTCAGAAACGCGACATACGACGTAAGACTCACGCGTCCCGCGAGACAATCGGCGATCACGGGACTCGCGAGGAGCTGACTGCGCGCGGCCGCCGTCGCGTGGCCCAATTCCGCAAAGAAGCTCACGATTCTTTTTCCACCTAGGCCAACCGGCGGACATGGCCGTCATAGCAAGCGTCGATCCGCTCGCGATAGCGCCGCCAGATCGCCGCTCGTCGATTGCGTCCGTTGTCGGTCAGCAGACCGTTGGCCGGCGTAAACGGCTCGGCCGTGAGCCACCGGTGAATGCGCGCGTAATCCGGGAGACGCGTGTTGGCGGCGTCTACCGCTGCCTGAATATCGGCGGGGTCATGCCGGCCGCTCGCCGGTACCACGACGGCCACGTTCCACGGGCGCGCCTCACCGAACAACGCCGCTTGGCCGATTTGCCGCGATTGCTTGAGCTCGGCCTCGACCCAGTCCGGAGAGACGTTGCGGCCGAAAGACGTGATGAAAATGTTCTTGCTTCGGCCGTCGATGTAGAGGAATCCGTCATCGTCGAAGTGCCCCGTGTCGCCCGTGGCAATCTCCGCGGCCGCGTGCGAGGTCGCTCCGAGATAACCCGCCATCGGCGCGCCCGAGACGAAGATCTCAGCGTCCGCGCCGATGCGGATCGCAGCGTGCGGCAGCGGCCGTCCGACACTGCCAAGGCGACGCGCGCCGGGAGCGTTGAGCGCGATGACGGAAGCGCACTCGGTCAACCCATAGCCTTCAAAAATGGGCAGGTCGAGACGCTCCGCGCGCTCGAGCAGCGAAGCAGCGACGAAGCCGCCGCCGACCGCGGCAAAGCGCAACGACGCCGGTCGCGGCGCGCCCTGCTCGAGCGCGACGACGACACCGGCGAGCATTTGCGGCAAGAGAATCACGCTTTGCGGCGCATGCGCGCGTAACGCGCGGAGCAGGCCGGATACCTTAAGCGCAGCGGCGCCTTCGTAGCCGACGTCGGGCATCCGCGGCAGCACGATTTCGGCGCCCTGCAACAGCGGCGCGTAGATCCCGGCAATGTTCTCGAGCAGCGTTGCGAGCGGCAATACGCACAGGTGCCTGCCGATCCGCAGCTCTTGCGTGGCAACGCACAACGAATGCGCCACGCGATCCATCGCGGGCTGTGAAAGGCAGACGCCTTTCGGACGACCCGTGGTGCCCGAGGTATAGCTGATCTTCGCCGTGTGCGCAGGCAGCTCGTGAATGCGCACTGCGCCTCGAATCATTGCGATCTCGAGCTCTGCGCCGATGGGCTCCATGCGATCAAGCGCCGCGTGGGGAAACCCGCGGCCGCCCACCGCGTCGACAACCACGGCTTGCGCGCCGCTGTCCGTGATGACGTGCTTGATCTGATCCGGCGAAAAAAAGGCCGGGAGCGGAACCAATACAGCCCCGGCAAGCTGTGCCGCGAAATCGACCGCCACCCACTCGGGGCCGTTGTCGGCAGCGAGCGCGAGAACGCGAATGCCGCGCCGTCGGATGACCTCGCTTATCGCGAGCGCCCGTTCAAGCAGCCCGCCGTAACTCAAGTCCGCATGAGCGCTCCGCAGCGCAAGCGCGCTCGGCCTCGCGGCCGCGCGGTGGCGCAGCGCGTCGAGCACGGACCTCATGGGACAGCTCCTCGTTGCGCAGCCCTTTCGGGCATCCACGCCCGCAAGCGCGGCAACCATCGGGGCACGCTCGCACAGTACGCGTCGTAGGCGTTCCCGAAGCGGGCGCGCAGGCCAGGCTCCTCGGAAGCGCGGATGTAAATCATGTTGACGAGCATGAAGAGCACGAGCCAGCCGGTTAGCGCGAGCGAATTGAGCAGCACGCACTCGGCACAGAGAATCATGAACAGGCCCGTCTTCATGGGATTGCGCACGTGGCGATAGACGCCTTCGGTGATGAGCACGCGGGCCGGATCCCAAGGCGCCAGAGTGCCCTCGCCGATGCACGCTATGAGGCCGATGGCGCGATACACGAGAACGACCCCGACTCCGAGCAGCGCTACGCCGCCCACGCCTCCGAGCACGTCGCGCGCGTGCGGCATCGTCAGCCACGCGAGGTCGGCATCCTTTGTCCAAGCGATAATGAGCGCCGGGATCATGATCGTGTTCGTGACGGGGAGCAGCAGGATTGCACGCAAGTGCCTCCAACCGGTGACGGCTCCGCGATCGCGCGCGTCCACAAGACGCACTACCGAGCTCTCGAGATCGAGTCGAGGACGTCGAGGCCGTCGGCGAGGCGGCCCGCCATGACGACCGGCTCATGGTCGTAGTAGGAGCCCCACTCGTATTGCGCGTCGCCGAGCAACGTCTTATCCGCGACGCACAGAGCCTGCGGCTCGAGCTTGAGGCGTTTGAAGACGTTGAGAACGGTATCGGCACCCGTGAATGTCACCCAAGAAAAGCCCGCATGAAGGAGCCAAGGAACGAGGGCAATCACGATCTCCATCGCGGCGCGGCCGTTGCGGCAGGCCAGGCTCCCGACCTCGACTATACGCGTGCGCGGAACGTGAGCGCCGAGCCTGGCGGCAATCGTGTCTTCGATCGGCCGGCGCGTGTACGTCTCGAGAAACAGTCTTTCGATGGCGGCACTGCGGATTCCGACCGCGGCGCGGACGTCGCCGTTCGGCTCGTACGTCGCGAGCAACGTCGGCATGAAGTGCCTTAGCTCCGCGCCGAAATGCCGGTGAAACGCCGCGCGGACGAATGCTTCAACGTCTGCGCGTCGCGACGACCAGCGCGAATGAACGATGAGCTCGGCCCTCTGCGGCCGGTCGGGTGCCGCGGTCGCTATGCGCGGGGAGTAAACGTACGAGGAAGCATCAGATACCCTGTCCATGGGCTCGGGATTCATAAGACCTCTCGCAATTCCAGTGCTCGAACGATTAGACGCCGGCCTCGCGAGAAAGCATTCGCGCAAATCGATGATGCGGCATTACGAATAGGTAATGTCGTCGATTTCGCCCACCGCCGAACGACTATGGGGCATCATGCGAGCCATGGCCGAGAAAGCCGCCCCCGACGTGAGCGAGATCGTCGCCGCCGTTTACCGCGCAGAGTCGCGCCGGGTCCTCGCGACCTTGATTCGCGTCCTGCGTGATTTCGACCTCGCCGAGGAAGCGCTGCACGAAGCTTTTCGGGCCGCCGTGGAGCA
>DATCIQ010000284.1:0-10156 GCA_036507635.1 Gammaproteobacteria bacterium
GCGCCGCTCGACAGACTTCGTTACGAAACTGAGTCGGGACGCCCGTCTCGGGCTCGATCGTGTATGATCTTTCCCACGATCAAGGTTAACACAGTGGCCGCGTGCCGCGAACCTCGTGGAGACCAAGGCAATGGCCCAACCTGCCGATCAACTACGTTTGCGAACCGATTTTTCTTTGCTCATCGACGGTGAGCTACGCGGAAGCTCGCAACGTCTCGATGTCATCAACCCGGCGTACGCTACCGTCTTCGCACGCTGCCCCGCCGCGGGCCGCGCCGAGCTCGATGCGGCGGTAGCCGGCGCGAAGCGCGCGTTCGCGACTTGGAGAACGACGTCGTACGAGCACCGGGCCGCGCTCGTCAAAAAACTCTCGCAAGCGTTGCGCGACAACCAAGATGCGCTCGCCGACCTTCTCACGCGCGAGCAGGGCAAGCCGCTCGCGCAATCCGTCGCCGAGATCGATCGTGGCGCGGCCCAGTCGGACGGCTTAGTCGGCATCAAGATCCCCATCGAGACGCTCGTCGACAACGACCAGCAGCACATCGAGCTTCGTTACCGCCCGCTCGGCGTCGTCGGCATCATCACGCCGTGGAACGCACCCGTGAATTTGGCGCTCGGGCCGCTCGTGTCGGCGCTCTACACGGGCAACACGGTCGTGCTCAAGCCCTCGCCGTATACACCGCTCACGACACTCAAGATCGGCGAGCTCATGAAGGACATATTCCCCGCGGGCGTCGTCAACGTGCTCGCGGGCGGCGACGAGCTCGGGCGGTGGATGACCGAGCATGCGGACATCGACAAGATCTCGTTCACCGGCTCGGTTGCCACCGGCAAGAAGGTTCTCGCGAGCGCCGCGGCCACGCTCAAGCGCGTCACGCTCGAGCTCGGCGGCAACGATCCGGCGATCATAATGGATGACGTCGACCCTAAAGCGATCGCAAAGAAGGTGTTCTTCGCGTCGTTCGTCAACAGCGGCCAAGTCTGCATGGCGATCAAGCGCATCTATGCACATGAGAAAGTGTATGACGCGCTCTGCGAAGCGCTCGTCGCGGAGGCGAAGAAGGCCGTCGTCGGCGACGGCCTCGATCCCAAGACCGAGCTCGGGCCCATTCAGAACAAGATGCAGTACGACAAGGTGGTCGGCATCCTCGAGGATACGAAGCGCCGCGGCGCGAAGATCCTGACGGGCGGCGAAGTGCCGAAAGGCCCGGGCTATTTCCTGCCGCCGACGCTCGTGACGGACATCTCCGAGGACAGCCGGCTCGTGCGCGAGGAACAGTTCGGTCCGATCGTGCCGATCCTCAAGTTCAAGGATCTCGATGACGCGCTCGCGCGGGCCAACGACACCCGCTACGGCTTGAGCGGCTCGGTATGGACGAGCGATGTCGATCGCGGCGCCGAGATTGCGGCGAAGCTCGAGGTCGGCACGGCTTGGGTCAATCAGCACCGTGCGACGTCCGCCTTCGTGCCGTTTGGCGGCGCCAAAGAGTCCGGTTACGGGCGCCAGTATTCGGTGCTCGGCTTGAAAGGCTACATGGAGCCCGAGGTCGTGAGCGTCGCGAAAACATTGTAAGAGCGGCGTCTCTTGTGGGAGCGGCGTCTCTTGTGGGAGCGGCGTCTCGCCGCGATTCCTTAATCGCGGCCGGAGGCCGCTCCTACATCTATCGATTATTCGCCGTCGCGTGACTCGCGGCGTTCGCGTCGCTCGCGGCGCTCGAGCATTTCCTGCACGGCTTTCTCGCGCGCCCGATCGACTTTCTCTTGAGTCTCCTCTGGGTCGCGTTCGGTCGCCTGCGGCTTGACGCAATCGAGCTCCGCCCAATCGAGGTTGCGTGCTAGATCGAGCTCGTTCATGGCATAGGCGGCGGCCTGAATGAAGTACAAGCTCCCCTGGAGCTCGTTTTCGAGCTGGCGGACATCCACTTCAGTCATCCGGCTGCTCGGGCTGAGCCGGCCTTTCAGATCGCAGCGGAAACTCGCTTCGACGCCGCTCGCGGCAAAATCCTCGGTGCGACGCGCACCGGAAACCTCCTCCGTGTCGCCCCATCGCCAAACGAAGTCGTTCTGCGGCAGGTTGACGAGCCCCGAGAACTGCGCGTTCACGTTCCCGTGACATAGCAAACCGAGCAGCAAAGCGGTCAGGCCGGTCTTGCGGATGCTCATGGCACGGCACCTCAGAGCCTGCAAACCATTATGCGGCCGGACGCGGCGGCGTGCCACGTCGCGGCCGCTCAATCCGCGCCCCGCCACGCCGCCGACGGGATTTGCACCTCGCCTTTCATGATGAGCCGCGCGGTGCGCACCAACCCCGCCTTGAGCACCGTCGGCCGCTCAGGGGTGCCGCCGGTCTCGAGCGTCACCGAAAACTCGCCCGAAGGGTGCTCGACGGACATGTGCTTGACCTTGCCGGGTGGAATCTCGGCGATACCGGCCGCGACAGAGCCCGGCAGGATGCAAGCCGTCGCGACCGAAACGGCGCCGAGCACGCCGATGGCCGCATGGCAATCGTGGGGAATGAACGTGCGCGTATTCACGTGACCTCCCGCGCGTGCCGGGGAGATCAAGCTCATCTTCGGCACCACTTTCTGTTTGACGTCGCCGAGGTTCATGCGCGGGCCGATGGCCAAACGCACGGACTCGAGTCGCTGCTTGAGCTCCGTGTTCGCATCGAGCTCTCGGGGCGACTCGTAGCCCGTGATGCCGAAATCCGCGGCACGCAGCACGACGACGGGCATGCCGTTATCGACGCAGGTCACTTGGATGCCGCCGACTTCGTCGATGACGTTGCCGGTCGGGAGCAACGAGCCGCACACCGATCCGGCGACGTCGAGGTAGTTGCAGATGATCGGCGCCGCCGTCCCGGGCACACCGTCTATGTGCGCATCGCCTTCGTACTCGATCGCTCCGTTCGGCGTCTGCATGATGAGCTCGCAAAGGTTGCCGGTGTTTCGCATGCGCACCTTGACCGACGTCGCATCGCCTTGCACTGCGATGAGGCCGGTCTCGAGCGCGAACGGGCCGACGGCCGCGAGCATGTTGCCGCAGTTCGGCGTCGTATCGACGCGCCCTTCGCCGACGACGATCTGTGCGAACAGGTAATCGATGTCGGCTTCATCCTCTTTGGACAAGCTCACGATGGCGACTTTGCTCGTGAGCGGGTGCGCGCCTCCGGCGCCGTCGATTTGGCGCGCATCCGCGCCCATCGCCGCGACGAGCACGCGATCGCGGGCCGCCACGTCCGCGGGCAGGTCGCCGGCGAGAAAATACAGCCCTTTCGAGCTGCCGCCGCGCATGAGGAAAGATCGAATCGACGTCTGCATGGGGACAGTTTACCAATTCTCGCGCTACTCGCGGCGCAACGTCTCCGGCACGAGCGTCATCATCATTACGGCGCCGACGAATCCCACGGCCGCGACGCTCAAGCTCGCGGCCGCGAGGCTCGCAATATTGACGAGCGCACCCGTCGCGAGCGGCGCGACGCTCATGCCGGCGTCGCCGATCAGCCGCCATACACCCAAAAACTGTCCGCGATGCTCGGTTTCGCGCGAGATATCCGCGCCCATGATCATGACGATGCCCGTGCCGAGCCCGTTCGCGATGCCGAGCAGCAACGCGACCGCGAGCAGCGAGTAGTAACCTGCGACCCAAGGCAGCAGCGCAAGCGCGATCGCGAACGACAGCGTGCTCGAGACGGCGTTCCATTTGCGCCCGTGCCGGTCGACCCAAATACCGACGGGATAGAACAAGGACATGTCGACGGCCGAGGAAAGCGAGTAGATGAGCCCGATCTGCGTGACGCTCAAGCCGACGGACGCGCCGAACAACGGCACGAGCACTTCACGCGTCGCGCGCATGAGTTGCAGCGAGAAAGCGGCGACGCCGGCAGTCGCGAATATCCTGCCGTGCGAGCGCAGCACCGCGGCCGTGCCGCCGAAACCGGCGTCTTGCCCGGCAGTAGGCGTCACGTTCTCGGCGAATATGAGCACGAGGATGCCGGCGGTGAGCGCAATAGCGGCGCCGACGAGGAAAGTCACGGGGTAGCCGGCGTAGCCCGCCAGCACGCCGCCGGCGACGGGGCCCACGAACATGCCGGCGCGCTGCAACCCCGCCATGACGGCGATCGCGCGTCCGATCTCGTGAGTTGCGCAAGTGTCGGCAACGTAGGACTGACGTCCCAACGTCCATGCCGAGAAGCCGAGGCCGAGGAGCAACGCAGCGAGCATGAGCAGCCACGGGTGCGTCGTCGCAGCGAGCAGGACGGTGCCCGTGAGTATCGATGCGAGTCCGCCGACGAGGACGGGCTTGTCGCCGAAGCGTGCAACGAGCACGCCGGCCGGCACATCGAACAGCAGCACGCCGATTCCGCGCATCCCGATTACGGCGGCCGCAAATGCGGCGCCGTGCCCAAGCTCGAGGATGTAAAGCGGCAGCAGTATCAGCAGAGCCATTTGGCTCAGCGCGTTGAGAAACGAGGGAGCGTATACCGGCATGAGGAGCCGGTCGTACGGAGGCGAGAGGAGATTCACTGCTGCATTCTAACAAGCGCTTGAATTCCACACCGAGTCTGGCGATGCTTGTCGTTGCCCGTTCGAATCACGCTTGCCAGGGATAGCCGCATGTCCGATTCCGACATTGAGACGGAAGAAGACGGCGCCGGCGCTGACGCGTTGAGCCCGTCCGTGCGGCGACTCGTGCGGCAGTACGAGCTCGACGTCACGGGGATTCATGGCAGCGGCCCGCACGGCCGCATCCGCATCGCCGATGTCATGGCCCTCATCGGCGGGCGGACGTCAACACCGGAACCTGAGCCGCCGCCTTCGGCGCGGGCGTTTCCGCCGGAGCAGGCTCCGCCGGCGGACGAGCGGCGAGGTGCATCCGCCGCGTCAATAGACCTTGCCACGCGGCGGCGCGGCATTCCGGTCACGATGCTCTTCGAGTGCGACTTGGGGCGCGTGCTAGCGAACCTGAAGCTCCTGCGCGAGCAAGGTCAAGACGTCGTGCTGACGAGCTATTTCGCCGTCGCCTGCTCGGGTGCGCTCAGCCTCCTGCACGGCGTCCGTCCCGAGGACAGTCCGGCCGATCTCGGTTTGTCCGTGGCGGCGGCCGATGGGACGACTGTCAGCACACTGCTGCACGAAGCGCGCGACCAGCCGTTCGCGACGATCAACGCAGAGCTCACGGCGTTGCTCGGGCATTCGCCGACCGCTGCACGTAACGAGCCCCTCGACGACATTGCGATCGTGCTGTATCACCATGGCCTGAGCGGGAGCCTCATTGCATTGCCGACGCCGTTGGCCGCAGGTCAACGTGCGAGCTTAGGTGTAGGCGCGGTGCGCCGCGTAGTCGCGGTCAAGAACGTGAACGGCGAGGAATCGGCACGCATCGCCGCGCACTGCTATTTGAGCGCGAGCTTCTTCCCCGACACGATCGAGCTACCCCAAGCGAGCTTGTTCTTGAATGAATGGGTGCGCACGCTCGAGCACTGGCCGGTCAAGCCGGTCGGGACCATGTAGGAGCGAGCTTCGCTCGCGAATGGTTCAAGATCGCGAATGGTTCAAGATCGCGAGCGAAGCTCGCTCCTACATTTTAAGGACCGCGGCGATCGAATCGGCCACGTATGCCGCGTTGCTCTTGTTGATGCCGGCGAGATTGATGCGGCTCGATTCGACCATGTAGACGTGGTACTGCTCGCGCAGCCTCACGACTTGAGCTTTGGTGATGCCGAGAAACGAAAACAGGCCGCGCTCCTTCGCGATGAACGAGAAGTCCCTCGGCACGTTGCGCGCCGCGAGCTGCTCGACGAACAGACGCCGCTGACCGTTCAAACGCGCACGCATCGCCGCGAGCTCCTCTTCCCAAAGGGCTCGGAGCGCCGGCGTGTGCAACACGCGCTCGACGATGGCGGCGCCGTGATCAGGCGGCATCGAGTAGATGCTCCGCGCTACGTTCGCGAGGTTGCTCTGCACGAGGTCGCGCTCTTGCCGCGTGCGCGACACGATGCTGACCGTGCCCACTCGTTCTCGATAGAGCCCCAGGTTCTTCGAGCACGAAGACACGACGACGACCTCCGGCAAGCGCTCGGTCATGAGCCGGACGGCGTAGGCGTCTTCCTCGATGCCCTCGCTCAAGCCCTGGTAGGCGATATCGATGAACGGCACGATACCGCGGCGCTCGCAGACGTCGGTGACTGCGCGCCATTGCTCTTGGGTCAAGTCCGCGCCGCTCGGGTTGTGGCAGCAGCCGTGCAGAAGCGCGCTGTCACCGGCCGAGATTTTCTTGAGCGCCGCGAGCATTCTGTCGAAGTCGACGCGGTGCAGGGCGTAGTCGTAGTACGGATATTGCTCGAGCTCAAGCCCCGCGAGCCTCAGCAACGGCAAATGATTCGGCCATGAGGGGTCGCTCAAGTAGATTTTCGTGCCGGGCCGCGCGCGTGCCATGAGATGGCCGGCGACGCTCACCGCGCCGCTGCCGCCGGGCGCCTGCACCGTCGCGACTCGGCCGTCGCCGAGCGCCGGGTGGCCCTTGCCGTACAGAAGCTGCTCGCTCCCGCGGTTGAATCCCGCGTTGCCCGCGATTGCGACGTACGTCTTGGTGCTTTGCTCGGCGAGCATTTCGCGCTCGGCGCGCTTGACGCACTCGAGCACCGGCGTGCGGCCCGCTTCGTCCTGATAGACGCCGACGCTCAAGTCGACCTTGCGAGGATCCTCGTCGGCTCGAAACAGCGCCATGATGCCCAGGATCGCGTCGGCAGGCAGCGACTGTAAGGATTCGAACACGGTCGTTCTCTACCAGGGCTCCAAGTGGAGCAACGCCTCGGCGTTGCCGTGAAACATCTTCTGTCGATCCTTCTTCGAAAGATCCATGCTTTCGATGCACTTGATCGTCTCGCGGATGTACATCGGCCCGCGCTCCGGATCGAACGGCGCGTCCGAGGAGAACAGCATCTTGTCGATGCCGAAAAACGCGAGCGCGCAATCGAGCGCCGGCTTCGAGCCGAAGGTGGACGTATCGGCGTAGAAATCATGGAAATAGTCGACCGGCCGGCGCTTGAGCTCCTTGAGCAAGGACTTGTAGTCGATGCCGCTCGTGCGCGCGCCAAGCTGATCCCACCCGGGCCCGACGCGCATCTCGAAAAACGGCACCATGCCACCCGCGTGATGCGTGATGATCTTGAGCGTCGGCATCTCGTCCATCATCTTCGAGAACACGAGACGCGCGAGAAACACACTCGTCTCATACGGCCAGCCGAACGTCCACCAGATTTCGTACTTCGAGCGGTCTTCGGTCAAATAGTCGGCGCTTTGCGCGCCGCGCGAGGGGTGTACCCAGATCGGCTTGTCGTATTCGACCATGCGCTTGAACAGCGGCCGAAACTCCGGCTCGTCGAGCGGCCTGCCGGCGACGTTCGTATAGATTTGAATACCGACGGCGCCGAGCTCGTCGATGGCGCGCTCGGCTTCGGCGAGGGCGGCGTCGACGTCGTTCATAGGCAACTGCGCAATGAACGCGGGGAAACGGCCGGGATACTTGTCGACAAGCTCCGCCATCCCGTCGTTCGCAATCACGGCGAGCTCGCGCGCCACGGCGGGCGGCCCCATGATCTCGAGCGGCGGCGAGGCGAGCGACAGCACTTGCTGATAGTCCTCGAACATATCCATGACGCGGAACCGCTCGTCGAGATCGACCATCATCGGCACGTCGTTGCTGCGCATCGTGATGTCGCGAATCGGGCTGAGCTCGGTCAGACGCGCGTGAAAGGCCTTCGGCCAAATGTGGTTGAAGATGTCTAGCTTGCGCACGATACGATCCCCTCTTTCCGGGGCGGGTATAGTAAGGACATGCTCGGGGTACAACAATAGCGACGGCGCGGCAAAGCGAAAGAAGCGAAAGGTCACGCGTGAAAGCAGTCGTGCTCGAAGCCTTCGGCGGACCCGAGGTCTTGAAGATCGGCGACGTGGCGCCGCCGGCCCCGGGACCGGGGCAAGTTCTGATCCAGGTCGCCGCAAGCTCCGTCAATCGTCCCGACATCCTCCAGCGCCAGGGCCGGTATCCGCCTCCGGCCGGTGAATCGGACATCCTCGGTCTCGAGATCGCGGGCACGATCGCAGAGCTCGGTTCCGGCGTGCATGGTTTCTCGGTCGGCGAGGCCGTGCTCGCGCTCGTCGGCGGCGGCGGATATGCGGAGCTTGCGACCGCACATGCCGGTCACGTGCTGCGCAAGCCCGCGACGATGAGCTTCGCGCAAGCCGCCTGCGTCTCGGAAACGTATATCACGGCCTACATGAACCTGTTCCTGGGCGCGCGCCTTGCCCCCGGCGAATCGGTGTTGATCCATGGCGGCGGTGGAGGCGTCGGAACCGCGGCGATCCAGCTCTGTAAAGCGCTGAACCCGACGGGACCCATTTTCGCCACGGCCTCGCCCGCGAAGGTCGCGCGCGTGGCGGCCCTAGGGGTGCACCGCGTCATCGATTACACAAGCGAGGACTTCGCGGCGGTCGTATTGGCCGCCACGGGCGAGCGCGGGGTCGACGTCATCCTCGATCACGTGGGCGCCTCGTATCTCGCGCCGAACCTCAAGGCACTCGCCGTAAATGGCCGGCTCGCCGTCATCGCAACGATGGGGGGGCGCGAAGCGACGCTCGATCTCGGCAGACTCATGGTCAAGCGGCAGGCGATCCTGGGTTCGGTGCTCCGGCCGCGCCCGATCGCGGAGAAGGCGGCGATCATCGCCGCGTTCGAGCGGAACGTGATGCCGCTCTTCGCGTCGGGGCAGATCGCGCCCATCATCCACGCGGTGTATCCGATCGAAGCCGTGGCCGATGCGCACAGGACAATGGAAGCGAGCGCCCATTTCGGCAAAATGGTGCTGACTTTCGAACCTCCGGGACGTGACTCGCCATGACCCGCTTGCGGAGCCTTTTGTTTGTCCCCGGCAACAAAGCCGGCATGCTCGCGAAAGCCGAGCACGTCAACGCCGACGTCGTCCTGCCCGACATGGAAGACTCGGTGCCCGATGCCGAGAAGGCGAACGCGCGCGCGACCGTCGCGGCCTCTCTGCCGCGGCTCGCGGCCGGCCACGCGCTCGTGGTCCCGCGCGTCAATTCGCTCGCGACCGGCTGGATCGAGCAAGATCTCGAGGCGGTCGTCGGACCGCATATCTTCGGTATCTCGGTCGGCAAGATCGACGACGCCGGCGACTTGAGCGCGATCTCGAATCTCATGACGAAGCTCGAGCGCCGCGCCGGTCTCGCGGCCGGCGGCCTGAAGCTCATCCCGTGGATCGAGACGGCCCGCGCGATCGTCCATTGTTACGAGATCTGCACGGCGAGCGCGCGTGTCGTCGGCGCCGCGTTCGGCGCCGAAGACTATACGCATGACTTAAGTGTAGAGCGCCGCGACGACGAGTCGCAGCTTGGCTTCGCGCGCGCGACGCTCTGCACGGCCGCGCGCGCCGCCCGCGTCGCCGCGCTCGACACGCCGTACTTCAAGTTTCGCGATCTCGACGGCCTACGCTCGACCTCGTTATCCGCAAGGCATCTCGGCTTCAAGGGACGGTTCGCGATTCACCCCGATCAGATCGCGACGATCAATGAGTGCTTCTCGCCCTCCGCGGCGGAGATCGACCACGCGCGGCGCGTGGTTGCAGCGTTCGAGGAGGCCGAGCGGCAGGGGCGCGGCTCGACGTCGCTCGACGGCCGCGTCATCGACGTGCCGGTCGTCAAGCGCGCCCGCGCGCTGCTCGCGTCCCTAGACCCGTCTGCATCGTAGGAGCGAGCTTCGCTCGCGATTCTTGTTCTTTCCGCCGTCTGTCGCGCGCTGACAGTCATCGTGCCGGGCTGGTCGTAGAGGGGCTCGAAGGCGACCGTCTGCCACGAGGGACAGCCGGTGGAAAGCGTAAAGAATCGCGAGCGAAGCTCGCTCCTACGAAGGAGGCAGGATCGCAACGATAGCGCGTGTCGATTCGGGGGCCGGCGGAACGACTATGGTGCAAAATGCGAGTCATGGCCCAGAAAATCGCCCCCGACGTGAGCGAGATCGTCGCCGCCGTTTACCGCGCAGAGTCGCGCCGGGTCCTCGCGACCTTGATTCGCGTCCTGCGTGATTTCGACCTCGCCGAGGAAGCGCTGCACGAAGCTTTTCGGGCCGCCGTGGAGCA
>DATCIQ010000285.1:0-12813 GCA_036507635.1 Gammaproteobacteria bacterium
CCCGCCGCGACGATGCGGCGAGTGGGCGCCTGGTACGACTCCGGCGACTCCGCGATCCACGGCGCGTGGTACGCGTAGATTTCCGCGCTCGCGATTCCGAGCCCCGGCGACGGTGGCACTTCCACCTCTCGCAGCTCCGCCGTGAGCGCTCGAAGCACACCGAGCGCCGTCTCCACTGCCGTCGCGACCTCGGGCTCGAGGTCGTCGAAGAAAGGCGTTCGCGGAACGCCGAGCCGCAGGCTTGTCGTCGCCCGGCCAATCGCGCCACTGTAACGCGCGGCGGGAACATCGACCGAAGACGGGTCCCGCTCGTCGTACCCGGCGACGACTTCGAGCATCAACGCCGCGTCTTCGACCGTCCTCGTCATGGGACCGACTGTATCGAAAGTCCAAGAGTTGGGGATGACTCCCCGGTTGCTTACGCGGCCGTTCGTGGGCTTGAGACCTACGATGCCGCAATACGACGCCGGAATGCGGATCGAGCCGCCCGTATCGGTTCCGAGGCTCCCGAAGCATAGCTCCGCGGCGATGGCCGCGGCGTTGCCTCCCGAGGAACCGCCGGGATGGCGGTCGAACGCCCACGGATTGTGCACCGGTCCGACGTGGTTGACGGCGCTCGTTCCGCCGAGCGCGAGCTCGTGAAGGTTCAGCTTGCCGATGACGATCGCGCCCGCCGCTTTGAGGCGCGCGACGACGAAGGCGTCCTCGGCGGGTACACGATCCGCGAAAAGCGCGCTCCCGCCCGTCGTCAAGATACCGGCCGTGTCGATGTTGTCCTTGAGCGCGACGGGAATGCCGTGCAACGGTCCCCTGAAATTGCGCCTCGCTTGCTCCGCTTCGAGCCGCCGAGCCGCGCGCAGCGCGTCCTCTCGGGCAACGGTGATGAATGCGCCTAGCGCGAGGTTGTAGGCATCGATGCGATTCAAGCACGCCTCGGTCAGCTCGACGGGCGAGACATCGCGGCGGCGAACGAGATCGGAGGCTTGCTTCAAGGTCAGGGCCGCGAGCTCCGAAAGCTCGTCCGGCTCCTGTGCCGCAGCCGGCAACCCGGCCCACGCGGCGCCCGCGGTCGCGAGTCCCATGGTGACGAATTCGCGTCTCGACTGCTCAGACATTCCTACCTGCCGACACTGGAGCGGTGAGGTGACGACCCGCGCCTCGTGATACCGGACCCGCAGAATAGGACGACCTTCGATCGGCGCCACAATAGCGTAAAACACCTATGTACTGACTCATCCTTCACGATGGTTGCGCTGGCCAAAGATGACCGACGAGGAGATGCGCGAGGCGGCGGAGTACTTCGCGGCGATTCCATGGACGCGCCGGATGCACGTGATCGAGGCGGACCGGATACCGCAGATGCGCCTCGAGGAAGGTAACATGTATATCACCATCATCGAACAGCAACGCCACGTCGATCGGCACAAGGAGAAGCACATGAATAATGGCAGCAGACCGATGAACCGTGCCTCCGGCGCTCTCCGTATGGCGGCCTTCGCCGCCGTCGCGGTGATCTCCGGCGCGCTCGCGTTGCCGATTCCGGCCGCGGCGCAGCAACAGTCACCGTTCGACTACTGGAAGTGGAACCGCGAGATGATCCGGCGCGGCCAGCAAGCCGTGCTCATGTGCAACGGCTTGTTCACTTCGAATCGAACGCTGGACCAGGTTTTCGAGCAAGAGTTGGCCTTCCTGGCGGAGCCGATCGGCACGGCGGCCGGCGGCGATTATGTGATCGATCGAGAGCGGCGCGCCGTGGCAATCGGAAAGCCCGACGGTGTGCCGGTCATGCGGGCCGCGTTTCGCGAGGGCACCGGCTGCATCGTGCTCGCGCCCGATCAGATGTTCGACGACATCGACGGCTTGCCGATCCTGGACATGCCGCCGCCGGCCGGCGATCCGGCCGCTATTGCATGGCCCGCCGGCGATCTTCTCGACGATGCGCCATTGCCGCCGGGCGTCGACGAGGATGCGTTGCTCGCAGCGTCGGATTGGGCCTTCGAGCGTGAATCGCCGGAGCAGGTCACTCTGAGCCTCCTGGTCGTCCGCGACGGCCGAATCGTTCACGAGCGGTACGCGCCCGGCGTCACGATGACGACGCGCACGCGAACTTGGTCCACCGCGAAGAGCATAGCGGTGACGCTGATCGGCATGCTCGTGGATCAAGGGCGTATGTCTCTCGACGAGCCGCTCGGGTTTCCTTGGTTTCCCGAAGTCACGGAATCGGAGCACGATCCGCGATCGGCCATCACGCTCAGGCACGTGCTCAACATGTCGAGCGGCCTGTATCCGATCGACAACGCGGATCTCGAGTATGCAACCGGATCGGGCATGTCGTACTGGGCAGGCGAGAGCTCCATCGAGCAGATGCGCCGCCGCGGCTTGATACGGGAGCCTGGAACCTATTGGGATTACGAGAACTACGATACGTTGCTTGCCGTCTACGCGATGAAGCTCGCGCTCGGCGAGGACGAGTATCACGAGTTTCCGCGCCGCGCGCTGTTCGATCGGATAGGTATGCGCAACACGCTGGTCGGCATGGACCGATTCGGTGATTTCATCTTCAGCAGCCAGATCTATGCGAACGCCCGCGACCTCGCGAGATTCGGGCTGCTGTATCTGCAAGGCGGCGTTTGGAACGGCGAGCGGCTGATCTCCGAGGAGTGGATCGATTTCGTGCGAAGGCCGGCCCCGTCACTTGCCGAGTACGGCAATTACTACGGCGGTCAATGGTGGCTGGTTCCGGACGATCGAACTGACGTACCCAAGGACGCCTATTCGACCGCAGGCAACCGCGGGCAATTCGTGATCGTCGTACCGTCGCACGACCTGGTGATCGTTCGACGGGGGCTCGACTATGGCGAGCAGGGCTTCGATCGCTGGGACTTGACGCGCGAAGTCTTGAAAGCCATCCGCAACGGGAGTTCGGCGTCCGGCGGCTGAAGACTGGCGCACGCTCGCTCGGTACCGCGGCCTCGCCACGCTGGCACGTTCTTTCCGTCCGGCTTCGCGGGCTACAACGATCGAAACCGCGTAGGACGCGTACTATCCGTCGCTCGAGCGGCAGCCCAATGAGCTCGTGCCTCCGGTCCGCACGGCGAACGGCAACCCCGTCTTTCAGGGCTGGGACTGGTCGCCGCTGGTCGCGGAGGACTCGGCGCTCGGCGACGGCCAGGTGGTGGATGGATTCTGGCGGCTAGCGCCCCACCGGCCGCGAATCACCGCGGCTCAAAGATATCCAGTGGGAGAATGGCGGTTACGCCCAGGTGCGTCCACGAGCTGCCCGATGCGCAAGTCCACGGCGACGCTGGACACAACGTATGCCTGCTCAGGGGTCAGCCCGTAGGTACCTACGATGTAGTCGATCATCTCGAGCAGCGCATTACGCGCTGCGAGCGAAACATCCTTCGAGAGGTTTTGGAGATCGCCGACGACGGCGGATTCGAGATAGCGCATGTCCGGCGGCACGTCTCCCGTTTCCTTGAGCGGAATGCCGTCGCCGACGGGGATCGAAGACACGTACTCCGCGAAGCGCCGGCAGACAGCCTCGTATTGATCCTCGTGCACGTACAGACGCTTCAGCGCGGCGCATGTCTGGCCTGCGTTGATGAAGCACCCCCAAAAGAGCTTCTCAATGAGCGGCTCGATATCGGTGTTCGGCAACACGATGCCGGCGTCGTTTCCGCCGAGCTCGAGCGTGAGCCGTTTCAACGAGTCGGAGGCGTTCCTCATCACGGACCTGCCGGTGCTCACGGAGCCCGTGAAGACGATTTTGTCGATATCGGGGTGTTCGCTCATGCGCGTTCCGACCTCCGCGTCCCCCGTCACGATGTTGACGACGCCGGGCGGCAATACCTCGTTCATGAGCTCGACGAGGCGCAGCGTCGATAACGGCGTGTACGGCGAAGGCTTGCTCACGACCGTGCAGCCTGCCTGGAGCGCCGGCATGATGTGCCACACCGCAATGAGGAACGGCCAGTTCCAAGGCGTGATCGATCCGACGACGCCTACGGGCTTGCGGTGCAGCTCGATTCGGCTCTCCTCGTTATCCTGAACGACTTCAACCGGTAGCTCGAGCCCGGCCGTCACACGGGTCCACGCGACGCCGCCCCCGACCTCGAAATTGGCGCCGGGGCCCGTTCTGGGGCTTGCCCTGCTCGAGCGTAATCAGCTCGGCGAGCTCCCGCTGGTGGGCTTCGATGAGGTCGGCGATCGAACTGAGCTTGGCCGCGCGTTCGCGGTGCGGCAGCTCCGCCCAGTCCGGGAAGGCCCCCCGCGCCGCCGCGACGGCTTGGTCCAGCAGCGCTACCGTGCCTTCGGGACAAGCCGCCACGACCGTCTCGTTGGCGGGATTGATGACGTCGAATGTGCCGGGCGCTTCCGCAGCCCGGCCGTTGATGGTCAATTGAAAGCGACGTTGTGGATTCACGACGCGTCACCCCTCGTAGAAGATATGCGCGGGCTCATCCGTCACGAGTCATGACGCATCCGAGAATGCTTCATCCTTCATCGATTTCACGAGCTCGCGAACTTTCTCTGCGAGCTGCCCGATCTCCACGCCGTGCCCGGTCACTAGAGCGCCCGCCATGCGGACGGGGTCTCCAAAGAAGAACCGCTCGTAAAGGACCTGCCGTGACGCAAAAGCTGACAGAGACGTATCCCATGCAAGACGGAACAACGGAATTCGGTCGAACGCTTCCGCGCGCGCGGCTCGATAGTACTTCTTGACGTCCTCGACCAACGGGCCTTTCAGATCGCGCTCAGTCGGCATCGCCACCAAGCCGCTCGCGCCGATCTGCTGAATGATCTCTACCATCCGGGGATACAAACGGGGAAACAGGTTCCTGGCCGCATCGAGCGGAGCCCAGGCCGGGCGCATCACGCCCCACTCGTCGAGGGACGCGTCGACCTCCGCGGCGCGCAGGAACGCCTTCATGGTCTCGAGATTGATCCAGAGCTCGGCGAGCTTCTCTTGGATGTGCTGAAACTTCTCTACGCCGATCGTGTCGACCATTAGGGACGCGAGACCGAGGACGAACTCGCACTTCGCGATATTCTTCACGACGACCTGGTGCGACATGTGAGCGACGGCGCCAGTTCGCGCATAGGCCTGATTGCACCGTTCCACGTCGCGATACAGAAACACGTTCTCCCACGGCACGAACACATCGTCGAAGACCACGACGGCGTCCATTTCCTCGAAACGCGAGCCCAGGGGGTGATCGAAGTGAGACCGCCCGTAGTCGACGCTCTCACGGCAAATGAATCGCAGCCCCGGCGCGTCGTTCGGGATCACGAACCCGAAGGCGTAGGGCGCGTCCTCCTCACCGTTTTTCAGCAGCGTCGACGGGAACACCATGAGCTCGTCTGAGATGGGCAGCGTCGCGAGCATGCGGCAGCCGCGGATCACGATGCCCGCGTCCGTTTCCTCCTTGACGCGCGCAGCGAGAAACGGATCGGCTTGGTGAGCCTGGCTCACCGCGCGGTTGGCTTGCGGCGGAATCAAGGTGTGCGTGAGGCACAAATCGTTCTCGCGCAGATACTCGTGGTAGCGAACGGCGTTGCCGCCAAAACGTGGATCGGCTTCGGCAAGGAACGGCGCCCCGGCCGCGTAGCCCGTGATAGCCCGGTTCAGGTAGTCGGGCACGCGCCCCATCATTCCGCACGTGTAGTCCGCCCAGACCTTCATGGCCTTGCTGACGCTCTGCAACTCCTCGTGAGTTCGCGGCATCATGAACGAGCGCCCCACCTTGTGGCCGGTCGTCGGCGACTCACAGAGCGAAACCTCAGGGTCCTGCCACTGCAGGTCGTAAAGTTCCGCGAGCGTTTGAACGCCGCCCTTGAACGCCGGGTGAATGGTGACGTCTTCGACAGGCTCACCCCGGTACCAGAGCGACGGCCGTTGGTCGCGAAGCCTCGCCAGGACCTGCGCGCCGCGCCGTGCGCCCGTCGTGTGGCCCAACTCGCGGCTACCGGCTTGCTCGTTCATGTGCAGTTTCCAGGCCATCGCGCAAGCCCGCCAGCATTGAGTATGAATAGAATTAATTATAAAATATGAATAGAATTAACTATATCGTAATTTTTCGGTCCGAACGCGTCAAGACGAGACCGTGCAGTGAACCTCCATCAAGAGAAAGCTCGGCAAGGGATTCAGTCGATCGAAGTGGGCGCCAGGCTTCTCGAAGCGCTCGCGTCCGCGCCGCGTTCCCTCATGCTGCGCGATCTCGCGGGCGCGGCGAACATGGTGCCCGCGAAAGCGTATCGGTATCTCGTGAGCTTCGTCCGCATGGGCCTCGTCCAGCAGGAGCGCGAGACGGGCCGATACGATTTGGGGCCGTTCGCGCTCCAGCTCGGGCTCAGTGCTTTGGGACGCATCGAGCCCGTCACGCTCGCGACGCCGATTCTCAGGGATCTCGGGGAAGCCATCGGCCAGACCGTGGCGATTGCCGTCTGGGGAAATCAGGGCGCGACGATCGTGCGTTGGTTCGGTTCCGATACGCCGGTTTCGGCAAGTCTTCGCCTCGGGTCCGTCATGCCGCTCACGCGCTCCGCGACGGGGTGCGCCTTCCTCGCGTTTCTCCCGGAGGAGACGACGGCCCGATTGCTCGAGAAGGAGCTTGCCGACAATCGTCGTCTGGGCTTGAGCCCCGTGGCGGTCGAGGAGATGGAGCCGCGGATCCGGAGGACGCGTCGGGAGGGGCTCGCGCGCACGAGCGATTTCATTCCAGGCATCAGCGGCATGGCCGTTCCGGTCTTCGATTGCAACGATTCGATGGCTTTGGCGTTGATTGCGCTCGGGTATAAAAGCGCGTTCGACTCGACGTTAGACGGGCCGGTTTCGACGCGACTGCTCGAAGTCTCCCGTCAACTTTCCCGTCGACTGGGTCATGACAGAGATGCAGCTTGACCTCGCGGGCGATAGTCCAATGGCATCGTCTGCACGTGCGCGGCAACCGGCCGCTCGGAGGCCGGCGGGCGGCCTCCGCCGAGGGGGATAACGGGCGAAACCGGGGGCGCTTCGAATGACCAGACCCGCGGACGAGCTGGAAAAGACCTGGGACTTCTGCCGGCGTATCGACTTCTTTTCGAGCCGGGCAAGACTCGCGGCCGGGTTGCTCGAGCCCATGGCCTCTTTGCTTCGCGCGGAAACGGCGGTCTTTCGAGTATTCTCGGTGTCGGCCGACGTCCCGCGGCTGACGATGATCGTCAGTCTTGGCATTCCCGAGTCCGTCCACGACGCTTACCGCGAACGTTACTTCAAACTGGATCCCGCCCGCCGGTTGCTCGCGCAACGGTTTAGGAGACCCTTATTCGCCGACCAGTTCAGACGCGGCGAGTGGGAGGGCGAGCAAGCAACCGTCGGCGTCGACAAGGCGGCCGATGTTTGCCCGCTCGATCGGCATCGCGAGAACTTCCGCCGATACAGAAACGAGTTTCTGTTGCCAAGTGGACTTTGCCATCACCTTGGATTCTGTTTCCAGGACACATCGAGTGGTCAAACGTTTCTTCTGAACTTTCATCGCCCGGAAGAATCATTGCCGTTCAATCGACTCGAGCGCGCAAGGGCGAAAATGGTGTCCATCGTGCTCCATGCCAAGGCGGCACAGTTTCGCCCCGTGGTCGGCCTCGGTCAGCGTTGCGACGGACGCGCAGGTATCGATGATGATGACGTGCTCGTCGGTGGAGCATGCCGCGGCGTCAATTCCGCGCTGCACGGGATGGCGGAACGCCACGGTCCGCTGAGTGCGCGCGAGCTCGAGGTGGCGGGCGCCGTCACGTTGGGGTTGACCAACAAGGAGGTTGCTCAAGCCCTGAGCATCAGCGTGCGCACGGTCGAGAATCACATGCGGTCGATCTTCTCGAAACTGCAGATTACGACGCGCACGCGCCTTGCTGCCAGGCTCCATGAGCTCAATTCCGCCGGGTCAGCGACGCTCAAAACGGCATCCTGGTCCTAAGCACCGTCCCAATCGAAGCAATTCCGATCGCGGTGCTCGCTCACTGCGTAATTCCCCTTCCGCGCTCCTGCTTTTAGGTGGTTTCCGCTATTGCCGCAAGGACGCGGCAAGAATGCAATTCGTCGTGACCAGAGTCGGTCTGCTCGGCGTTTAGGGCGTTGTATCTCGGCAACGCATCGCCAAAAGATCAGGGGGACAAGAGAGATGAAGACACTGTTTGGGGCTTTCGTCCTAGGCGCTTTGTCATGCGGCGTCGCAGAGTCTGTGCTCGCTCAACGACAAGGACTGGAAGAGATCATCGTTACCGCAACGCGTCGCGAGGAGAGCCTTCAAGACGTGCCGATTTCGGTGACCGTCGCGACGGGCGCATTCATCCAGGAAGGCGGCTACTCCGACATGGAGGATCTCACCGCGTTTCTGCCGAACCTGGGGATCAACGATGGGTTCCAAGGTCAGTCGATGAGCATTCGCGGCGTAGGCACCGATACTCGCAACGAGGCGTTCGAGGAAGCCGTGGCTCAATTCGCCGATGGCGTCTATTACGGCCGCGATAGCCTCGTTCTCGGCGGCTTGTTCGACCTCGAACGCATCGAGGTCGTGCGCGGTCCGCAACCGGTGTTTGCGGGACAAAGCGCGACGGCCGGTGCGATTAATTCCGTGAGTCGCAAGCCAGGCGATGAGTTCGACGGCGCCGTCATGCTGCAATACGGAACCGATGAGGAGACCAGTTTCGAGGCCGCCCTCGGTGGCCCGATTACGGACAAGTTCGGGATTCGCGTCGCGGGTCGCTACTACGATCTGCCCGAGGCGGGCTATACGGAGACCCTCACGGGACAGGAAATCGGCGCGCAGGAAAACAAGTCCTTCCGCATCACGACCGTTTGGGAGCCCACGGACCGGTTCGATTTCACGTTCAAGTACGAGCACCAGGACAGCTACCAGAACGGCACGCCGACGGAATTCGGTCGCTGCGACTTGGACTTTGCGACGAGCGTCGCCAACAGTGTGTTCTTGCCCGGCGTGCCGGCGCTCTGCACGATGGAGAACGTGCTCGGCTTGGTGGATCTGAGCGTTTACAACCGGGAAACCCATTCAGGCGGCACGGTGGACTTGTGGGACGCGATCGACTTCGCGAATGCGAATCTCGGTACCAACATCGTCCCCGGGTCTGCTTTGTTCGGGGCCATGCAGCCCATTCCACGCGGCCTCGATCTAGTCGACGAATACAACCACCCGCAAAGCCGGAACAACGAAGCGGACATTTTCGTCGGCACTCTCAATTGGCAGATCGGGGACAACACGCTCACCTCGACGACGTCACGTGTCACGATCGACAAGGAGGACTGGCTCGACCCCGACGAGAGCCAGTTTGCCGTCTTCACCGATCAACGCTACGAGGAGTTCGAGCAGGTCGCGCAGGAACTGACGCTGACGTCTCCGCTGGATCAAACCTTCGCGTGGATGGTCGGGCTCTATTACCAAACCACTGACACAGTCCTCGGGATCAATGTCCACTTCCCGTTCGGCCCGCCGATTCCCGGAGTCATCGCGTTCTCCGACGGCGGCCTACTGACGGAAGAGGCCGATTGGACGTCGGCGTTTTTCACCGGCACCTGGAATGTGACGGATACCTTCCGTTTCAACATCGGCGCGCGTTACCAGGAGTCGGACAAGCACGGCATCTATCAGATTGGCTCGACGGTGTTGCTCGCGGGTGCGACGCGCTTCGAGCCGCGCGTATTCAATCCGAACCCTTCGGCGGTCGGCGACGTGCAGTCGGACGACGTTTTGCCGGAAGTCGGTTTTCAGTGGGACGTGACCGACAACATGATGTTTTACGTGAAGTACGCCGAGGCGTTCAAGGCCGGCGGTTTCGTCGCGCCCCCGCCGCTGCTCGGTCCGCCGAATCCGTTCACCTTCTTGCCCGAAGAGGCGGAGGGGTATGAGGTGGGCCTGAAATCGTTCTTTGCCGACAGGCTGCAGCTCAACATCGCGTTGTTCGATACCGATTTCGTGAATCTCCAGCAATTCAATTTCAGCCCGTTCACCGGCTTCTCGGTCAGAAACGCAGCCGCGGTGCAGACGCAAGGCATCGAGATCGACGGGCGTTTCGCGATCAACGACCGGTGGTCGCTGGGCTTCAGCGGGGGTTACAACGACGCCGTGTATACCAATTATCCTGACGCGGGGTGCAACACGATTCAGAACATCGAGTGGATCAACGCCGGCAATCCACCGGGAACCTGCCGGGTTGACGCCTCGGGCAGGCGACTATTCGGCGGCGGAGAATGGCAAACGGCCCTGCATCCGGCCGTCAACTTCCAGGTCGGCGAGTTCTCGGCCAGAGCGAGCATGAACATGGCGTGGTATGCCGGCACCCCGTCATTCTTCGTCCCGCCGGCGGGCTATCCGGAAGACCCGCTGGGTGCGATTCCAGGCAGGCATCGCTTCGACCTTCGCGTTTCGTTCATGGCGCCTAGCGAGCAGTGGGAGATTGCCCTCTATGGCAGGGACATCACGGATGAGGAGGCCTGGGTGGGCGGTCTTCAGTCCGGATTCTTCAACACGACCACGCCTGGCGCGTCGAACAGCGAGATTCACCTGTACGGCCCCGGCGGCAAGCGGTTCGAGCGAGGCGCGCGTTGGGGTGTTCAGGCCAACTACTTCTTCGGTCGTTGATGGCCGTCTCGCCGCGACGGAGGCGGCCGACTGCGTGCGGTGAAGCGATCAGGTGCGGCTCGGAGATCGCAGGGGCGGCGTTGTGCGTCGTGCTCGCCGCGTCGCCGACGCTCGCAGCGGTGCGCGCGGAAGAGGCCGCGCTGCCGCGAATCAGCGGGCCGCTCCGCGCGACGCCCACCTCGCACCCGTTTCTCGCGGCAGCGCATCAGAACGAGCCGCTCGATCTGAGCGAGCACGGCTACGTCGAGGAGGAGTACCTGATCAGCGGAGAGGCGCGGGTTTTCGAATGGCCCGTCGGCTCGCGTCCGAAGGCGCTCGCGCGCGGAGGCTATACGACGCGCATTCTCGTTCGCCGGCCGAAGGCCGGCCGCCGGTTCAACGGCACGGCGATCGTGGAGGCTTTGAATCCGTCATCGCCGGTGGATTTGCCGATCATGTGGGCCGAGTCGTATCAGCACTTCATCGCCGAAGGCTTCGCGTGGGTAGGCGTGACAATCAAGCCGAACACGATCCGCGCGCTGAAAAGGTTCGACTCGCAACGCTACGGCGCGTTGTCGATGCCTCGCCCTCTGTCGGACCGGACGTGCGAAGCGGAGGAGATCAACGCTTGGTCGCAACCCACGACGCCTGCAGACGAGACGGGCCTCGCCTGGGACATGTTGGGCCAGGTCGGGGCGCTCCTCAAGAGCCGCACGGCGGAGAATCCGCTCCGCAATCCGGCCGACCGGCTGTACATGACCGGTCAATCGCAGACGGCGGGCTATGCGAGAACCTACGCGAGCGTCTTCGGCCGCGTCGTCACGGGTCCGGACGGCAAGCCGCTGTACGACGGGTACCTATACAGCGGCAGTCCGCCGTGGCAGGTCCCGCTCCATCAATGCGCAGGCGATTTCGCTGCGGGCGATCCGAGGCTGATCACCGCCGCGGCCGGCGTTCCGATCATCGAGATCTTCGCCGAAGGCGACATGGGAACGAACGTGGAGACGCGGCGGCCCGATTCGGACACAGCGCCGGATCTATTCCGTCGCTACGAGGTCGCCGGCGCCGCTCACACGGATCCATGGGAGCAGCAGTCATTCCCGTCCGATGCCGACATGCGGAGAGCAACGGGGCGATCGGATGCCGCGGCCGCCGTCGACTGCGAGCCCCGAAACGTGGAGCCGTCGGATTTTCCGATTCGCTACGTGTTGAACGCGGCCTGGCGGAACCTCGACGATTGGGTGCGCAACGGCGTTCCGGCGCCACGAGCCGAGCCGCTCCAGTTGAAGCCGCGCGCGGCCAATCCCTTCAAGCCGGACCGTACGTTCGTCACTGACGAGCATGGCAACGCGAAGGGCGGCGTTCGCACTCCATACGTGGACGTTCCCACGGCCCGATGGGTGGGTGCCAAAACGGGCGCATTTCAGTGCATGTTTCAAGGCTACAAATACGCGTTTGACGCATCCGAGCTCGAGCGTCTGTATGACGGTCACGCCGATTATTTCGCCAAGGCGCGCGCGAGCGCGGCCGAGCTCGAAGCCGAGCGCTGGCTCACGGCGGCAGATCGGGCCGCCATCGTTCGGGAAGCCCAGCGGGCAGGCGTCCCATGACGAAGACCGGATTGCCGAGGCGCGGACGTCCCGCGGCCGCGCGAGCCGTTGGGGTTGTTGCACTGCTCTTGCCGCTTCTCGCGGCGCCGGCCGTTCAGGCGCAGGTCTCCGACGCGCTCCGCGAGTACCGGCTGCACATGTTCGAGCCCGCGGTAAGCACGCTGGCCAACCGGACCGCGGAGCTGATGTTCGACACGAGTCGCGTCGAGGCTGGCGATAACGTTTGGAGCTTGCCGGTTGAGTTGCAGCCGCTCGACTTCGCCTACGAGCACGACGGCCGCTCGCTGGCGGCCGAGGATCTCGCCGAAGGGACGTTCACCGATGCGTTGCTGATCATCAAGCACGGCCGAATCGTTCACGAGTCCTATCTGAGCCGGGCAACGCCCGATACTCATTTCATGTCCTATTCGATGGGCAAGAGCTTCAATTCCATTCTCGTAGGATTAGCCCTTGCCGACGGCAGCATCTCGTCCGTGGACGATCCAGTCACGCGCTACATGCAGGAGCTCCGCGGCACGGCGTACGATGGGCTCACGCTCAAGAACCTGCTCCAGATGCGCACCGGCGTGAGCTGGGACGACAACTTCTTC
>DATCIQ010000286.1:0-15443 GCA_036507635.1 Gammaproteobacteria bacterium
TACAACCTGTATTCGCTGATCCCGAGCCCCGTAGACGGCTCGGTTTGGGGTGCGTCGGAGCAGTTCCCGGGCTATATCGTGCACGTCGACCGCGGCAGCAACCCGCCCGAGACGTGCATCACGGAAGTCTACCAAGTGCCCGATCCCGGCTTCGATCCGCGGGGCATCGACATCGACAGCAATGGAATCGTCTGGACGGCGCTCGCGGGCAGCAGCCATCTCGCGAGCTTCGATCGGAGCCGTTGCACGGTCTTGAACGGGCCGGAAACACTCGCCGGCACGCACTGCGAGGAGGGGTGGACGCTGTACCGAACCGACGGGCCGACGTTCAAAGGCACCGACGTCCCGGCTGACTTCCATTACTTCAATTGGGTCGATCAGCACAACATCTCGGGGCTCGGCGCCGACACGCCGTTTGCGACCGGCTCGAACTCCGAGGCTCTGCTCGCCCTCGATCGGGAGACCGGCGGGTGGACGAAGCTGCGCGTGCCGTATCCGCTGGGCTTCTATCACCGCGGCCTCGACGGGCGCATCGACGATCCGTCGGCCGGTTGGAAGGGTCGTGCACTCTACGCGAACTACGGCACGCACCTTATTTGGCATACCGAGGGCGGCAAGGGCACGTTAGGCAAGCTCGTCAAGTTCCAGATCCGGCCCGATCCGCTCGCGTTTTGACGCTTTCTTTGTTGTAGGAGCGAGCTCTGCTCGCGATTTTTTCTAAGATCGCGAGCGAAGCTCGCTCCTACAATGGGAGATGTAATGCAGATCGGAAATCACCGTATCGACCCGCCGCTGGTGCTTGCGCCGATGGCGGGCGTCACGGACAAGCCGTTCCGCCTCTTGTGCCGGCGTCTAGGCGCAGGCTACGCGGTCTCCGAGATGACGGCTTCCGATCCGCGTCTGTGGCGGACGCGCAAGAGCCGGCATCGGCTCGATCATGCGGGTGAGTCCGATCCCATAGGCGTGCAGATCGCCGGTGCCGATCCACAGGCGTTGGCTTTCGCGGCGCGCTGCAACGTCGAGCATGGCGCGCAAATCATCGACATCAACATGGGCTGTCCCGCCAAGAAGGTCTGCAATATGTGGGCGGGGTCGGCGCTGCTGCAAGACGAGGCGCTCGTCGCCCGCATTCTCTGCGCCGTCGTTGCGGCCGTCGACGTGCCCGTGACGCTCAAGATTCGCACGGGCTGGAATCGCGACAACAGGAACGGCCTGCGCATCGCGAAGCTCGCCGAGGCCGCCGGCATTTGCGCATTGGCCGTGCACGGCCGCACGCGCGACATGTACTACACGGGGGAGGCCGAATACGAGACGATCGCGGCGATCAAGCAGGCGGTCGGTATCCCGGTGCTCGCAAACGGTGACGTCGGCTCGCCGCAGAAGGCCGCGGAAGTGCTGCGCCGCACCGGCGCCGATGGCCTCATGATCGGTCGCGCCGCACAAGGCCGGCCGTGGGTATTCCGCGAGATCAGGCACTATCTCGATACCGGCACGCTCTTGCCGGAGCCCTCGGTCGACGAGGTCTGCGGCATTCTGCTCGAGCATGTCGCGCAGTTGCACGCGTTCTATGGCGAGCCGGCAGGCGTGCGCATTGCACGCAAGCACTTAAGCTGGTACGCGAAGGATCAACCCGGCAACGCGGCGTTTCTCGGCATCGTGAATCGCGCGGAAACCGCGCGTGACCAGTTGCAGCTTGCCCACGACTATTTCTCCCGTGTAGGAGCGGCCTCCGGCCGCGATTCTTCCGTGGGAGCGAGCTCCGCTCGCGATTTTTCGATTCGCGAGCGAAGCTCGCTCCTACAGGAGCAGGCCGCCTAGGTCGATTGGGTAGGAGCGAGCTCCGCTCGCGATTCTTTGCTCGCGATTCTTCGCGCAGCCGTCGTCGTTGACTATCGCATCTCGAGAAGTGGAGCTCCCGCCGGGCGCCATCCGCGGTTGCCTTTGGGGAGGTGAAGCCGAGTTGTGCCGCAGCGGGAGCTCCATGACCGAACGATGTATCGACTACTGACTTAGATGCGTCAGCATGCCGTATGGATGCATGCGGGATTGTGAATTTTTCTTAACTTGCGTGCGTCCCGGAACCGAGACCGCCCGCGCGGATCCGGACTGACGTTCTCGTTTCGACGGGCTCAGCTGCTGAGCTCTGCGAGTACCCAGATCAAAAGGAGGATGGTGAGCGCACCGACCATGATCTTCGCGGTCAGACTCACGCCCTTTGGTTCCTTGGTCGGCTGAGGTTGCGGCACACGGACATCGTGACTGACTTTGTCACCGCGCGCAACGGCAAGCCGCGCGAGCACCGCGTTGGTTTCACCGTCGCGATTCCGGTCGCTAAGTCTGCGTTTCAGCTCCACGCTGGGCTCCGTTTGCAAAAGGGGCAAGTGATCCGCAGCAAGTAGCGTGCCACCGGGAACCCAACCAGTCCTCGTGGCCCAGGTTTGGAGGAACGCAAGGTTTACAGGCATTGTTTCCAAAGATTGGGATGCGGTGCTCGACGGAGGCGGACACGCCTTTCGACGGGCGCCTCCGTTCTTGGCACGGCGAGGCTTTTCAATCGGGCGGTGGGACGACGGAGCTTGCCCGGAAGGCACGAAACATCGCTTCGATGTCTTCGTTGCGCGGATGGTACGGCTTGCGGGCTGCCAGGGGACGCAGGCGACCAACGCTTTCGTCTGCGCGGCGCGACCCGCGAGCGGGCGCGTGCCATCGGCTTCTCACCCACGCCCGGATCCCGGTCAACGGACGCATCGCGATACCTCATGGTTGTCCCGGGGAATGAGAAGCAAGATGCGTACCACGCCGGCCCCGCCGTGGCGCGACGGCGGCATCGGTTGCGCGTGTGAGATTCGTGTGTTTCTGGACGGATCAGGCTGCAGCCGTATCGTGGCGAGGAAGCTTGCGCAGGTCTGTCGCAGCTGCGCGCTGAGCGATGCGCAGATCGTAGCGCGCCTGCAGATTCATCCACATCTCGGCACTCGTACCGAAATAGTGGCTGAGCAACACGGCAGTCTCGGCCGTAATGGCCCGTTGCTCGTTGATGATGCCGGTGATTCGGTTTGCCGGGATGTTCAAATCCTTGGCAACCTTATATGCGCTCAGCTTCAACGGCTTGAGGAACTCTTCGCGCAGAATTTCGCCGGGATGCACCGGCGGTAGCTTCTTGCTCATGTCGGCCTCACATCGGGGCGGGCTCAACGTCGAGACCGCCGTGCAACTCAGTCGTGATAGTCCGTGATCTCCACGTCGTACGCGTAACCATCGATCCAGCGAAAGCACAGCCGGAACCGATCGTTGATCCTGATACTGTGCTGGCCGTCTCGGTCGCCGGTCAGTTTCTCGAGCCGATTGCCCGGCGGGCTACGCAGGTCGTTCAAACTCGTCGCGGTGTCAAGCAACGCAAGCTTACGCCTTCCTGCTTTCTGCAAACTGGTCGAGAATGCGCCCGTCCGCTCGTCGTTCGCGAGCCGCTCCATGTCAGAGCACCTGAACGATCTTATCACGTGGTAGTATGCGCCGCGTAAATAGGTACGTCAAACGTAAAGGTCATGAGTCGGTGGAACCGTGCCGCGTCGGCCCAGGATACCGGGGAATCTTCCAATTCTTTCGCCTGTAAACTCGGCGAAATTGGGGGGAATTGTGCAGACTTTCGCGCCGCCGTATCTGACCGGAGAAGCTGCGGGCGCGCCACGACTGGCGCGCATTCCTGCTAATCGAGGCGTTCGCAGCGACTAGGAATTCCCGAGGACTTCGAGCGCTGCCTCGACTTGGTCGTCCGGCACCATCAGCCGCACGCCTTCGGCGCCGCCTTCCATGGCGAGGCCGACGCCTATGACGATGGCAGCGATTCCCGCAGCGCCCAATGTGATCTGCGCGAGATCCGCTTCGACGCGGGACGAGTAAGTTTTGATCACTGTCACGAGCGGAGGATAGCAGCGCCGAGGGGCGAACGACCATCATATTTTGGCGTCCGTCTGCCTTCCCTCTCGGCCGTATACGACATACGAAAGGAAGGGGAGGTGACCGGCGTGGTCACGAAAGTGGAGTTCATGAATCCCCACGGGGCGATGACTCTCGCAGTCGATAACCCGGACGGCTCGAAAACCCAGTGGGTATTGACGACCGGCTCCCGCAACGTGCTGGGAAATCTCGGGTTCGGCGGCTCCGGACCGAATAACGTCACCGCCGGGGACACGGTCACTATCAGGTACTTCCCGGCGAGGAACGGCAAACCGTTGGGTTTTGTAAGGGCGATCACCTTGCCGGACCAGCGCGAGATCGAGTTCCAACCCGATTAGCCGCAGTGATCAGACAGTAGGGGGACAGTCATGGCTTTTCGACGAGGAATGATAAGGACAACAGTCGCGCTCGGAGTCGCCCTGACGATCGGCGTGCCGTTGACGGCCGGTGCGCAGGGGTTTGGCAGCAACACCCCGCCACCCTACACACCCGAGCCCGACGCCAGGGACCTTCAGGCGGTGCTCTTCAACTGGACGTGGCACATGGGGATGCTGCGGGGCGTCGATGAGCACGAGCTCGTCGTTTCGCTCGAATATCAGGGGAACGGCACGATTCAGGTGGACGGCGAGTCCTGCACACTGACGAGCTATCGCGCGAGCACCAACTACCAGACGCTGGGTCAGCGGATTCAGTACACGTGCACGCTGCGGAACGGTGACACGCATTCGGACATTGAAGTCGTCAGTGGGCAGTACGCCTGGAACGAAGACATCCCGGGCGCGGAGCTCGTTCCAGGAGAAGGAAAGGCGACGCCGATGCCAAGCGCCGTGCAGGAGCGCCTCATTCGCCTGTGGGCAAGCCCCCAGGGCGCGCCCAAGGCTGCGCTCGCAGGTGCCGGACTCGATCTGACCGCAATGGAGACTCGCAACCCCGGCGCTGTGGTCGCGGGCGGTTCCGACAGGGTAGGCAGCACAGCCGTGTCATGGGAGGACGATAGACCGGTCGTCGCGTACCTGATTCCGGGCGTTCCCGGGGCGATGGCGGCGGCTACGCTCGATGAGCGGTACATGGCGGAACGCGTGGTGGTCACTCAAGGAGAGACGACCACCGAGTTTACCTACGGCAACTATGACGACTGGAACAACCCGCTGAACAAGATCGAGCTCTACTACGCCGGCCGGACGACCGAAAGGCGTAACGGTGACGTGGTTCGCGATCTGACGACGGTCGAGACGGAAACCGGCAGCGTATACGTGGTCATGCCCGTGCCCGACAGCGTGCGTGCCGCGATCACGCCTGGGGCGCCTCCGGAGCCGCGCGTGCTTTTCGCAAGCGACAGGACGGCGGAGCTTGAGTCGCAGGAGCCGACGCCGCGCCTCGCCGACGGCAAACCTGACTTGACGGGTAACTGGGGTTCCAGAGGCATGAACTGGCGTTACGGGAATCGCCGTTGCGCTCCGACGCAGCTCGAGGGCTGTAGCCCGATGTGGAACCAGAACGTCGATTTCGAGCTGGAAGCGCCCTCGCGGTTCGGACCGAACCGTCCCATTTACAAACCCGAGCACTGGGACAAAGTCATAGCGCTCGACATGTGGACGAACCGGGAAGATCCGGTCATGACGTGCCAACCGTTAGGCGTTCCGAGGCAGGGTTCGCCCCGACGCATCTACCATACGCCTAGCGACATTACCTTTCTCTACGGGGCAGGAACCGATGGCGGCGGCGGCTATAGTGAAATGCGCGTGATCCCGACGGATGGCCATCAGATGCATGTCGTCGAGCGATTCACGCGTCAGGGCGATGAGATTCTGTACGAAGTCACGGTCGAGGATCCCGAGGTGCTCGCGGAGCCGTGGGTGATGACACCGAGAGTCCTACAGCTCAACGACAGTCCCAACGCAGGCCTTTTGCCGGAGCGAGGCACCTGCGAGGCGTACGAGCTTGAGGACATAGCCACCCAGCTTCGGCACTAAAGGAAGCGACGAGACATGGGCGCTCGACCGCTACGCCGGTCGGGCGCCGGCTCGTCTAATCGTGGCCCGTCGCCCTCGTAAGGAACACCTTGATGGAAGGGCTCTCACGTTCCTGGTCGTAGCCGGCCATCAAGAAGACGGGCGTTCTCTTCAACGAGGACGATTCGGTGCCGGAACTGCGTGCGCAGCGCCAGCTCAACAAGGCGCGGGTTCCCGACCTCACGGTCTGCCCAGCACCTCGACCGGCGCCACGTTGCCGATCAACGTACACGCCGACGACGCGCCCGGAGGGTTCCGGGGAGCGGTGACGAGGCCGCCGACTCCGCCGCCGAGAACAAGGATCGTCTTTCCTTTCGCCAAAGCGACCTCCTCTTGTGCTCATGAAGTTCAACTCTCGAGAACGCCTTTCTCTTTCAATCTTCGCGCGAGAACGAGTAACCTCGACGCTAGAAGCCGACGGCGACTTGCAGAGTCACGATGTTCTGCCGCCCCGCACTACCCTTCGGATCAACGACCGTGTAGTCCACGCTGATCTTGGCGTCATGGCCGCTGAGATGGTAATTCGATCCGACAGTAATGAAATCCGTTGAGCTCTTGGCCGTCACATCGATGGTTTCGTAACGGGCATAGGGCTGAAAACGCCCGGGGCCTGTCTTACCGGGCAGCAAGTATCCGGCCTGGACGTAGGCGTTAGCGGCGTCATCGCCGGCGGCCAAAGCGGAAAAATTGTGAGTCTGAGTGCTGTTCTCGATATCGACGTAGGCCGCCTCGATCGTGATGGCACTCGCGCCGACGGGACGATCCACGAAGGCATCCACGGTCCAGACTCTATTCTCTTCCCCCGGAACGCCATTCAACGTGAGGTTTCGCTGCGTGTCGTAGCCGACACCGAGACTCAGGACCTTCTTCTTGCCGAGGTACGTACCTTGGTTGAACCAGGCCTCTTCCGGCTCGGCCAGATTGACGGCCACACGGCCGGCGTAGCGTAGACGGTCGTCGGGGTTTCTCTGCTCCTCGAGACCTTCGGCAACCATGAACCGGTACTGGATCAAGCCGTCGAGAGGATTACCCCAGACCGCAATGCCATCGTCGCGCCCGACCTTATTGGTAAAGAACGTCGTGCCGCGCACACCGCCTTGCAGAAACGGAAGGTCGGTCGTAAGCAACGCCTTGGTTGAGGTCGTACCAAAGCTGCGGGTCAGCGGGACGTACATCCTCCCGATCTGCACCTTGAGTGCCTCATGCAGCTTGAGCGTGACCCACAAGTCGCGGAAGGCCGCACCGCTTCCGAGTCCCAGCGAGGGATTGTCCAGTCCGTCCTGGCCGAGTCGATCTGTCGCGATGTGGGTAAAGAACTCAAAGTAAGGGCTCACCTCGCCTTTCACGGACAGGTACGCCCGCCTTGCCATGAAATCGTGCAGATTTCCACCGCTTGGCGCTGCGTCCTCGACAACCTGGTACCAGCCCTGGGCCCAGATTCCTATCTCCATCTTGCTCTGGTCGTTGATCTGGAACACCGCTCCCGCTCGCGCCGGACTTACGATGCTCAAAGAGCAGGCCGCAATACCCAGCGAAATTGCGGCCGCTCGGCGGAGCTTGCTCATGGCTTTACGTCGGGTGCGATGCTTGGGGGGACTAGCCTGTCGGCCGGGGCCGAGCTCCGCGCCGTAGTCACCGCGAATGTCCGTTCACTCGCCGAGCACGCGGCGGCGCTCCTCGAACTCATCCTTGTCGATTTCGCCGCGCGCAAAACGCTCTCTGAGGATATCGAGCGGCGTGCGCCCCGGCGGTGCTTGGTGCGGCGGCTGCGCCCCATACCACGGCGTGCCGAACCAACGGCCAACAAGCCCAACGCCCGCGATTACCGCGACGAGCACCAGAATCATGAACAGCGGTCCAAAAATCATGCCGTATCAACCTCCCCCCCCACATCATATGCGGCCCGTACAAATATCCGTCGGGCTGCGCCGGTGTTTGCGCCCAGCTCAAGGCCGGCGCCAAAACGACTGCCGCGCCCACGGCCGCGGCGGCGATACTACTGGTCCTCAATGCAATGCGCATGCTGTGGCCCTTCATATTTTCTCCTCGCTCTCGGTTCGTTTTTGGATTCTCTCTATTTACGTGCCGTCCGCTACGGCGAACGCTGCCTATCCGGCGTAACCGCACGCTCAGCTCCGCGCTTGCTCGCGAGCACTGCGATGAAGGCCGCGCCGATACTCGTCCAGCGGGCGCACCAAGCGTCGAAACGCACCAACAAAAGCGCCGCAGTACCGATAGGCGGGTAGTAGATCGCTCCAACAGTCCTGTCGACGTTCAGTCCGCGCGCCTCCAAGAGCGACCGCAATTCTTTCGCTGTGTGGAAGCGAACAGCCTTCCAAGTCGGGGCACCGAACCAACCCTTCACGCGACGGATCGCGGCCCACAAACTCCACCGGCCCAACTCGCCGATCACGAGACGGCCGCCGGGCTTGAGGATGCGCGCGATCTCACTGATGGCTCGGTCGGTCTCTCGGACAAAGCAGAGCACCGTGACCGCGACGACTCGATCGAAGGTTTCGCTCTCAAAGGGCAACGCTTCGGCGCGTCCTCGAACGAGGCGCGGCTCGATCGATTCGCTCTTAGCGCGGTGATGGGCCGCGGCGAGCATCTGCGGATCCGTATCAAGCCCGGTAACCCGCGCTCCACGACGCGCAAGCGCAGATGCCAGAACACCGTCACCGCAACCGACGTCGAGCACCGATAGCCCTCGAACCGGCCCAAGCAAATCGAGGAGCAAGCGCTCCTCGAGCGCATCGGTGATCTGCCCGAGGCGGCTATCCCGCCAGCGACGGTAGGACTCGGGGAGCCCCACGGCAGAGGTTGTTGCATTCGATGTATCGGCGACGAACAGTCTCTTGGCCACGGTCGTGAAGCTGCGTCAACGTACCGCAAGGATCGTCGCGAGTCGCTCGCCGAGGGCATCGACGTCGTCTTGCGTCGTCGGGCGGCCGAGGCTGAAGCGCACGGCACCCATGCCGACCTCCGGTCGCACGCCCATGGCCTCGAGCACGGGCGACAATTCGATCCGCCCGGCATGGCAGGCGGATCCGGTCGAGGCTGCGACGCCATCGAGGCTGCCAAGGATTTCTGCGCCGATTCTGCCGATGAAGGATACGTTGAGCGTATTGGGCAATCGACGCTCGGGATGCCCATTCAGCGCGACTTGCTCGCCGAACGCCCGGCGGAGTCGCTCCCACAGGCGATCGCGCAGCGCGCATACGCGTTCCATCGCGAAAAGATCCTTTGCGAGCTCGCAAGCCTCGCCGAGCGCCGCAGTGAGCAGCGCGCTTTCCGTGCCGGCCCGGCGACCGTTCTCGTGACCGGCACCATGGATCAGCGGCTCGAGCGCTACGCCTCGACGCACGTAGAGCGCGCCGATCCCTTTGGGGGCATAGAATTTGTGTCCGGCGATGCTCAGCAGATCGACGCCGAGCTCGTCGACCTTTGTCGCTATCTTGCCGACAGACTGTGCAGCATCGGTATGCAAGAGAACACCATGCTCGCGCGCGATTCTGGCGCATTCTTCGATCGGCTGTATCGTGCCGACCTCGTTGTTCGCGTGCATGACGCTGACCAGAATCGTTTCTGGCCTGAGCGCGCGCCGCAGGTCGTCGGGATCGATTCGGCCCGTCGAATCGACCGGCAGATAAGTGACTTCCGCACCGAGGCGCTCGAGGAACGCACAAGGCGCCAGAATCGCCGGGTGCTCGATTTCAGTCGTGACGATGTGTGAACGGTCACGACGGCTTGAGAAGAACACGCCCTTCAACGCGAAGTTATTGGCTTCACTGCCGCCGCTCGTAAACACAATCTCCTCGGCCGAACAACCGAGGAGGTCCGCGACCTGCTGTCGGCCCTTGTCGATCAGTTCTCGTGCCGGCGCGCCCGCCCAATGCGAGCTCGATGGGTTCCCAAACGCCTCCTCCATGACACGGCGCATGACCGCCGCCACTTCGGGCGCGAGCGGTGTGCTCGCGTTGTAGTCGAAATAGAGGCGCCGCATCGCTCAGAACACGAGCGTCTTGTCGGCCGCAATCGTTGCCGAGGCGAGCTCGTCCATAGTGCTCCGGCGCGCGCCCGGCATCACTTCCGCCTCGGTCATTCCACGTGCGTCCATGCAGGTTCCGCAGAGCAGGACCTGGCCCTTGCCCGTCAGCACGCGCTTCAACATGCGCTCGATGTTGTAGTAGCCGTCCGGAGTCTTTTGCCCGGCTTTCGCCGCCGCCACCGCGTCGGCCATCAGAAAGACCGTAATCTGGGCTTCCGCATCGTGCTTCAACACCGCATGGGCCAGGCGCAGTGCGTTGTAGCAGCGTTCCGTTCCGTACGGCGGATCGTTCAAGACAAACAGGGCCTTCATCCAGGCACCTTCTCTTCGGTTGTTAAAGGCGATCTAGACGGTGCGGCTCAGTCGCCGATGACGCGGCGGCGTTCGTCGAACTCGTCTTTATCGATGTCGCCGCGAGCATACCGCTCCTTGAGGATATCGAGCGCCGTGCGTCCTGGCTGCATCGGGTGTGGCGGCTGTGCTCCGTGCCACGGTCCGCCGATCCAGCGGACGAGAAGGGCGGCGACCGCAATCACCGCGGCGAGGGTGAGAATCATGAACAACGAACCGAAGACCATGCCGTACCAGCCTCCGCCCCAGCCCATCATGTGCGGTCCGTACGGATACCCTTCGGCCCCGGACGGCTGTTGGGCCGAGACCGAGGTGCAAATCAGGACCGGCGCCAAGATGCTCGCTGCCATGGCGGCCGGCTTTCCCGAAGATGGTAATTTCATTCGTCTGTCTCCTTCTCAGGTGGCGGTTAGCCCATGTTTCGGGGCTGCAGAACGCGCCGTTGGCCATGAGCAAGAACATCATCAAGTCAGCGCGCAGCAGACGCGCGACACCGCGTCTAAGACTGACGAGACGCACGTAGTGCGTCCATCCGTATTTCACGTAGCCGCTTCAAACGGCCGCTGCAGCGGTGTTGCCGGCCCCTGCACGGGGAGCCCCTTCTGGCTCCACCGTGCCATGCCGCCGCGGAGCACCCGGACATCATCGAAGTCCGCGGCACGCAGCAACGCCGCGGCCTTGGCCGAGCGCTTATCGGTAAGGCACACGATCGCGATGGGCTGATGCTTGAGCGGTTCTAGTTCCTTCGACCAAGACGGAAGCTCAGCGATCGGAATGTTTCGCGCAGTGGCGACGTGACCGAGCGGGCCTGCGAATTCGTCGACCCCGCGAACGTCGATAACGGCGATATCGCCGCGATCGGCGAGTCGGCGAGCGAGCTCCTCGACCTCGATCCACGCGGGCTCCGCACCGCGCAGCCGGCGCACCAGCCGCGGCAAGAAGGCCACGGTCGCGAGAAGGGCGAGAGCGATCAGTCCGGAACGAATCGCGGCGTCGTCTCCGGCCAGGGCTTCACGGCCGGCATAGCCGAGCCACGTGTACGCGACCGTGCCCGGCGCCATGCAGAGGAGCGAGGCGAGCACGTAATGCCTGAGCGGAATGCGCGTCAAGCCGAGCGCATAGTTCAGCAAGTTGAACGGGAACAACGGCACGAACCGCACGAACGCGACGAAGCGCCAACCTTCGGCTTCTACGCCCGCCATGATCCGCTCGAGCCACCCGGCTGCTCTACGCCTGACCCAATCCGCGGCGACATAGCGGGCCGCTAGAAACGCCGCAGTTGCGCCCAGCATCGCGCCGGCAAGGTTGAAAACCGTGCCCCACAGCGGGCCGAATAAGAGACCGCCCGCGAGGCCGAAGATCGCACCGGGCACGAAAAGCACGGTGCCGAGCGCGAAAACCAGCACGTAACCGAGGGGCGCCCAGATGCCGAACTCGTTGATCGCAGTCGCGATAGATAATGGGTGAAACGCCGGTCTTCCGGCGCATTCTCGTCGACATCGGCGTCGAGAGGCAGTACGGAGATGACTTCGTTCTGGTGCTCTTTGAGCTCGTACAGCCCGGCTTGGATCCACACGCGACGCCCCTCGAGATCCTCTTCCACAGCAATGCGGGAACCGGAACGCGCTCGCGGATCTTCAATCGTCCAATGATGTCCACGTCGTTGGTGTCTCACAGGTCGCTGTTCATCCACCCAAAACCGATCGGGACGTTGCGCCGGCTTTATCGAGGGACGCTACACTCGGCGTCGTGCACTCTTAACCTCCCACGCACTGATTGGGTCCGTTCTACTGAGCCCTCGTGGGTTCGTTTCTGCGAGCGCCGAGAACCTATGACCGTTAGACGTCCTCGACCGCATGGCGCCGGAAGGCAGCCAAATGTACCGATCGTGTCAGTGAATTTTTGTGGGACTTTATGTGGGACAGATTCGACACTTGTGATATAAGCTGCTGATTATTAAGCCTATATGGCGGAGAGGGAGGGATTCGAACCCCCGGAACCTTTCGGTTCAACGGTTTTCAAGACCGCCGCATTCGACCGCTCTGCCACCTCTCCGCTACGCGCCATTCTAGGATGGCTCGACCCCGTTGCAAGCAACTCTGCCGCGGCCCTTGCCTCGTTGGCGTTGAGACCAGACCATAGCGTCCATCAGGAGGGGAAGCGAATGTATCGGACGATGATCGAGCGGCGCTCCTGGCAGTTCGTGTGCATCTTGCTGTTCGGCCGGAGCGCGATGGTCGCGGCGCAGGAGTCGCCGATCGCGGATCCCGGCTCGCTCGCCTTCGAGCAAGAGCGGTGGGAAGACGTCATCGTCGAATACCGCGCGATTCTCGCGGCGAGCCCCGAGGACCGGTTGAGCTGGTTGCGCATCGCGCAAGCGGAACGGGAGCTCGGTCGTCACGACGCTGCGCTCGCTACGCTTGAGCGGGCGCGTCTTGCGAGCGCGCCGGAAGCGATGATCGAGGTCGAACGCGCCCGCAACTTGCTCGCGCTCGGCAACGGTGACGAAGCGCTCGCCGCGCTCGAAGCCGCGGATCACGTCGGCTTGCGTGCGCTGACTTTGCTCGAGGAGGCGCCGGATTTTGCGGCGTTACGCGAGGAGCGGCGCTTTCGCGCGATCCAGCGCAACGTGCGCGCGCGCGTTTTCCCGTGCGAGGGCATGCGTGACGCACAGGCGTTCGATTTTTGGGTCGGCCGGTGGGAAGTGCGTGGGCCCGACGGCACGCTGCTCGGGCACGATACCATCACGAAACGCGACGGCGGCTGCACGATCCACGAGGCATGGGAGGGCGTGGCGGGCTCGTCCGGCACGAGCCTCCTGTTCTACTTGCCGAGCCGGGAGCAGTGGCGCCAGGTGTGGGTCGGATCGGGTGCGACGCTCATCGACATGACGGGCGGTGTCATCGACGGCGAGATGCACTTTGAGGGTACGGTAGAGTACGCCGACCAGAACCGCGTGCTGGCATTTCGGGGCACCTGGACGGTGGCTACCGACGGCCGAGTCCGGCAGCGCATGGAGGAGTTCGATCTGGCCAACCAGAGCTGGCGACTCTGGTTCGACGGCTTCTTTCGGCGCGTCGAGTAGCTGGGCCTGATCAAGCAACCCACCTACGTTAGAATCATGCTATGGACCCTAGGTTGGTCAGCCCCGGTAAGCCCACGAATCCGTTGCTTCAGGGGCTCTATTTGGTCGTCGGCGGATTGCTGCTCGTCGGCGCCATGCTCATGGGTGCCGTGATCCTTACGCTCGTTCTGAGTGCTGCGTTCGTGCTCGGGATCGTGTTTTGGGTCCGATGGTGGTGGCTCAAGCGCAAGCTTCCCCGCGGGAACGGGCCGCGCGACGCCGACGGACAGCCGCACCGGGGCGAGGTCATCGACGTCGAATACACAGTCGTCGAGGAACCCGATTCCCGCCGCGGGGGCTGAATCGCGATGGCACAGAATCCCCAGCGACCGACTCCCAAGGACAAGCGACGGCGGCGTCGCCGGCGCATCGTCTCGGTGGTGCTTTTTTCGATCGCGACGCTCGGTCTCGCCTGGTTCTTCGAATCCCGGGAGACGACGACGATCCTGCTCGTGCGCCACGCGGATACCGATGCCGCGATGGCGGCCGGCAGCGACCCGCCGCTCAACGCGCGCGGCCTCGAGCGCGCCGAGCTGCTCGCCGATTTTCTCGAGGCTATCGACGTCGTCGCGAGCGTCGATGCGATCTATGCGAGCGAGTTTCGCAGGACTCAAGAGACGGCCGCACCGTTGGCGAAGCGTCTCAACATCGAAGTTCAAATCGCGGATCACTACGACAGCGTCGGGTTCATGGCGAATGTGCTGCACGCGCACAAAGGGGACATCGTCCTCATCGTGTCGCACAGCGATGCCATCGCCCCGCTCATCGACGAGCTCCACGGCAGCAAGAGATTGCCCGCGTTCGGACCGAACGACTACGGCGATCTCTATATCGTCACGATTCCATCGTTCGGCAAGGTCAAGACGTTGCGGCTGCCGTATGACGCCGGCTGGCAGCCGCCGAACGCTAGAATCAGCGGCGCGGGATAGGACCGCATGTGGCAGACGGACGTCGTCGTCGATACGCGCGGCCGCGGCACTTACGAGATCACGAGCCGCATTGCCGAGGCGGTGACGGCGGCCAACGTGAGCGTGGGGCTCTGCCACGTGTTCATCACGCACACGAGCGCCTCGCTGATGCTCTGCGAGAACGTCGATGCCGACGTGCGCCGCGACCTCGAGACGTTCATGGCGGACCTCGTGCCGGACGGAGACCCGCGCTTCGTGCACACGACCGAGGGACCGGACGACATGCCGGCACATGTGCGCAGCGTTCTCACGCATTCGGATTTGAGCATACCGATTCGCGGCGGCCGGCTCGCTATTGGGACCTGGCAAGGCGTCTACGTCTGGGAGCATCGTCACGAGGCGCAGACGCGGCGCGTCGTCGTCACGATATCAGCGTAGGAGCGGCCTCCGGCCGCGATCTTCGGAATCGCGGCGAGACGCCGCTCCCACGGAATCGAAGAATCGCGAGCGAAGCTCGCTCCTACACAGAAGAGGCCGCTCCTACGACACCTGTGCGATCGCGGCGCGTACGAAGGCTTCGTGACGCGACAGGCGCAGGTCTGCGAGCACCGCGCTCACGATCAAGCCCCGCGTGTCGATGAGAAACGTTGCGCGCCGCACACCGATGCCGAGCGGACCGCGCACGCCGTACGCGCCGATCACTTCTTTCTCCGGATCCGAGAGCAACGGGTAATTGAGACCGTGTTTGGCGCGAAACAGCGAGTGCGCCTGTGGGGTATCCGGGCTCACGCCGGCGACCGTCAACCCGGCCACGTTGAGCTCGGCGTAAGCGTCGCGAATGAGGCATGCCTCGCGCGTGCAGACGGGTGTGAAATCCGCGGGGTAGAAGTACAGGATCAGAGGCCCGGGCTGAAGCAGGCTGCCGAGCGACGTCGCGGAGGAGGCGTGATCGAGCAGGATGAAGTCGGGTGCGGGTTGGCCGGGTGCGAGCATATGTGTCCGATCGGATCGCTATTTCCGATAACGTGTTTTGTAGGAGCGGG
>DATCIQ010000287.1:0-16551 GCA_036507635.1 Gammaproteobacteria bacterium
CAGGTGTCGCCGTTCGAGTTTCTGTTCGGGCTCAATTGGAGCCCGCAGACGGCGATTCGTGCCGACCAAGTCGGCTCCTCCGGCGCTTTCGGCGCCGTGCCCCTCTTTACCGGGACGCTGCTGATCTCGGGGATCGCTATGCTCGTTGCGGTCCCCGTCGGCCTCATGGCGGCGATCTACCTAGCCGAGTACGCGGCCGCGCGCGTGCGCACTTACGCAAAACCGATGCTCGAAATCCTCGCCGGCATTCCAACCGTCGTGTACGGCTATTTCGCCGCTCTGACGGTGGGGCCGATTCTGCGCCGCGTCGGCGAGGGACTGGGATTGAGCGTCTCCTCGGAAAGCGCGCTCGGAGCCGGGCTCGTCATGGGGATCATGATCATCCCGTTCGTGTCGTCGCTGTCCGACGACGTGATCAACGCCGTCCCGCAGGCGTTGCGGGACGGTTCGTACGGCCTCGGTGCCACGCGGTCGGAGACGATCCGTCGCGTCATTCTGCCGGCGGCATTGCCGGGAATCGTAGGGGCTGTGCTTCTGGCCGTGTCGCGCGCGATCGGCGAGACGATGATCGTCGTCATGGCGGCCGGTCTCGCGGCGAACTTGACCGCGAACCCGTTCGAGGCCGTGACGACGGTGACGGTGCAGATCGTCACGGTGCTCGTCGGCGATCAGGAATTCGATAGCCCCAGGACGCTCGTTGCGTTCGCGCTCGGCTTGGTGCTGTTCATCGTCACGTTGATACTCAACATCGTCGCGTTGCGTGTCGTGCGCCGCTACCGGGAGCAGTATGAATAGCCCTGCGCCGCGGTCGCTCAAGGACGTCGTTGCGCGCGGCCTCAAGCGCCGCTATCGCAACGAGCAGACGTTTCGGCTGCTCGGGATGTCGGCATTGGCGGCCGGCCTCGCGTTCCTCGCGTTCTTTTTCTACACGCTGATCGGCAACGGCTACACGGCGTTTCAGCAAACGCGCTTTCTGCTCGACGTCGAGCTCGATGAAGACACGATCGACCCGGAGGAAACGCGGGCCGGCGAAGTGCTCGCTCGGGCGAACTATCTCGGGCTCGTGCGCGAGGCGCTCGGCGGATTGTTCCCGGACGTGACTGCGCGCGGCGACTTGCGCCAGCTGTATGCGCTGTTGAGCCCCGGCGCCGCTCTCGAGCTCCGTGAACGCGTGCTCGCGGATCCGGCGTTGATAGGGACGACGCAACGGATATGGGTGCTCGCCGACGACGATATCGATATGGTCGTCAAAGGGCACATCGAGCGCGATCTCGAAGAGAGCGACCGGCGGATCACGGACCGCCAACTGCAATGGCTCGACTCGCTCGAGGCTGAGCATCGCGTCGAGCTGCGCTTCAATCGGTATTTCTTCACTGCCGGGGCGTCGAGCGATCCCGAGCTCGCGGGCATCTGGAGCGCGACCGTGGGCTCGTTCTTCATGCTGCTCGTCACTCTCGCGCTGTCGTTCCCGCTCGGTGTCGCCACTGCCATCTACCTCGAGGAATTCGCGCCCAGGAACCGCTGGACGGATCTCATCGAGGTCAATATCAACAACCTCGCCGCCGTTCCTTCCATCGTGTTCGGCCTGCTCGGCTTGGCGCTCTTCATCAACGTTTTCGGTTTGCCGCGCTCGGCGCCGCTCGTGGGCGGGCTCGTGTTGAGCCTCATGACTTTGCCCGTCATCATCATCGCGTCGCGCGCCGCGTTGACCGCGGTGCCGCCGTCGATACGCGAGGCGGCGCTCGGAGTGGGCGCCTCGAGGATGCAGATGGTGCTGCATCATGTGCTGCCGCTCGCCATGCCCGGCATGCTGACCGGCACGATCATCGGCATGGCGCGAGCGCTCGGCGAGTCCGCTCCGCTGCTCATGATCGGCATGGTGGCCTTCATCGTCGACGTTCCGAATTCGCCGCTCGATCCGGCATCGGCGCTGCCCGTGCAAGTGTTCCTGTGGGCCGACAGCCCCGAGCGCGCGTTCGTCGAACGAACGTCGGCTGCGATCATCGTGCTGCTCGTGTTCCTGCTCTTGATGAATGCAACTGCGATATTGCTACGCAAACGTTTCGAGCGCCGCTTTTAGGGTTCGGCAATTCCTTTGGGGTAGACTGTGGACAGTGCCGATGCCAAGAGCAAGAACGTGTCCGTAAGCGTCCCCAAGCCCGATGAGTCTTCGCAGGCGAAGCCGGGACAAGCGGCGGCCAAGAAGGAATACAAGACCGTCGGGGACTATACCGCCGCCAACGCGGTAATGGAGGCGCGCGGCGTCGACGTTTATTACGGCGACAACCACGCGATCCAAAAAGTCAATCTCGATATCGCGCTCAACCAGGTCATCGCGCTCATCGGTCCGTCGGGCTGCGGCAAGTCCACGTTTCTGCGTTGTCTCAACCGCATGAACGATACGATCGAGTCGGCCCGCGTAACCGGTGAGATCAAGCTCGACGGCGAAGATATTTACGCGCGCGATATGGACGTCGTGATGCTGCGCGCGCGCGTCGGCATGGTTTTTCAGAAGCCCAATCCGTTTCCGAAATCGGTCTACGACAACGTCGCCTATGGGCCGCGTATTCATGGGCTCGCGACGGACCGCGCGTCCCTCGACGAGATCGTGCAGACGAGTCTCGAGCGCGCCGGCTTGTGGAACGAGGTCAGAGATCGGCTCGAGGAGCCGGGAACCGGCCTGTCCGGAGGACAACAGCAGCGCTTGTGCATCGCACGCACGATCGCAGTCAGCCCCGAAGTGATTCTCATGGACGAGCCGTGCTCGGCGCTCGACCCGATTGCAACGGCACGCATCGAGGATCTCATCGACGAGCTCAAGCAGAATTACGCGATCGTCATCGTCACGCATTCCATGCAGCAGGCCGCGCGCGTGTCGCAACGCACTGCGTACTTCCATTTGGGAAAGCTCATCGAAGTCGGCGACACGGACGAGATCTTCACGAACCCGCGGCACAAACTCACCGAGGACTACATCACGGGCCGTTTCGGCTGATGCTTCCCCTGTAGGAGCGAGCTTCGCTCGCGAATATTGGAATCGCGAGCGAAGCTCGCTCCCACAAAGACGAAGCTCGCTCCTACAACGGCGTTTCGAATCCCCCGTAGGAGCGGCGTCCCGCCGCGATCCTAATCCGGCCGCAGCAGCTCGTTGAGGCTGGTCTTGGCGCGCGTTTTCGCGTCGACTTTCTTGACGATGACGGCGCAATACAGGCTGTACGCTCCGTTTTTCGCGGGCAGGCTCCCGGAGACCACGACGGAGCCCGCCGGCACGCGGCCGTAAAGGATCTCGCCGCTCTCGCGGTCATAGATGCGCGTGCTCGCGCCGATGTACACGCCCATCGCGACGACGCTGCCGCGCTCGACGACGACTCCTTCGACGATCTCGGACCGGGCGCCGATGAAACAGTCATCCTCGATGATCGTAGGCTGAGCCTGCAACGGCTCGAGCACGCCGCCTATCCCTGAGCCGCCGGACAGATGCACGTTCTTGCCGATCTGGGCGCAGCTTCCGACCGTCGCCCACGTGTCGATCATCGTGCCGCTGTCCACGTAAGCACCGATGTTGATGAAGGAGGGCATTAGAATCACGTCGCGTGCGACGTAGGCGCCGCGGCGCACGACGGCGTCGGGAACCACGCGCGTGCCGGAGCGCGCAAACTGCTCGGCCGTGTAAGCGGCGTACTTGAGCGGAACTTTGTCGTAGAAGCGCGTGTGGCCGCCCTCGATCACGCGGTTTTCATTCATGCGAAACGACAAGAGCACGGCTTTCTTGAGCCACGCGTTGACTTGCCAGCCGCCGGCCGCGGGCTCCGCGACGCGCAGCTCCCCGCTGTCGAGCCCGCGCAAAGCCGCCTCGACGGCTCTTTTGACCTCGGCGGAGACATTCGTCGGAGAAACGTCGGCGCGTTTTTCCCAAGCCGTATCGATGACACCGCGTAGTTCGTTCACCGCTGCTCCCAAAGAATCGCGAGCGAAGCTCGCTCCTACACCGTCATGACGACCAAACGTCGCCCCTACATGCCGCAAGAATCGCGAGCGAAGCTCGCTCCTACGGGGTCGGCGATTCGCTGAGCCCTTCTTCCAGCGCTTTGCGAAGCTCTCCGCCGACCTCGACGCTCAGAGGTTGATTGCCTTCCGTCGTGACGAAGAACACGTCCTCCACGCGCTCGCCGATCGTCAATACTTTGGCGTTCGTGAGCACGACGCCGTAGCGCTCGAAGATTTGCCCGACTTGGAACAACAGGCCCGGCCGATCGCTCGCGACGAGCTCGATGACGGTACGCTGATTGACCGGATCGAGCGAAAGCGCGACTTGCACGGGCGTCGAGAACATGCGTACTTGCCGCGGCGCGCGCCGCGTCACTTTGAGCGATCGTGGATCGTGATTCCTCAATGCATCGAGAACGCGGTAGCGGACTTCCTCGAGGCGCTGGCGATCGGTGATCGAGCTGCCGTCGCTTTCCAGCACGCAATAGGTGTCGAGGTTATGATCGTCGCTCAGCGGCAGAATTCGGGCGTCGACGATGTTCAAGCCGAGACTGTCGAACGCCGCCGTGGTGCGCACGAACGTCTTGAGCTCGCGTTTGGTATAGACCATCAGCACCGTCAACCCATCGGCGATCGAGTTGCTGACGTCGACGAGCAGGGTCTGCGGGTTGGGCTCGCTCGCGAGCACTGTCGTGTGCCACGCGATCTCCACGGGGCGATGACGAACGTAGTACTCGTCGGTGAAATTCGCCCAGATCTTGCGCCAGCGCTCGGGCTTCATCCCGGCCTGCGCCAATAGCTGCTCCGCTTGCGCCTGCGTCTCGAGGATGAGCGCGTCTTTGTCGAGCGGGTTCGCAAGTCCCCGTCGCACCGCCCGCTTGGCGGCCGTATAGAGCTCCCAGAACAATGTGTCTTTCCACGAATTCCAGAGCTTCGGGTTCGTGCCGCGCACGTCGGCGACGGTCAGAACGTACAAATAATCGAGGTGCTTCTGGTCGCCGACGGTCTTGGCGAATTCGGTAATCACGTTGGGATCGTTGATGTCCTTTTTTTGCGCCGTGAGCGACAGCAGCAGGTGATGCTGGACCAGCCAGGCGACGAGGCGTGCGTCGTAGCGGCTCATGCCGTGCTCGAGACAAAACGACTCGGCGTCGATTGCCCCGAGCTCGGAGTGATCGCCGCCACGGCCCTTGGCGATGTCGTGAAACAGCCCGGCGAGATACGCGATCTCCGGCTTGTCGACCTTCTGCATGATCGCGCTCGCTTGCGGGAATTCGTCGTCGAAGCGCTCGAGCGACAGCCGGCGCAGGTTCTCGACGACGAAGAGCGTGTGCTGATCGACCGTATACGCATGAAAGAGGTCGTACTGCATGCGGCCGACAACGCGGCCGAAGGCCGGGATGTATAGGCCGAGCACTCCGTAAGTATTCATGCGCTTGAGCGTGCGGGTGACGCCCTGCGGCGCCCTCAAGATATCGAGGAATAGGCGATGATGTCGCGGGTTCTGGCGGAACTCTTCGTCGATCAGCCATAAGTGTTGCTTGATGAGCGCGATGGTTCGCGCGTTCACGCCTTTGAGGTCGAGATTCTGCTCGAGCAACAGGAAAATCTCGAGCAGCGCCGATGGCTCGCGTACGAAAACTTGATCGTCGACCGTTTCCAGATACTGCCCGCGCGCCTGAAACCGCGGCCCGAGCGGAATCGCCGTTTGGTCGCGCTTCTCGAGAACAGCCTCCTCGAATAGCTGCAACAGCATCTCGTTGAGACGGCTGACTTCCATCACGGTGCGGTAGTAGCGCTGCATGAGCTGCTCGACAGCCAGCGTGAACGTCGCATCTTCGTAGCCGAGCATCTCAGCAAGCTTGATTTGATGATCGAACAGCAAGCGATCCTCGCGCCGCCCGGTGAGCAAGTGCAAACCGAAACGAATGCGCCACAAGAAGGCGCGCGACGCCTTCAGGATGCGCAGTTGCCCCTCCGTGAGGAAATTGTGAGCGACGAGATCTTCGAGCCGCGCCGTGCCCAAGTAGCGCTGCGCGATCCACGAGATCATCTGAATGTCGCGCAGCCCCCCGGGACTGCCCTTGACGTTCGGCTCGAGGTTATACGCCGTGTCGTGGTAGCGGCGGTGCCGCTCGATCTGCTCGTCGACCTTGGCGCGGAAGAAATCCGCGGAGCTCCACAGATGCTCGACACTGATGCGTTCCGGCAGCTCGGCGAAAAGGCGTCCCGGGCCCGCGAGCAGACGGGTTTCCATGAGCGCCGTCAGAACCGTCACGTCGTCGCGACCGTGCTGCACGCAGTCGTCGAGCGTACGGACGCTGTGACCGACTTCGAGGCCGATGTCCCAGAGAAACGTCAGAAACCGGCTGATGGCTTCGTCCGCCCCCGGCGGCAACTGCGACTCGATCAAGAGCAGCAGATCGATGTCCGAATGGGGGTGCAACTCGCCGCGGCCGTAGCCGCCGACGGCGACGAGATCGGCTTGCTTCTCGATGGCCGCGGCGAAGTGGTGCCAGCAGGCGAGGATGACTCGATCGACGATGTCGGACCGGCCCGCGACGAGATTCTCGATCGGCTCGTTCGCGAGGAAGCGATCTTTGAGCGTGTCGTGTGCGTCGCTCAAGAGCTGTCGGGCCGCGCTGCAGTTGCTGCTCTTGTCGAGCAGCAGGACGCGTAGAGCTTCCGTTTTGAGACGTTCGTCGAGAGAGAGTTGCGGCTCGACTCTGAGCGACGTGGCCATGCTTAAGCGGCCCGATCGGCCGAGCCCAACGTCAAGACTTCGAAGCCGGTGTCGGTCACGAGCACAGTATGCTCCCATTGCGCCGACAGCGAGTGGTCCTTGGTAACCACGGTCCAGCCATCGGTGAGCAGCCGGACGTCGCGTTTGCCGGCGTTGACCATCGGTTCGACGGTGATGGTCATGCCCGGCAGGAGCTCGAGCCCGGTCGCGGGCTTGCCGTAATGAAGCACCTGCGGATCCTCATGGAAGATGCGTCCGATACCGTGTCCGCAGTACTCGCGCACGATCGAAAAGCGGCTCTTCTCGGCATGCGTTTGAATGGCGTGGCCGATGTCGCCGAGCCGCGCTCCCGGCTTGATGGCGCGGATGCCGACCCACATGCTCTCGAAGCAGACGCGCGTCAGGCGCTCACCGATCACGCTGGGTTGACCGACGTAGAACATGCGGCTCGTGTCGCCGTGGAACCCGTCCTTGATCACGGTCACGTCGACGTTGACGATGTCGCCGTTCTTGAGCGTGCGCTCGCCGGGAATCCCGTGGCAGACGACGTGATTGACGGACGTGCAAATGGATTTTGGAAAGCCGCGGTAATTGAGCGGGGCTGGAATCGCGTCCAGCGTAGCGACGATATAGCGATGGCAGATCGCATCGAGCTCTTCCGTCGCGACGCCGGGCTTGACGTGCTCGCCGATCATGTCGAGCACGTCGGCCGCGAGGCGGCCGGCCACGCGCATTTTCTCCTGCTCGTCAGGCGTCTTGATGGTTACGCTCATAGAGGAGAGCCGGTCCGCCTTGGGCGCGATCGCCCGCGCGCCCGCGCGGTTCACGTAGTGGTCGCGACATTGTTGCTGGTGGGCAGCTATGGTATAAAGCGCGCGCTTCGGAGGCAATTTGGCTTCCGAGCGTTTAACTTCACACACGTGTCGAAACCCGCAGGCTGGGTGCCCGGCGTACTGCCATACGCTTGGGTTGCAGGCGGGGACACGTGGAGGATCAACCCGTAAGGAGCTTCCATGGCCGACGTAACCATGCGCCGGATGCTGGAAGCGGGCGTGCATTTTGGGCATCAGACCCGCTTCTGGAATCCAAAGATGGCTCAGTACATCTTCGGTGAGCGCAACAAGATCCACATCATCAATCTGGAGAAGACGTTGCCTCTCTATCTCGAGGCAATGCGATTCGTCCGCAAGGTCGTCGCCGATGGCGGCAAGATCCTGTTCGTCGGATCGAAGCGCGCGGCGCGGCAGGCGGTCGGCGAGGAAGCGGCGCGGTGCGGTATGCCGTGCATCAATCAGCGCTGGCTCGGCGGAATGCTGACGAACTTCAAAACCATCCGTCAGTCGATCAAGCGTCTGCGCGATCTCGAGGAAATCACCGCCGCCGGCGCGAGCACCGACTTCACGAAGAAAGAGATCCTGAAGCTCGTGCGCGAGCGGGACAAGTTGCAGCGCGCGCTCGGCGGCATCAAGGAGATGGATGCGCTGCCGGACGTCGTGTTTATCATCGACGTCGGCCACGAAGAGATCGCGGTCAAGGAAGCGCGCAAGCTCGGTATCCCCGTCGTCGCGATCGTGGATACCAACTGCTCACCGGAGGGTGTCGACTACGCGATTCCGGGCAACGACGACGCGATGCGTGCGATTCAGCTCTACGCGCAAGGCATTGCCGACGCCGTGCTCGACGGCAAGGCGTCGATTCCGGAGGTGCCGAGCGGCGACGACGAGTTCGTCGAGCTCGACGAGGAAGGCCGCCCCAAAGTCGAAACGGGGCGCGTCCGGTCGAAGAAGGCGGCGTCGAAGAAGCGCGCGCGCGTGACCAAAGTTCGGACCAAGACCGCGGGCCCCGCCGAGGCAGCCGCGGATGCGAGCGCCGCGCCTCCCGCCGAGGGCGCCGCGGATGCGAACGCCGCGTCTCCCGCCGAGGGCGCCGCGGATGCGAGCGCCGAAGCGCCTCCGGAGGAGCCCGTGTCGAAGATCGTGGCCGCCGCGGAAGAAGCCGCGGATGAGAATTGAGAGCGCGCATGCAAGTAGCGCCGGCATTGGTCAAGGAGCTTCGCGAACGTACCGGCGCGGGCATGATGGATTGCAAGAAGGCGCTCGTCGATGCCGACGGGGACATCGACGCGGCCGTGGAATTGCTGCGCAAGTCGGGACAGGCGAAGGCGGATAAGAAAGCCTCGCGCGTGGCGGCCGAAGGCCGGGTTCTCGTATTGAGCGCCGCGGGCGCCAAGCGTCACGCCATCGTCGAGGTCAACTCCGAGACGGATTTCGTCGCCGATGACGCGAATTTTCGCGCGTTCGCGAATCTCGTGGGCCGTGCTGTGCTCGACCGCGAGCCGGCCGACGTCGAGGCGCTCATGCAGATCGAGGCCGGCGGGCAGCGCCTCGAGGAAGCGCGCCAGGCGCTCGTCGCCAAAGTCGGCGAGAACATTGCCGTGCGCCGCTTCGAGGTCGTCGGCAGCGCCGGAACCGTCGGCACTTATGTGCACATGAATCGCATCGGGACGCTCGTGGAGCTCGAGGGCGGGACGCCGGACCTGGCCCGCGATCTCGCCATGCAAGTCGCGGCGACTGCGCCGCGCTATGTATCGATCGACGACGTGCCCGCGACGGAGCTCGCCAAGGAGCGCGAGATCTTAGGCGCCCAAGCTGCGCAGGAAGGCAAGCCGCCCGAAATCGTCGCCAAGATGGTCGAAGGGCGGCTCCGCAAGCATTTCGAGGAAGTCACCCTCATGGGGCAGCCGTTCGTCAAGGATCCCGACCGGCGAGTCAGAGACCTGCTCAAGGCGAACGGCGCGAAAGTCAAACGATTCCTGCGTTACGAGGTCGGCGAAGGCATCGACAAGAAGCGCGGGAACTTTGGGGAAGAGGTCGCCGCTTTACTGTAGACTTAGATGAATTTGTGTAGGAGCGAGCTTCGCTCGCGACTCTTCAAGAACAAGAATCGCGAGCAAAGCCCGCTCCTACAACGAAAGAACGAGGCGTTGATGGCTTTAGACTCGCCTGTGTATCAGCGGATTCTGCTGAAGCTCAGTGGGGAGGCCCTGCTCGGGGGGCAACAATACGGCATTGACCCACCCGTGATTCAGCGCGTGGCGGCTGAGATCGCCGAAGTCGCGGGAATGGGCGTCCAAGTGGGCCTCGTGATCGGCGGCGGCAACATATTCCGCGGCGCCGGGCTCGCCGAGGCGGGGATGGACCGCATCACCGGCGACCACATGGGAATGCTCGCCACCGTCATCAATGCTCTCGCGCTCCAGGATGCGCTCGAGCGCAAGGGCGCCGTCGCCCGCGTCATGTCTGCCCTGCAAATTCACGACGTCTGCGAAGACTACATTCGCCGGCGCGCCATCCGGCATCTCGAGAAGGGGCGCGTCGTCATTTTTGCGGCCGGCACGGGCAACCCGTTCTTCACGACCGATACGGCAGCGAGCCTACGCGCGATCGAGATCGGCGCCGACGTCCTCATGAAAGCCACCAAGGTCGATGGTGTGTATTCGGCGGACCCGATGCTCGATCCGAGCGCGAAACGCTACCGGGCGCTGTCGTTCGATCAGGTTCTCACGCAACGCCTGCGCGTTATGGATGCAACGGCGATCGTCATGTGCCGCGACAATAATGTGCCGCTCGTCGTATTCAATCTCAACAACGCCGGCGACCTCGTGCGCCTCGTGAAAGGCGAGACGATCGGCACGGCGGTGGCGAACGGACTGCCGTTGACGGGCACCGGCGCGTGATCGACGACGTAAAAAAGGACGCGATTCAGCGCATGCGTCGCGGCATCGACGCATTCAAGGACGAGCTTCGTCGCCTGCGCACGGGGCGAGCTCACGTGGGGTTGCTCGAGCACATCACGGTCGAGTACTACGGCACGCGCGTGCCCGTCAACCAAGTCGCTACGGTGAGCGTCGAGGATGCGCGCACTCTGACCGTATCGCCGTGGGAGAGCAAGATGGTCGCCGTCGTCGAGAAGGCGATTCTGACGTCGGACTTGGGACTGACGCCCGTGACCGCAGGTTCCGTGATCCGCGTGCCGCTGCCGCCGATGACCGAGGAACGGCGCAAGGAGCTCGTCAAGGCCGTGCGTCACCAGGCCGAGGCCGCCCGCGTCGCGATCCGCACGGTGCGGCGCGACGCGCTGGCCGACGTCAAGGATTTGCTCAAGGAAAAGATGATCACCGAAGACGACGACCGTCGGGCCCACGAAGAGATTCAGAAGCTGACCGACACGCACGTGGCCCAAGTAGATGCGCTTCTGAAGGAAAAAGAAGCCGAGATCATGGCCTTCTAGACCGATCGCCGTCGTCATGGTTGCCAACCCAGCCCGGTCGAAGACGCACGCAATTGTGCCGCGACATGTCGCCGTCATCATGGACGGCAACGGCCGTTGGGCAAAGCGACGGGCCCTGCCGCGTCCGACCGGCCACCAAGCCGGCGTCAAGTCCGTGCGGGAGACCGTCAAATATTGCGCCGAGCACGGAGTCGGCACGCTCACGCTGTTTGCGTTCTCGAGCGAGAACTGGCGCCGCCCGCCCGATGAAGTCAGCGGCCTAATGGCGCTCTTTTTCGATGCGCTCGAGCGCGAGGTCGCCGAGCTCGACGCCAACGGCATTCGGCTCAGGTTCATCGGCGACCGCAGCAAGTTGAGCACGGCGCTCGATGACGCGACGCGCGCGGCGGAACGACGCACGGCGGAGAATTCCGGCATGCATCTCATCGTCGCGGTCGCTTACGGCGGCCGTTGGGATCTTGCCCAAGCCGCCCGCAAACTTGCTCTGGACGTCAAGTCCGGCGTGCTCGATCCCGACGCGATCGACGAGGCCCGGTTTGCCGCCGCGCTCGAGACGAGCGGTTTACCGACGGTCGACCTGCTGATTCGCACGGGCGGCGAAAAGCGCATCAGCAATTTCTTGCTCTGGGACGTCGCTTACTCCGAGCTCTTTTTCTCCGATCTCTTGTGGCCCGAGTTCAGTCATGCCGAGCTCGCGCGGGCTTTCGCGTTCTACGCAGAGCGGCAGCGGCGTTTCGGCAAGACGGGAGAGCAGATCGAGGCAGCCAGTTGCTAGGGACTCGCATCATGACCGGGCTCGCGCTCGGCATTGCGGTCGCGGCAACCCTGCTGTTCTTGCCGACGGCAATCGCCTTGGGCGTGCTCGCGTTGCTGTGGCTCGCCGGCGCCTGGGAATGGGCGGGGCTCGCGCGCTGCGGGACGGCCGCGCGTTGGGTTTACGTGGGCGTTTTCCTATTGCTCATGCTGACGGCCGGTCGGCTGCCGGTGCGCATCGATTTTCTGCTGGCCGTGGCGCTCGCCGTCTGGTGCGTCGCGTTCCTCGGTGTGCTGACGTACCCGCGGCGCATTCCGCTGCCGTGGGTGCTCGTCGCGGGACCCGTGGCGTTATTGCCGTCGTGGCTGATCTTGAAGCTCATGCATGCAACGCAACCGCGCGGACCGGAGCTCACCCTGCTCGCGCTTGCGCTCGTCTGGGCCGCCGACGTCGGCGCCTTTACGGTCGGCCGGTGGCTCGGGCGCGTCAAGCTCGCGCCCAAGGTGAGTCCCGGCAAGACCTGGGAAGGCGTCGGCGGCGGGCTCATGCTCGCGCTCGTGGTTGCGTACCTCGGCGCCTCCTGGATCGACCTCTCCCCGTGGCCGATCGTGGCCGTCGCCTCGTGCACGGCGCTCGTATCCGTCGTCGGCGACCTGACCGTGAGCATGCTCAAACGCAGCGTCGGGCTCAAGGACACCGGCCACCTGTTGCCGGGGCACGGCGGAGTCTTGGACCGTATCGACGGCCTCATCGCCGCAGTCCCCATGTACGCCCTAGGCTTGCGGATAGCCGGTGTGCTCGGTTGAGGCGCCGGCGGCGCCGACACGGTGCCGACATTAAGAGTCGATTAAACCTGCCGAGGCCGCACACCGGTAGCTTTCGCGAGCAGGTAGAATGTCTCCAATGATGACTGTAGGAGCGAGCTTCGCTCGCGATTCCATTCATGCCTGATTTCGTGTTCTCCGCGCTTGCGTTCGTCGTGGCCATCAGCGTGCTCGTGGCGGTGCACGAGTACGGCCATTTTTGGGTGGCGCGCAAGCTCGGCTTCAAGGTGCTCAGGTTCTCGATCGGTTTCGGCAGGCCGCTGTGGAAGTGGCGCGGGCGCGCGCCCGACGAGGTTGAATACTGGCTCTCGTCGATCCCGCTCGGTGGTTATGTCAAAATGCTCGACGAGCGTGAAGGGCCCGTCGAGGAGCACGAGCGCCACCGGGCTTTCAACCGCCGCCCGATCCCGCAGCGCATCGCGGTGCTCTTGGCCGGCCCCGGCTTCAATTTCCTGTTCGCGATCGTCGTCTATTGGCTCATGTTCGTGTCCGGTGTGCCGGGCATTCGGCCGATCGTCGAAGACGTCGCGCCGGGCTCGCTCGCCGAGGCCGCGGGTCTCCGCCCCGGGGACGTCATCGAGACGATCGGCGGCGGGCCGACGGCGACGCTCGAGGACGCCGTGCTCACGATTTTCGACGAGCTGCTCGCGGACGGCCGCATCGATCTCACGGTTCACGCGCTCGATGAAGCGCCGCGCAGCGTCGAATTGGACGTGCGCGGGCGCGTGTCGGCGTTGACCGAGCCGGACGCGCTCTTCCCGGGCTTGGGCTTCAGCCTCGGCCCCTTGGCGCTCGTGCCGGCGGACATCGACCGCATCGACTTGGGCTCGCCTGCCGAGCAAGCGGGATTTGCGGCCGGCGACCGCGTGGTCGCGGCCGAGGGCGAAGCAATCCGCGGTTGGCAGCAATGGGTGGCCTTCGTGCGCGCACGACCGGGGCAAACCGTGTCGACGCAAGTGCTCCGCGAGGGCCGGGAGATCGAGCTCACGCTCGTTATCGGCACCGTCGAAGAGAACGGCGTCGCGGTGGGCCGGATTGGCACGTGGCCGGCCCGTCTGTCCGACGAGATCGTCGAGCGCATCCGGACCGAGCAACGCTACGGCCCGATCGCCGCGGTATCGCGCAGCGTCGCGCGCACGTGGGAGATGTCCGCGCTCACGGTGCGCCTGCTGGGACACATGCTCATGGGCGAGGTATCGCTGCGCAACGCCTCCGGCCCGATCATGATCGCGGCCTATGCCGGCGAGAGCGCGGCGTTGGGGCTCACGGCATTCTTGAGCTTCTTGGGGATAGTCAGCATCAGTCTCGGCATCATGAATCTGCTGCCCATTCCCATTCTCGACGGCGGCCAAATAGTTTTTCAGATCGCCGAATGGCTCAAAGGCGCGCCGCTGTCCGAGCGTGCGCTCGCCTTCGGCCAACAGCTCGGCATCGCGTTTCTGATCGTGCTCATGGGCGTCGTGTTCTACAATGATTTGTCGCGGATTTTTGCCACATGAGGTTGCCGGCGGCGCTTCCCTATGTGCTCGTCGCCGCGAGCAGCCTGCTTGCGCAAGCGGCCGAGAGCGCCGAGCCCTGGGTCGTGCGCAACTTCCGCGTCGAGGGCGCGCAGCGGATTTCCGAAGGCACGATCTACAACTACTTGCCGATCAATATCGGCGACACCATCGACGATCAGCGACAGCGTGAAGCGTTTCGCGCCCTTTTCGACACCGAGTTTTTCCAGGACATGGAGTTCCGCCGTGACGGCGACACCTTGGTCATCGTCGTCCTGGAGCGCCCCACGATCGAGGAGTTCACTTTCGAGGGCAACAAGGACATCGACGACGAGCAACTCGAGGAGTCGATGACCAACGTCGGCCTCGCCACGGGCAAGACGTTCAACCGGTCCGTCCTCGATGAAGTGACGCAGGTGTTGACCGAGGAATACCATGGCCGCGGCAAATACGGCGCCAAGATAACGCCGACGGTGGAGGATCTCCCCGACAACCGCGTGCGCGTCTCCATCGACATCGTCGAAGGCGACCGAGCCAAGATTCGCCAAATCAACATCGTCGGCAACACGCGGTTCGACGACGACGCGATCATCGATGAGTTCGAGCTCAGCACCGGGAACTTACTCTCGTTCATCAGAGACGACGATCGCTACTCGCGGGAAGCGCTCGAGGGCGACCTCGAGACGCTGCGCTCCTACTACATGGATCGCGGCTATGCCGACTTTCGCGTCGACGACGTTCAAGTCGCGATCTCGCCCGACAAGACGGACATATTCGTGACGATCAGCATCGACGAAGGGGCGCTGTACACGCTTTCGGACGTGCGGCTCGCGGGCGAGATGGTGGTGCCCGCCGAGGAGCTGCGACGCCTGATCCTCCCGCAGAGCGGCCAGATATTCTCGCAGCAACTGCTCGCCTTCACGGAAGAAGCCATGAAGTTCAGGCTCGGCCAGGACGGCTATGCGTTCGCGCAGGTGCGCGCGCTGCCCGAGCTCGACGAAGAGACGAAAGAAGTGGCCGTGACGTTCTTCGTCGATCCGCAGAACCGGGTCTATGTGCGGCGGATCAACTTCAACGGCTCCGAGAACATCAACGACGAAGTCTTCCGCCGCGAGATGCGCCAGATGGAAAGAGGGTATTTGTCGAATGCGCTCATCGAGCGCTCGAAAATCAATCTGCAGCGCTTGCCCTATGTCGAGTCGGCCGAGTACGAGACGACTCCCGTCCCCGGCTCTCCGGATCTCGTCGACGTCGATTTCGAGATCGAGGAGGGGCTACCGGGACAGTTCGGCGGCAGCTTGGGGTTTTCCGAGTCGCAAGGCATCATCCTCGGCGGCAACTTCACGCATACGAACTTCATGGGCACGGGCAACCGCGTCCAGCTCAACTTGAGCGGCGGCGAGTACTACAAGATATATGCGATCGACTTCACCGACGCCTACCGCAATATGGACGGCCTGTCGCGGCAGATCGCGTTCCAGTACCAGGACATCACGCAATTCACGTCCGTGGCCTCGGATTTCTCGACCGAGACGTTGACCGGGGGAATCACGTGGGGCTATCCGATCAGCGAAGTGCAAGGGCTACGCTTCGGCTTTGCATATCAACAAGCGCAGCTGCTCACGAGTCAATTCAGCTCCGATCAAGCCCGCGAATGGGTGCAAAACAACGGCGAATCGTTCGCCGTGCCGGGCGCCAGCGGCGTTTTCGGCACGGACGTGAGCTCGCTCGAGCTCGTGCTGGGATGGTCGTACGACTCGCGCAACCGCGTGCTGTTTCCGGACTTGGGCTCACGGATTTTCGTGAACCTGCAAGCGGCGATTCCGGGCAGCGACACTGAATATTTCGTCGCCTCGTTCAATTTCGAGCGGTTCATCCGGCTGCCGGGCTCTTGGCGCTTCAGGATCAACAGCGACATCAATTTCGGCGATGCCTACGGGGATACCACCGCCTTGCCGCCGTTCCGGAACTTCTACGGCGGCGGACCCAACTCGGTTCGCGGTTTCAAGGAAAGCTATCTCGGTCCCATCGACTCGCTGCAGAACCCGCACGGCGGCAACTTGCTCGTGGCGAGCCAATTCGAGCTCATCCTGCCGACGCCGGAGAAAATCGCCGGCTCGACGCGGATGTCGCTTTTTTACGATATCGGCAACGTCTTTCACACCGGCGGCATCGCGTTTTTCGACAAGCTGGGGGACCCCATCGATTACGATTTCGACTATGATAGGCTCAAGCATTCCGTCGGCTTCGCCGTAGAGTGGCTTGCGCCCTTGGGATTGCTGAGATTCAGTTACGCGACGCCGCTCAATGCCGACGACGCAACCGACCGGTTCTACGCCGACGAGGTCGAGCGGTTTCAGTTCTCGATCGGCAATGCTTTTTAGCACGTTGAGGTTCATTTCGATGAGACGGATGCAATCGGGGATGCACGCTCGCGGCGGGCTCGCTCTGCTCTGC
>DATCIQ010000288.1:0-43167 GCA_036507635.1 Gammaproteobacteria bacterium
CGGCGGTGAAGCCGACCACGCGGTAGTTGGAAGCGTGCACCTTCAGCAGGAGCGCGGTGTTCGGCCCGATCGCCTCGGCGTAGTCCCGCAGGTGCGTGCGGTTGGTGGTGCCGACCTCGACCAACTTGGCGCCCGCCCGGCGCATGATCTCGGGCATGCGGAAAGAGCCGCCGATCTCGATCAGCTCGCCGCGCGATCGCGCCGCGCCCTTTCGCGCGCGTGTTGAGCGTGATCAGCACCGCGCCGGCGTTGTTGTTCACGACCGTCGCGTCCTCGGCACCCGAGAGCTCGCAGAGCAGGTCGCGGACGAGGTCGTCGCGGTCGCCGCGGCGCCCGGTCGCGAGGTAGCGGTCGAGCGTCGTCGCTGCCGCCGCGCCATCGCCCATCGCACCCGCCGCGCGATGCGAAGAGCCTTGCCGAACGTTACCGGCCGCGCAGCGCGAATTGCTCCCCGCTACCGACGTCCTTGACGCGCACCGCGCTCACCGCGTCGTCGCCGAGGATCTCGCCCGTACCGGCGAGGCCACGGCCGACGATGACGTCCACTTCACAGCTCATCGGCGATCGTCCTCCACGGACTCCACGACGCGGATCCCGGGCGCGCCGGTTTCGGTTCGCCCGATGATTTTCGCGGCCGGATAGCCCGCCGCGCGGATCATCTCGAGCACCGCTTCGGCGCGCGAGGCGGCGACTGCGACCAACAGACCACCCGATGTCTGCGGGTCGGTCAGCAGTTGCCGCCGCCACTCGGCGAGCTCGAGCGGCAGCGCGACCTCGGCGTCGTAGCTCGCCCAGTTGCGCTGCGAAGCGCCGGTCACGCAGCCAGCCCGCACGAGCTCGGCGGCGCGCGCGAGCAGCGGAATCTCGTCGGCCCACAAAACGAGCTCGAGACCCGAGCCGCGGGCCATCCCAAGCGCGTGCCCGAGCAGGCCGAAGCCGGTCACGTCCGTCATCGCATGCACGGCCTCGTCGCGCGCGAGATCCGCGCCGACGCTGTTGAGCTGCGTCGTAGTGGCGAGCATCTCGGCGTAGCCGTCGGCGTCGAGCGTCTGCTTCTTTATTGCCGCGGAATAGATGCCGACACCGATCGGCTTGGTCAGGATCAGCGCATCGCCGGGCTGCGCATCGCAGTTGCGGCGAACGTCGCGCGCCGCGCAGCTGCCGATCACCGCAAGGCCGTAGATCGGCTCGGGGGCGTCGATCGAATGGCCGCCGGCGACCGGAATGCCGGCGCGCGCACAAACGTCGGCTCCTCCGTTGAGGATCTCGCGCACGACGTCCGGCGAGATCTTGCCGAGCGGCATGCCGAGAATCGCGAGCGCCATGATCGGGCGGCCCCCCATCGCATAGATATCGGAGATCGCGTTGGTCGCGGCGATCCGCCCGAAGTCCGTCGGGTCGTCGACGATCGGCATGAAGAAGTCGGTCGTCGCGATCACGCAAGTGTCGCCTGCGAGTCGCCACACGGCAGCGTCGTCGCCGGTCTGGGTGCCGACAAGCAAATTCGGAAACGCCGACACAGCGGGTTGGTCAGCGAGCAACTGCTGCAACACGGACGGCGCGAGCTTGCAGCCGCACCCGCCGCCATGCGCCAGCGTCGTGAGTCGGACCGGGGCTAGTTCCATGACCAGGGTTCTCCTAGTGTTGCGTCCCGTTAATAACTTTGCATAGCCGTTAGAGCTTGGCGAGGATCGACTCGGCGGTAGCGGTCCACATGAAGGGCCGCGGATGTTGGTTGTAGTGTTCGGCGAACTCGTTGATTTTCCGCTTGAGGTCGGTGACGGAGTCGAACGATCCGCGACGAATGGTTTGGTTGGTGATCAGTGTGAACCAGCGCTCGACCTGATTGAGCCAGGAGCTGTAGGTCGGAGTGAAATACAGATGGAAACGCGGCCGGCGTGCGAGCCAGGTTTTGACTTTGGCGTGCTTGTGCGTGCCATAGTTGTCGCAGATCAGATGGACGTCGAGATGCTCAGGCACGTTGGCTTCGATGTGCCGCAGGAAGCTGAGGAACTCCTGATGACGATGCCTAGATTTGCACTGCGTGAGGACGCTGCCGTTGGCGACATCCAGCGCCGCGAACAGCGTCGTGGTTCCGTGCCGGACATAGTCGTGCGTGATGCCTTCCACATACCCAAGACCCATCGGCAACACCGGCTGGGTGCGCTCGAGAGCTTGTACCTGGCTCTTCTCATCGACACACAACACCAGCGCATGATCCGGCGGATTCAGGTACAGGCCGACGATGTCGCGCACTTTCTCGATGAAGAACGGATCGTTGGAGAGCTTGAAGGTCTTCGTGCGATGCGGCTGCACGCCAAAGAGACTCAGATACCGATGCACCGTGCTCTTGGTCAAATCGGTTTCATCGGCCAGATCCCGTCCCGACCAATGCGTCTTGCCCTTGGGCTTTCTCTTCAGCGCCGTGTTGATGAGCTGCGCGATTTGTTCCTCGCTGATGCTGCGTGGCCGGCCGGGCTTGAGCTCGTTGTGAAGTCCCGCGATACCGCCCTCCCGAAAGCGTGTGCGCCACATCGTCACCGTCGGTCGGCTCACGCGAAAGCGCCGCGCTACCGCGCTGTTGGACTCTCCTTCCGCCATCCGCAAGATCATCTGCGCGCGCCTCGACAGCGCCGCCGGCAGACTCTGGGAGTGGGCAATCGGCTCCAATTGCGCGCGGTCCATTTCGCTCACAATCAACTCTTTCGCTTTTCTTCCGACCTTTGCCATCGAGTGCCTCAATTGCCAAGGATACCCCTTGGACAGGCCGACTTGCGCGCCGAGCTCCGTGACGTTGGTCTTCAACGGAGTGGCGGAGGCGGATGGGAATCGAACCCACCGCTCGGGGTCGCCGAGCCGCTGGTTTTGAGGACCAGGGAAGTCACCAGACTTCATTCGCCTCCGAAGACGGCTGGTCAGTGCTCGCGTAATTGTCGCAGGTCGCCGAGCCGCATGGTGACGCCGGTGGCATCGAAGTGCTCCATCAGCGGCAGGACGTACTTGCGAGTCGATGCGAGCAGATCGCGAACGTCCTTCAGGGCGAACGTCGCAGGATAAGGATAGCGTTGCCTGAGTCGCCGTTTGACGTCTTCAAGAGTGTCGGCGTGCAGCACGAGCTCCGTATTTCGCTCGTAGGTCTTCAGCCGCACGAGCCGGCCGGTTTCGAGAAGCAGGCGGTAGAGCGCGGCTTTTTGCTTGTCCCGCCCGACCACGGCCTCGAGTGCCGGCGGCGCGAGCCCGAGCTCCAGGAACGCTTTCTCGAGCTCCGCAGCGGTCGCTCGCTCGCGCGCACTGAGGCCGCCCAGTGCGTCGAAATCCGCGAGAGACAGCATCTCGCCGTCGTTCCGCAGCTTGCCGGACGCGACGAGATCGGCGACCGCGCGGCGGAACACGTCGTCGTGCGGCTCCGTCGCCAAGCGGCTTCGCACGCGGCCGGCGCCAACATCGGGATGGCGCGGCTGCTCGCGATGGTACTGCGCCACCTCGGCCAAGATCCGGTCGACAAGCTCCGCGAAGCTCTCGCGTGCGACGAGCCGGCGTTCTTCGATCACGATCGCATCCACGTCCGCGGCGGCGGCTCGCAAAGAATCGGGGGGCAGCTTCAGTTGCTCCGCGGCGGCTGCAACCTCGACACCGCGGACGCCGGCCTCGGCAACGAGCTGCTTCAACATCGCCGCCGTATCGCCGGCGGCGGCTGTTTCGAGCCGGCGCACGACGGTGGCGTCGAAACGACGATGGCGCGCCGGGTGTGCATCGAGAATCCGCCCTCCACCGATCGTCGTCATCGGGGAGTAGCTCCGAATCACGAACCGCTCGGACTCCTGCGTGGCGAGATCCCGATCGCAGTGGAGCTGCGCCAAAGCGGTCGAGCCCGGTGCGAGACTCTGGCGGTCGAGCAGCCTGATCGTGGCGATGGCTTCGGTGGTGCCGATCAGCAACCGGACGGTCGCACCGTTCGCGAGGCCCTTTTGGACCATCGGCACGTCGTTCTCGAGAAGCTTGAGATCCACGTCGATGCGCCGCGACGCGGTCAGGAAGCCCGGCGTTGCGAGCGTGTCGCCGCGGGCGAGATCGCTGCGGTCGACGTTGCGCAAATTGACGGCGACGCGCTGTCCCGGCACCGCCTCGTCGATCGGCCGGTTGCGGCTCTGGAGCGCGCGCACCGTTGCGTAGCGGCCGCTCGGCATGAGCTCGACGCGATCATTCACTCGCAGGCGGCCGCCGCGCAGGGTTCCCGTGACGACCACGCCGAACCCGCGCATCGTGAACACGCGGTCGAGCGGCAGATAAAACGCTCGGCCGGGAGGCCGCACGACCGGCGCTACAGCAAGGTCGGTCAGCGCTCGCCTGACCGCCTCGATGCCCTGCCCGGTCGCGGCCGAAGCGGCGAGGATCGGCGCGCTCTCGAGGAAACTGCCACGAACGAAACGGCGAATCGCGTCGCTCACCGCGCCGAGCGTCTCGGCGGACACCAGATCCGCCTTGTTCACGACGATAATGCCGCGGTCGAGCTCGAGCAGCCGGGCGATGTCGAAATGCTCACGTGTCTGCGGCATCACGCCCTCGTTCGCGGCGACAACCAGCACGGCGCCGTCGAGCCCTGTAGCGCCGGAGACCATCGCGCGAATGAAGTCCTCGTGCCCGGGCACGTCGATCAGATCGATCACGCCATTCGGGGTTTCGAGATACGAAAAGCCGAGCACGATCGACAGCCCGCGCTCTCGCTCCTCCTTGAGCCGGTCGGTTTCGATGCCGGTCAGCGCTCGGACGAGCGCCGTTTTGCCGTGATCGACGTGGCCGATCACGCCGAGGGTCATCGCCTGGGTCATTCAGGTGGCTCAGCGGATTCCGTGAGTTCGTGTCGAGGGCGGTCGAGTCGCGGTCATTCTAGCGCGGGGATGAACGCACATCGTTGTCCGTATTTTCCGAAGGCGGCTCGACTGATGAGTGGCCGCTGCTTGCTCGAGCTCATGCATGAAACCTTGGTTTACACTACCGGCTACGACAAGGGTGGCCCGCGTCTGGTTCTCCGACATCGTCAACAACGCCGTGGGCTGGTTCGATCCCGAGAGCGGCGAATCCGGCATCTATCCCGTGCCGAAAGTCCCCGGCCGCGAGGGCGGCGAAGCGCTCTACGGTCTCGTGATGACGTCGGACCGTACGCACGTGTGGTACGCGCAGCTCGGCATCGGCTCGTTCGGCAGCTTGAACGTCGATACGCTCGAGTTCGAGACGTCCGTGCAGCTGCCGGACAAGGATTCGGGCCCGCGGCGCATCACCGTCTCCGACGATGACGTCCTGTATGTGCCGTTGTACGGCGCAGGTCAGCTCGTCGAATACGATACGCGCGCCCGGCGGATGATCGGCGTTTACGATCTGCCGGATCGCGCCAGCGCGCCGTACGCGGTCACGTGGGATTCGAAACGCAAGGTGCTGTGGATCCCGACCTCGAACGCCGACGCAATTTACCGCTTCGATCCTCGCGACAAATCCTTCGCCGTGCTGCCGTTGCCGCGCGAAGGCGCCTTCCTGCGCCAGCTCCTGGTCGACAGCGAGACCGGCGCGCTCGTGACCTCGTACGCGAACATCGTCGAGAACGTGCATGGCCCGCGGATGGCCCTGATGATCGATCTCGGCGACGGCGCTCGCCGCGGACGACGTTCCCATGTTGCTCGCCGAGAAGCGCTGCAACGCGTGTCACGACGCGAGCAAAACGTTGATCGGCCCACCCTACGTCGCCATTGCGACGCGACACCGCGGCGACAAGGACGAGATGGTCGAGGTGCTCGCGCGCAAGATCGTGCTGGGCGGCGGCGCATGGGGTGTAGTGCCGATGGTGCCGAACGACCACGTGACGCTCGAGGAAGCGCGCGCCATGGCACGCTGGATCCTCGCGATCAGGCCCACGGGCTGAACCACGCACACTCGTGGGCATCGAGCCGCGCGGATCGGCGATCCGGCGACTGGCGAAGCGATCGCCCGATGCATTTGCACTATCGGAACGAGCCAGACAGGGCATGTACGGCCCCTCCATGCGGCCATAGACTCGCCTTTCCGTCATAGGCCTCGATTGCGGTCAGTGGTTTCGATTTTCGGAAGGGAACGTAGCGATGAGATGCCGCACTACTGTACTTACTGCGCTAGCAGGCGCGGTGCTCGGCATATCGTTGTGGAGTGCCGGCCCGGCGTCGGCCGACGTGAAGCTCGCCGTGATGAATCCACGAGGCGACGTATCGCCGCCGCTGCCCAATGGGCTGCAGCCGCGTCTCGCGAGCCTGGACGGCAAGCGGATCGCGCTGCTCGAGAACGGCAAGGCGGGCGCGAAGGAATTCATGGATGCGCTCGAAGAGCTGTTGCATGAGCGCTATCCGAGCGTGACCGTTTTGCGCATGCCGAAACCCGAGGGATCGAGATTCGCTTTCGACGCCAAGGAGTGGTATCCGGAGGTGACGCGGCGAGGGGACGCGTTCGCCTACGGCATGGCCGACTGAGGGTCGTGCACGTGGTGGGGTTCCCACGACACAGCAAAACTTGAGATCGCCGGGATTCCCGGCGTCCTGGTCACGACCGACGAGTTCTTGACCGATGCGCGGCTCTCCGCGCGCGACAACGGCGTGCCGCCGCTGCGCGCAGTGGGGCTGCCGTCGGAGACCTATTACCGATACCGCGGCAACGTCGAGGAAGTCCGGCCGGTCGTGGCCGCGGCGTTCGAGGAGATCGTCGCCGCGTGGACACGCCCCCGCACCGAGGAGGAGACCAATCCCAAAGCGGATCAAGGCGCGCCGGTACCCCGCCTGATCGAGGTGACCGGGGCCGACTACGCCGACGCGGCCGAGAACGTCAACGAGCTCTTCCTCGCCAATCATTGGGCCGACGGACTGCCGATCATCCCGCCGACCGAGCAAGCGGTCGAAGCGATGCTGAAGGGGACCCGCCGACCCCGCAGCGAGATCCTCGGCCTCGTCGCGCCGAGAAACGGTGTGGCGACGGTCGAAAAGGTCGCGATCAACGCGGTGATGGCGGGCGCGAAACCCGAGTACCTGCCGGTGATTCTCGCGGCCATCGAGGGCTTCACGGATCCGGACTTCGACGTCACCCACATGCAGACGTCGACCGGTTCCTTCGAAGCAGCCATCATCGTGAGCGGGCCCATCGCCAAGGAGTTGAATTTCAATTCCGGAATGGGCCTGCTCGGCCACGGCTGGCGCGCCAACAGCACCGTGGGCCGCGCCGTCCGCTTGAGCTTGCTGAACCTGGGTCAGACCTGGCCCGGGGAGAACGACATGGGGCTGCTCGGCCGCCGCGCCGCCTACACGCTGATCACCTTTGCCGAGAACAACGACTCGAGCCCCTGGCCGCCGTACCACACGAGCCGAGGGTTCGCGGCCGAGGACAGCACGGTCACCGTGTCGGTGGTCGGTGGAGTGACGGCCCTCGGACCGTACGCGACGGTCGCTGCGTGGAGCCCTCAGCGCGTGCTGGATGCCGCCGTCCAGCAGTTGAGCACGATCGGCACGTACCTCGGGGGCGTCTACGCGGCCAAGCGGATCGTCGTCCTCACTCCCGACAGCGCAGCGGAGCTGGCCGCGATGGGCTACACTCCGGAGACGCTGCGGGAGTACCTGTACGAAAAGTCGCGGGTGCCCTTCGAGCGGCTGAGCGCCAACGCGCGCCGCGAGCTGCGGCGCATGCTCGACGATCATCAGTTCAAACCCGACCGCGCGCCTGTCTTCGAGGCGGCCCTCCAAGAGGGCGGACTCATCCCGGCGCTGCCGAGCCCCGACGACATCCACATCGTGGTCGCCGGAGGCTCGCCCGGTCAGGCGTTCCTGATGGGCTACAGCGGCCCGAATTTCGCGCACCAAACCAAGAAGGTCACGCATGCGACGATGACCGAAGCCGGCCGTTAACGTTCGACGGGGAGAGCAGCGTGGCGGGCGAACGAAAGAGGTTTCCCATGCGCCGTCTGATCGAGCGCTTGTTCCTGTTCGCCTTCGGGCTGTCGGCAATGTCGATCTGCGCGCCCCCTGGACTCGCGCAGGGCTTCGAGGGCTTCGAACCGGAGGCCGACGAAGAGCTGTTCCCGGCCTTCATTCAGGCGGACGAGCTGCGCCGGCTGATGCAACAGGACTCGCAGGACATCCTGATCCTCGACAATGCGCCGACGGCCGTCTGGGAAGAAGCCCACATCCCCGGCGCCGTGAGCTTCCCCTGGGTGCATCAGATCAAGGACCCCGTGACGTTCCCCCGCACCAAGACGATCGTTCTTTATTGCCCGTGCACCCACGACGAAGACTCCATCGACATGGCGAAGAAGCTTCGCGAATTAGGCTATTTCAAGGTCAAGGTCCTCGAAGGCGGCTGGTTCAAGTGGGAAGAGCTCGGCTACGAAACCGTCAGCGCCGCCGAAGAGCGACGAAACGAGTGAGATTGCGCCGCGACGGGGCGTAACCCCGGCGCAGCCTTCCAAACGGAGCTCACCGGCTCGCGCCCTTCGAATATTCAGCGCTACCCGCGGCCGTCGCAGCAATGGCCGCCTGCACGGCGTTGCTCACTGCACGACGATGCGCGGAGACTGAGTCCCGAGCTTCGAGACCATCCAATTGCATCATAGACGCCGCGTAGCGCGCTGCGCAGAATTGTTCGTGAGGCGGCTGGAGGGAACGGCAACCGAAGCGCGGGCGACGCGGAGTTGCGGTTTTCGGCCCTCGGCTCCAGCCGCCGATTCCGTCACCACAGAAAGAACGCACGGTGGAAGAATGACGAGCAGGCGGAAGTTCCTGGGCTCACGCGAAGCAGCGGCGATGGGGCCGGCGTTCGCCTCCGCCCGTGACACTGCTGCGGCGCAAGCGTTCGCCGCACCGCGGGCGCAACTATTCTACAAGGTCATCTACGACAGTCGGCATTCCGCGTGCATCGCATTTGCCGAGTGGATGAAGCGCCATGGAGTTAATAACGGCGCCCTGGCGCGCTTTCATCAGACCTTGAAGGACGGCCTCGACCCGAACGGCATTTTGTCTCCCGGCCGCTACGGAATCCGGCCCAAGCGCTTGCGGGGATCGCCAGGATGAAACCATCGGCTCGCACGCGCGTCGTCATACTCACCGGCGCCATTTTGCTCGGCGCAGCGCCGTTCGCTTCGGAGGCTCATCATTCGGCCGCACAGTACGACCTCACGGTCAGGGACAACGCCGTGACCGGCATCGTGAAGGTCTTCACCCCCGCGAATCCGCACACGCGCATCGTGCTCGAAGTCACCGACGAGCAAGGTACGCGCGACATCGAATTCGAGGGCCATAGCCGCAACAACTTCTACCGCTCGGGATGGCGCGAGGGAATCGTGAAGGTCGGTGAGAAGATCACGTTGATCGCCGCCCCGCTGCGTGACGGCACCGATGGGGGCTACGTGATCGGGGTCATCACGGCCGACGGCAAGCGCTTCTAGACGCCGTGGCCGGGAAGGCGCCGTCGCTCTCACGGCGAGCTCTGACAGGGGAACGGTCGTGACCAACAGGCGAGAATTCCTCGAGGTAGCCGCCGCGCTGTCGGCCGCGCCTCTGGCCGGCCGGATCGCGTTCGCGAATGCGCGCGAACACCCGGCGCTTTCGGCAGTCATCTTCGACTCGCGCCATCCGGAGGCGCGCGATTTCGGGGCCCGCGCCGGCCTACAAGGCGTACCGCTGCGCGCCATCGAAGGCGACATCACCCTCTTGTGGCGGAACGAGCTGCTCGCTCTCTGGAAGGCCGCGCCCAACGCCATCGCGGGACTCACCGAGTGCCCTGCGCTCTTCCTGCTCGAGCGGCTCGCATGGGATCACGGCCTGCGCGTGATGTTCGCAGCCGAGCACGAGCCGCACGGCAGCGGCGACGCCGCCCATCGCGTCATCCGCACGGCCGATTCGGGCTTCGGATGCGAGCTCGAAGCCGCGGGACGGAGCTGGCCGAGCGTGCTCGCCGACGCGCTCGTCACGGGGAGGCTCGCGTCGTCAACCGACTTCCGTCCCACCGACACCGGTCTCGCCGCCCACCTCGGCGCGCCGATGGTGCTTCATTCCTGGATCATTGCGCCGCGCACTGCGGCCCGAGTGGAGATCTAACGTGACCTTCCCACCTGGCGTAAGCGAGCGAGACTTCGCCGCTGCCCTCGATGAGTTCCGCGCCGCCGTCGGCGTCGAATGGGTCTTTACGTCCGAAGAAGACGTTGCTCTCTATCGGGACGCCTACTCGCCCTACTGGGGCGAGCCGGAGGAGCGCGTCGCGTCCGCCGCGGTCGCGCCGGTGACGGTCGAGGAGGTGCAAGCGGTCGTCCGCGCTGCGAACGCGCGCCGCATTCCGCTCTATCCAATTTCCACCGGCCGCAACCTGGCCTACGGCGGCTCGGCGCCGGTCCATTCGGGCAGCGTCGTGCTCGACTTGAAACGCATGAACCGCGTGATCGAGGTCAACGAGCGGAACGCGTACGCGCTGGTCGAGCCGGGCGTGAGCTACTTCGACCTCTACAACCACATCGAGGAGCGCGGGCTGGACCTCTGGATCGATCCGCCGGACCCGGGTTGGGGCAGCGTCATCGGCAATGCGCTCGACGGCGGCGGGGGCTGGACGGCGTATCCGTTCCGCGACCACTTCGGCGCGCATTGCGGCATGGAGGTGGTGTTGGCGGACGGCGAAATCGTCCGCACCGGCATGGGAGCGGTGCCGAACGCGAAGACCTGGCAGCAGAACAAATGGGGTTACGGCCCGTGGGTCGACGGCCTGTTCCGCCAGGGCAACATGGGCGTCGTGACCAAGATGGGCTTCTGGCTGATGCCGCGGCCCGAGGCCTACATCGCAGGCACCGCCGAGGTGTTCAACGACCGAGACATCATCCCGTTGATGGACACGTTGAATCTCCTCGAGAACCGGCACGTGGTGAACGGATCGACGCAGCTCGCCGGCGCCGCCGCCTTCGGTCAGCGCGACGCGCCGGCCTGGACGTTGACGGTGCCGATCTACGGACCGGAAAAGGTCATTCGCGCGCAGCTCGAGTACGCGCGCGAGAAGTTCGCAGCCATCGAAGGCTGCCGCTTCGTCGCGCAGGAACCGATCCGCACGCCGCTGTCGGCGCAGGATCGCGCGCGCGTCCGGCTCGTGAACTTCGGCACTCCGAACCTCTCGACCTTCGCCTCGCTGGGTCGCAGCCAGATGCAACCGAATCCGCCGGGCGGGCACATCGGGTTCTCGCCGATCATCGCGCGCACCGGTGAGGAGCTGCTCGAATTCCGCGACTTCTACCGCATCGGCTTGGCGGAGATCAGCGGCGGCGACGACTTGGGCGTTCGCGGCCCGGTGTTCATGAACAACTGGGAGCGCTCGCTGGTCGCTTTGATCATGTTTCCGATCTCGAAGGACGCGAAGTCGAACCGCAGGATGCGCGTGGCGTTCGAGCGCTGGGTCGCGGCGGCGGGGGAACGAGGCTGGGCCGAGTATCGCGCGCCGGCGGTGTTCCAGGACATCGTCTCGGACACCTATTCGTACAAGAACCACGCCCTCCGCCGATTGCATGAAAGGATCAAGGACGCGGTCGACCCCAACGGCATCCTCGCCGCCGGCCGTTACGGCGTGTGGCCGAAGCACTTGCGTAAGGAGGCATGATGTGAAGTCGCGCCATCGAGTTTTCGCTGTCTTCTCCGCCGCCGCGCTTCTCGGCGGGCTGCTCGCTGAGCTCGGCTCGCCGGCCCAGGTCGCTTCGGCCCAAGGCACGCCCGACTCGGAGCGCGGCCGTGCAATCTACGAGTACTGGTGTGCGCCCTGCCATGCGGCCGGTCCAGGCCACCCCGGCACGCAGTCGCTCCAGATCAAGTACAACGGCAGCCTGCCGGCCGTGCTCCTGGAGCGCACCGACTTGACTGCGGAGGTGGTCAAGGTGTTCGTCCGGCAGGGCGTGCTGTCGATGGCGCCGTTCCGAAAGACCGAGATCACCGACGCGGCGCTCGGCGACCTCGCCACCTATGTGGCGGAGAACTAGCACACCGGCGCGACGATGGGCACCGGGTTGCGCATCCGTCGGGCGACGTCTATGAACGGGGTTGCAACGCGTGACAGTCAACATCTTGGCGGCCGGTCTGCGCCAAGTAGGCGGTCGTGAGGACCGTGACAGCGCGTGGAGTCGGGAAGGTCCATGCACCGGAGCACTCCGGGCGCAGGTGCTCGACGAGGAAGCGCGAAGCAGGCAACTGAATGGCGCATGGAAGGAACATGCGAAAGTCAGTTAGTCGTGTGCTCAAGCTCCATGTACGATCAGAACGTCGAGAAGACGCTGACCGTGAGGTTGAGGCGCTTCATCATGGACGCGAACCACGCACAGTTTCATCTTCGAGCTCGTGAATCCGGACGGCTCGCCCGTCATGGCGAACGGCGAGCCCGTCGTGTGGGGCGCGGCGACCGGTAGAGGTAACGCGTAATCGCTTCGACCTCCGCCGCGGAGAAGTCGAAGGTCGGCATGAACGTTCCCGGCTTGACGGCCTGCGGGTCTCTGAGCCAGGCCTTCTCCCACTCCGGCGTGCGCTGTTCCTGGACCGTGCCGAGATCGGGATAGATGGGGCGTCCGAGCTGACCCTCGATGGCGTGGCACGCCCAGCATTGATAGGCGTTGACCAGCGCTTCTCCGCCTTCGATGCCCACGCCCGCACCCGCCAGGATCTCCGTGCCGTTCACGGGGCGGCGGTACTGCGCCAGGTAGTCGATGACGGCGTCGAGCTCGTCTTCCGTCCAAGAGTAGATGGGCATCAGCGTGCCGGCCTTGAGCGCCGGCGGATCGACCAACCAACGTCTGAGCCACTCCTCGCTGCGGCGCAGAGTCACCTGGTTGAGATCCGGACCGATGCTCATGCCTTCCGTGCCAATGCGGTGGCAGGCGCGGCAGACGCGTTCTTCGACGATCGCCTCGCCCCTCTCGGCCGGAGCTCGTTCCGTCAACGCCTCCGGCTCTTGGGCGACACCGAATCCGGCCCAGTGTGCCGGAGACGTCAACAACAAGATCATCGCCGCACGGCGGCGCAACGCCGCACGACGCGTAGCGCGCAACACGCGTCCCGAGCTACTTCAGCGAGCTCACGTAGGCGGCCAGATCGCGAGCGTCCTGACTGTCGAGGGTCAGCGGCGTGCCGCGCTGGAACATCACGAGGCAGTTGTTGTTCATCTCGGCCAACGTAATCACGGCGTCATTCGGCACCTTGAACTTCGGGAAGGTTTGCGCCGCTCCATGCAAGTCCGGAATCGGCATTCTCATCCCCGGCATCATTTCCTGTTGCGCGCCCGTCGTGCCGCCGCGCGGATGACAGCTCGCGCAAGCCAGCCCGTTCGTACCCAGCGTCATGCTCGTGAACAGCTCTTCGCCTCGCCCCAGCGAGTCGCGCTCTGCGGTGGTCACGTACTCCATGCGCTCGCGCTCGGACATGCTCACCATGATTCGTTGCATGTTTTGCATCGCCATGTCGAGCATTGACTGCGTATTCGGGGCTTGCTGGGCACTCGTCCGCGCACCCCAAAGCGCCAGCGTTCCGACGAACGCCAGTGCGAGCAGGCGACGAGACCTGCCTTTTGCTTCTCCGGTAACCATTGGCAGCTCCCTGAATAGACCTTTTCCGGCTGACGAATAGATCCTTTCGGTAGCGCCGTAAATCCGATGAATGGCTCAGTTCGTCTGATGCGTTTGTACTAGGGCGCTCGCCGTGCTCGTCAGGAAGCCAAGGGACTGTCGGCGCCGGTGGTGAGTCGCCTGGGCTACCGCGTCGACGGAGCACCGAGGAACGCAAGGATCTCGTCGGCTTGGCGACGCGCCTTATCCACGCAGGCATTGATGCTGACGCCGTAGTACGAGCTGCCGGCTACCCATAGACCCGGCAATTCGCGGAGCCGCTGCTCGACCAAATTCAAGCGGTCGCGATGCCCGCACACGTACTGGGCGATACCGAGCGGGTGGCGGTACACGCGCGCGAGGATCGGTGATGCCGTGATTCCCATTGCCGTCTCGAGGTCACGGCGGGCGATCCAGCCGAGGGACTCGTCATCCGCCTGCATAGCATTGGCATCGTGCGCGCCGCCGAGTATGCACCGCAACAGCATCGTCCCGCCGGGAGTCCGGCCCGGAAAGACGCTCGAATCCCAAACGCAGCCCAGCGTCCGCAGCCCTTGATTCCGCGGTACGAGAAAGCCGAAGCCGCTCGGCAATCCGCCCAGGGCGCGGGTCTCAAAGCCGAGCGCGACGACCACCACGGCGGCGGTCGGCATCATGCCGACCGTCTGTGCAAGAACTCGATCGGCATTGATCAACAAGGAGGAGGCATCGCGCGACGCGACCGCCACCACCACGGCGTCGGCTTCGAGGCGGGTTCCTGCCGCGGTCGTAACGCGCCAGCGGAAGGCCCCGTGTGCGGGTGCGACGGCGTTCGCCCGCGCGACGGGTTCGACAGAGACCACCTGTTGGTCACAGAGGACCGCGCCCTCGAGCGCGGTTGCAAGCCTGTGGATCAGGGTGCCGAGCCCCTGCCGAAAAGAGCTCAGCCGTCCGCCGGGCCCGAGCCCATTTCTCGAGTATCCACGCTCGCGGTTCTCGGTGCGCGCTTTGCGCCTTCGTGCGATCAGGCCGCGGACGAGGCTGCCGTGCTCGGCCTCGAGAGCCGCGAGCGCGGGAAACGTGCTCGCCAGGCTCAGCTCGCGCGCACTGCCGGCAAACAAGCCGGACACCATGGCGTCGGCGAGTACCTCGGCTGCTTCCGCTCCGACGCGGCGGCTGGCGAACTCGTGTACGGTTTCGTCGGCGCCCTGGGATCCTCGCGGAACAAAAGGCTCGAGGAGGACGCGCAGGCGTGCGCGGCGGCTCAGAATCGGACTCCTTAAGAATGCAACCGGTCCCGACGGAATAGCGTGCAGGCGTCCGTTGTAGAACAGGAATCTTGTGGACGCGGCTCCGTCGGCTCGACAGAGCTCCGTCGTCAGCCCGAGCCGCTCGACGAGCGCCGCGGTCGGCGGTGCGTCGTCGAGAAAGCCTGTGGGTCCCTGCTCGATCGTGAAACCGTTCCAATGCTCGGTTTGTACGCGTCCCCCGGCACGAGCGCCGGCCTCGAGAACTTGTATCTCCAGCCCGCCTGGGACGGACGCAGCGCGGTCCTTCAAGTTGAGGCCGGTCGCGAGCCCCGCGATTCCGCCGCCGACGACTATCACGCGCGCGAAGCGTGGCAAAGATCCTCCGTTTTCGACCTCGATAGTCGTCTACATCGACTTCCGTCAAACCGTTCGCGAGAACACGGGCCGGGTTGCCGGAGTCGCCGCTAGATACCGGTCGAACGCCATCGCGGCGTTGCGCACGAACAGTCGGCCGCGCTCGGTGAGGGCAACCGCGCAGTCGTCGTTGCGCACCAAATCCTCCTCTTCGAGCTCTGCGAGCTGGTCCATCGACGAGCCGAAGTACTCGTCGAAGTCGATGCCGTGGCGCGCAGAGATCTCCTGTTTGTCGACTCGAAAGGTGCACATGAGCTGCATGATTACCTCACGACGCAACCGGTCATCCTCGTCGAGCAGCCTGCCGCGCTCGATCGGCAGCCGACCTTCGTCCAAGGCCCGGTAGTAGGTCGACAGTTTCTTGCAATTCTGGAAGTAACTGCTCGTAACATCGCCTATGGCGGAAACGCCGAAACCGATCAGTGTCTCCGCGCGTTTGACGGTGTAACCCATGAAGCTGCGGTGCAATCGGCCTTGGTCTCTCGCCGCCACCAGCTCGTCGGTCGGGACCGCGAAGTGATCCATACCGATCGGCACATAGCCGGCGCTGGCCAGTCGATCGAGGGCGCTCAGATACAGCTCGAGCTTCAACGCCGGAGCCGGAAGCTCTTCCGCCCGCAGGCGACGTTGATTCGGTTTGATCCACGGTACGAACGCGAACGAATACAGCGCGACTCGATCCGGAGCGAGCTCGAGCACTTGGTCCAGATTGACGCGGAACGAGTCGAGAGTCTGTAGAGGAAGGCCGTAGATCAGATCGAAGTTGATGCCCTCGTTGAATCCGATGGCTCGGGCCGCGCGCATCAATCGAGCGGTCTGCTCGAACGTTTGCCCGCGGCCGATGGCCGCCTGAACGCCGGGCGTGGAGTCCTGGACGCCGAGGCTCAGCCGATTGAATCCGAGGCGCGTCAGCGTCTCCAAGTGCTCAGCTGTCGTCACTCGCGGATCGATCTCGGCCGCGACTTCCGCATCGTCCTCGATGGCGAAATAGCGAGTGATGTGCCGGAACAGCTCCTCGAGTTGGTGCGGAAGGTAGTACGTCGGCGTGCCGCCTCCCCAGTGCATTTGAGCGAGCGTCCGGCGGTGCGGCAGATGCTCCGCCACCGCGACGATTTCACGTTCGAGGTAGTCGAGGTAGCGAGCAGCTACCGGCGCGTGCGGGGTGGCCACAACATTGCAGGCGCAGAAATGGCAGCGCTCGCGGCAGAATGGAAGATGAACGTAGGCGGCGAGCGGCACGCCGGGCTCCAGCCGGTCGGCATCGGCGAGCTTGCGCCTATAGGTTTGCTCGCCGATCGCCTCGTCGAACTCGACGGCCGTGGGATAAGACGTATAGCGAGGCCCCGGCCGATCGAAGTGCTGCAGAGTGCTCAGTGTTACGGATACCTTAGTCATTGAATCGAGCTCCGTTGCTGCTGGCCGTCGCCGGCGGAGCCGGCGCCGACTGCGGCCCTGCGGACCGCTATATCGCGGGCGCTGCGCACGGCGGGGCGTGGTATCCAGCCGGCGAGGTTGCGCTGGACGAGAGCGGTGAGCATGCGGACGTGCTCGGGTCGCGCGTTGAGACAGCGGATGTAGCGGAAACGCGCGCCACCATTCGTGAGGAACAGATTGCGGCTTTCCTGATCGATCTCCCACAGCGTTTCGAGACAGTCGACCGAGAAGCCGGGACAGATCACATCGAGCTTTGTGACTCCGGCTCGAGCCATCGCGCGCACCTTGTACGCGGTCGCCGGCTTGACCCATTCGTCCCTGCCGAAAACCGACTGGAACGACACTTCGTAACGCTCCTCGGTGAGGTCCAGCGCGCTTGCCACTTGTTCAGCTGTTTCACGGCATTGGAAGTAGTAAGGATCGCCGGCCAGGATGTGCCTCAGCGGTAAGCTGTGAAAGGAGAACAGCAGTCTCTCGGGCTCGCCGCCCGATTTCCATGTCTCGCGAATCGAATCAGCCAGCGCTTCGACGTACGCGGGTTCGTCGTGGTAGCCGTGTATCGTGCGGAGCGCGGGCACCACTCTCCATGTCGCGAGCTCCGCCGCCGCCGCCGCGAAGGCCGAGCCGATCGTAGCGCTCGAATACTGCGGGAACAACGGCAGGATGAGCACTCTGGTGCACCCCTTCCCGCGCAGCTCGCGCATGGCCTCCCGTATGGAGGGAACGCCGTAGCGCATGCCGATCGCAACGTGCACGACCGGCGCCGCCTGCCGCTCTAGCGCGCTGGCCACCGCATCGCGCAGCTCATGGCAGGCCTTAAGCAGTGGCGGGCTGCTGCCCCAGATCGAGCGATAAACGCTTGCGTACGCGCGCGGGCGAGAAGGAAGAATGAAAAGATTGAGGATGGGCCACCACAGCCATCGCGGCTTGTCGACGAGTCGCGAGTCGGTTAGCAGCTCGCGCAGGAATGCCCGCACGGCCGGCGCGCTCGGCGCGCTCGGTGTGCCGAGATTGGCGAGTAGCACGCCGACGTTCCCTTTGTCGTTCGTCGAATCGATGGTCGTGCCGTCCTTCGTGACTCCTCGGCGCTGTTTCTAGCACCTCTCTGCCGATGATGTGTCACGGGAATATCATCGTCGCATCGACGGCCGCGTTTTCCAGAAGCAACAACCCCGCGGCCGTGTTGGAAATCGGAATGTGGTAGTGGCTATGAAGCTTCGACACACGTCCTGTCAGCGCGCCACGCATCGCGAGCCACATGAGAAATTCGACGCCCTGCGCGCCAGCCTGTCGAACCAAATCCGGTATCGACAAGCGTGCGAGAGACTGCGGGTGTGCCACGATTTTTTTCATGCACATCAGGTCGAACTGTCTGTTGATAAAGCCCGCCCGTTCACCGTCGAGCTGATGAGACAGGCCTCCGGTCGCGATGACTACGACGCCGAGATCTTCGTCATAGGATTCGATCGCGCGCCCGATGGCTTTGCCCAGCCGGTAACAGCGGGCCGGCGTCGGGAGAGGATGCTGCACGGTGTTGATCGAGACAGGAATCGTTCTTACTGCATGCTCGGAACGATCGGGCCAGAGCAAGCTCATCGGAACGGTGAAGCCGTGATCGACACGCATCTCCTGGCAGGTCGTGATGTCGAATCCGTCGGCGACCAGAGACTCTATGATGTGCCAGGACAGCCGCGGCTCACCGGGGAACGGCGACACGGGACTGAGCCCCCAACCTTCGTCCTCGTTCTGGTACTCGAACGCAGCGCCGACCGCAAAGGTCGGCAGTTTGTCTAGAAAGAAGTTCAGCCCGTGGTCGTTGTATATGACAACGGCCACGTCCGGCTTCACGTCTGCGAGCCATCCATGAACGCGCGGGTAACCGTCGAACAAGGGCTTCCAGTACGGGTCCTGCTGCTGCCCTCGAGCGATCGCGTTGCCGATCGCCGGAATGTGAGAAGTCGCTATTCCACCAAGGATTATGGCCATGACACTACCCTCCGGCCGCGCGCAATTTCGCCTTGAACGCGTCGACGCTCATTCCCGTCTGTTGAGCGCCGACGTCCTGGACATTGAGTCCGAAGATGCCCGCGAACTTGGCGAGGTAGTAGATGTTTCCTCCCGCTTCGATCAGCGCGAGCACGTCCCGTTTTCGAATCGCCTCGCGCTGCTGCGCGTTCAGGCCATATCTCGCGCAGTAAGCGTTCTCGTCTTGCAGGAATGCCGACCGGTTTTCCGCGCTATTGAATGAATAGCACATCCTGTTCAGCGCGTAGCCCTTCATCGCCTGCGCAGCGTCGAAAATCGTCGTACCCGGAATGTTCTTGGTGTGTTTGTGGGCCATCGCGTCCGCCTCCTCAAAACAACGTCTAAAATGACGCTAGCAGAGCGCAACTCGCCGTGACAATGAAGCAATTGAGCTATCCATGTGGGTCCGATGGTCAGTCATCGCGATCGTTGTCTCGCTGTGCTGTTTCGCTATGTACAATTACGTATTGGTTGCCTCCGCTCTCCGCGACTACGGTACGTGTTTGGAAGCACCGTCGCGGAGCGCTTCCCGTTCTTTCCTCGAGCTGCTGCGCGTTCCGACGTCAATTCGCGGCGCTTTGGGGACGGTTTTGCGAAGGTGCTTGTCACCGCGTTGGAGCTTTCACTTGCAATGAAGCTGCGGTTGCTCGACGACTCGATCCGGTTGCGCTTGTCGCGCAGCGAAGTGGCAGCAAGCCATGAACGGGGGACGGCCACGGGTCAAACTCGTTTCCCCGACGGCAGCGTGTTCTGCTACGTATTGCGGTCCGTACCGCGCGGTGCGTTTAACGTGCGTTATCTCGATCATCAAGTGGTCGTCGAGGTTCCGGCGTCGCAAATCGCGCAATGGGCGACGGACGACGAGGCGGTTTCCTTGCGGGGTCAGGTGGCTCTCCGAGACGGCGGGCTGTTGAAGCTTCTCGTCGAGAAAGACTTCACTTGTCTGTCGCACCGCCACGACGAGGATCAATCGGATCTGTTTCCGAATCCCGAGGCGAATCGCCGCTGACGGCCGCGCGATTGACGCTGCTCATCAATCCGCGCTTTCCGGAAAGCTTCTGGAGCTTCCGTTAGGCGTTGGAGCAGGTGCTCCCGCACAAGCGGGCGCTCAACCCGCCGCTGGGTGTTGCAACGCTCACCGCGCTGTGCCCGCCGGAGTGGGATGTGCGGATCGTGGATGAGAATGTCGAGTCCGTACCGCTCGAGCCTGAGGTTGAAATCATCGGGATCTACGGAATGGCCATCCAGTTCGAGCGCCAGTGCGAGCTCCTCCGCTATTACCGAAAGCGCGGCCACTTCGTCATCGCGGGCGGCAGCTACGCGTCGCTCTGCCCCGAGCGCTACGCTGACTTCGTGGACACCGTGGTGGCACGCGAGGCGGAGTATGTGTGGCCCGCCTTCTGCCGCGACTTCGCCGCCGGCGCGGCGACTGTCCCGCTACGGCGACCGCATCAGCGTGCGCCCGAACGCCGATCTGCGCCGGTACCTCGCGATCGATTCATCGGTGTTCCACCTGGTTCTCGACGAGATCTAAGGCGAGGCCTCGGTTTCCAAACTGACTTGCTGCGGCGATTCGTCTGGCGCGCCGATGCTGGGCGAACCGATGAACAGCTGTCGGCCGTCCGGGAAGACGACGTCGCGCGCGTTGGCGCGCAGCGAGCCGTCCTTCGCCTGGAAACCCGTCACCGTGACCTTTGTGCCCGCGGGCAGGGAGTTGCGGTTCCAGCCGCGGCGCAGCAGCGCGCTCGGCGCGCCCCCTTCGACGGCCCATTCCTCGACCGTGCCGTCTTCCTTCGTCACGTTGATGTGCAACCAGGAATGCGGGTTGACCCAGCGGAACTCCTTGACGACGCCTTCGATAAGGACCGGCTTGCTTGGGTCGAACTCAGCGGCGAAAGAGTGATGCGCCGACGCCGGAATCGCGGCGGCCGCGAGCGCGACGCCAGCGGCAATGCTGAAGAGTCTCGTTCGCATCGAAACCGCCTCCTCTAGTAGAACCAACTCTGCGTCGTACAGCGACTACAAAAAACGATAGTGAAGCGACCTTGCATGCGCAATGAGTCAAATGACCCAAGTGGTCGCGCCGATCTCTTCAAATGCGAAGCTCGGACCACGACCGACGGTTCTTCGTCGAATGCATGTGTGTGTACGTAGTACTCCGTATTTCTCGTCTGCGGGCACACAGAAGATCATCGATACGCGGCTTGCAATTGCAGTCGAAGCTCGCCAGGTGGCAATAGGTGGTTATGGGTCTCTCGCACGATGCACGAGTTTGTGTTCTTGCGCTGGCGGTCGCGCTGTTCGCGGCTGGGATTGCGCCCCCCGAAGGCCGGGCGCAGCAGCCCGGCGAAGTGGAGTTTCAAACGTTCTGCGTCGCCTGTCACACGATCGGGGCAGGCCGGCTCGTCGGGCCGGATTTGGCCGGGGTCCATGAGAGGCGATCCGAGCAGTGGCTGGAACGATTCGTGGCGTCGGCACAGTCGATGATCGAGAGCGGCGACCCTGATGCGGTGGCCGTGTACGAGGAGTATTCGAAGCTCCCGATGCCGGACCCCCCGTTCTCCGCGCAGCAGATCGCGGACGTGTTGAGCTACGTCAAAGCGCGTGGCGTAGAGGTGGCGAGCGGCGCTGCCGAGGAGCCGCCGCCCGGGCCACCGGCGACGGAAACCGCACAGCCTGCGGAGGCTCCGGCTGCGACGGAACCCGCCGAAGCGGCGGCCGCGCCGTCCGAGGCCGACATCCTCCGCGGCCAGGATCTCTTTCAGGGAAAAATCCGCCTCGCCAACGCTGGTGCCGCATGCAACGCCTGTCACGAGGTCGTGAACGATGCGGTGATCGGCGGCGGCGTTCTGGCCGCCGAGTTGACGACGGTGTTTTCGAGAATGGGCATGCCTGGCGTGGGGGCGATTCTCGGCAGGCCTCCGTTTCCGGTCATGCAAGCAGCTTACGAGAACAAACCGCTCACGGAGGACGAAATCAGATCATTGATCGCGTTTCTGCAGTACGCCGATGCGCAGCATTTTTATCATCGTCCCAGGGACTACGGCCTGGGGCTTTTTGTAAGCGGCACCGTAGGGGGCGGTGCTCTGCTCGGTCTCTTGTCGTTCGTCTGGCGCCGCCGGAAGCAATGGAGCGTGTACCAGCCGATCTACGACCGGCAGCTCAAGTCCGTCTGGGAAGATACGGACGATCGGCCGTCGGTGCGCAGCACGCGTGACCAGCCTGAATAGATCGGGTGAGAGCTATGAGTTGGATAAAGGACATCGTTTCTCCGCAGACACGCCAGTGGGAAGAGTTCTACAGGAATCGCTTCCAGCACGATCGAGTCGTGCGGAGCACTCACGGCGTCAATTGCACGGGCGGATGCTCCTGGCAAATCCACGTCAAGGACGGAATCGTGGTTTGGGAGACTCAGCAGCTCGACTATCCGTTGCTCGAAGACAAGTTGCCACCGTACGAGCCGAGAGGATGTCAGAGAGGCATTTCCTACTCGTGGTACCTGTACAGCCCGCTGCGCATCAAGTATCCGCTGGTGAGAGGCGCGCTCATCGACGCCTATCGAGAGGCGAAGCAAGCGGCGGGTGATCCGCTAAAGGCGTGGGAGTCTTTGCAGGCCGATCCCGACCGACGGAAGGCCTATCAAAACGCGCGCGGCAAGGGAGGGTTTCGGCGCGCCGACTGGGACGAAGTTCTCGAGATCATGGCGGCCGCCAACATCTACACGGCAAGGAAGTACGGACCGGATCGCGTCATCGGCTTCTCCCCGATTCCGGCGATGTCGATGCTGAGCTATGCGGCGGGATCGCGGTTTCTGCAGCTCTTCGGCGGCGTCAATCTGAGCTTCTACGATTGGTACTGCGATCTGCCTACGGCTTTTCCGGAGATCTGGGGCGAGCAAACGGACGTTTGCGAGAGCGCCGATTGGTACAACGCGAAGATGATCGCCGACATGGGGGCGTGCCTCAACATGACGCGCACGCCGGACTGTCACTTCTTCGCCGAATCGAGGCACAACGGTACCAAGGCGGTCGTGTTCTCGCCGGACTTCTCCCAGGTCTGCAAGTATGCGGACCAATGGGTGCCGCTGCATGCCGGCAGCGACGGGGCGTTTTGGATGGCGGTCTCCCACGTGATCCTGACCGAGTTCCACCACCGGCAGCCGACGCCGTACTTCATCGATTACGCGAAGCAATACACGGACAGTCCGCTGCTGGTGAAGCTCGATAAGGCGGGCGAGCACTATCGGCCGGGCCGACTGCTGCGCGCCAACGAGCTCGCGGAGCACCGGGAGATCGAGAACGGCGATTGGAAGTTCATGAGCATCGATGCCGGCAGCGGCCGCTTCGTAGTGCCGAAGGGATCGGTCGGGCACCGCTGGGGTGAGACGGCCGGTAAGTGGAACCTGAAGCTCGAAGACTCGGTGGACGACAAGCCGTATGACCCTGTTCTTACATTGCTGACGGACCACGACGAAGTCGTCCAGGCTGAGTTCCACGAGTGGGGCTTGGACAGGACAACGCTCCGCGGCGTGCCCACCAAGCGAATCGAAACCATCTCCGGCCCGGTCATGGTCACGACCGTCTACGACTTGATCATGGCTCAGTACGGCGTCGACCGCGGCCTCGAGGGGGATTACCCGAAGGACTACACGGATCGCGACGCCGCTTACACCCCGGCGTGGCAGGAAATTTTCACGGGAGTGGATTCCGCAACGGTCCTGCAATTTGCGCGCGAGTGGGCCAACACCGCCGGCATCACTCGAGGCAAATGCATGGTCATCATCGGCGCGGGGATCAACCACTGGTACCACGGCAATCTGATGTATCGCGCGGCGGCGATGGCGCTGATGCTGTGCGGCTGCGTCGGGCGCAACGGCGGCGGCCTCAATCATTACGTGGGGCAAGAGAAGCTCGCGCCGATGGACTCGTGGAGCGCGCTCGCGTTCGCAAAGGACTGGCAGGACGCGGCTCGACTTCAGCAGGCGCCGATCTGGCATTACATCAACACCTGCCAGTACCGATACGACGGCCAGTACTCGCGCTACAACACGGTGCCCGACAACGACATGACGCGCCGGCACACGGCGGACACGATCTTCAAGGCGGTGCGCAGCGGGTGGATGCCGTTCTATCCGCAGTTCAAGCAGAACACGCTCGAGCTCTGCCGGGAGGCGATCGAAGCCGGGGCCGCGGACGACGATGCCATCAAGCGCTATGTGCTGGAGAAACTGAAGACCAAGGCGCTCGAGTACTCGGTGGCCGATCCCGAGGCGCCGGAGAACCATCCGCGGGTCTGGTACATCTGGCGCGGCAACGCCGTCATGGGAAGCATGAAGGGTCACGAGTACTGCTTGAAGCACTATCTGGGAACGCATTCGAATGCGATCGCGCGGGATTCGGAGGACCGGACAGAAGAAGTCAAATGGCACGAGGTCGCGCCGGTCGGAAAGATGGATCTCGTCGTCGATCTCAATTTCCGGATGGACTCCTCGGCTCTGTATTCGGACATCGTTCTGCCCGCGGCCTCCTGGTACGAGAAAGCGGATCTGAACAGCACCGATCTTCACTCCTTCATCCATCCGCTTTCGCAGGCCGTCGCGCCGGTCTGGGACTCGAAGACGGACTGGGAGATATTCCGCGCGCTGACCAAAGCGACCGACGAACTCGCCAAGACGCATTTCGCCGGGCCGCGGAAAGACATCGTCACCGTACCCTTGGCGCACGATACGCCGGACGAGATCACTCAGCCGGCGATCAGAGACTGGTACCTCGGCGAATGCGATGCCGTTCCCGGTAAGACCATGCACAAGCTCGCGATCGTGGAGCGCGACTACGCAAAGCTCTACGAGAAGTTCATCACGTTGGGCGACAACATCCGATCCAAGGGTTTGGGTGCGCACGGCAACCACTATCAGTGCGAGGAGCAGTACGACGAGATGCTCGGCTCCAACCATTTCCACGTGAGGGAGATGGAAGGCAAGCTCTACCCCTCGATCGAGGAGGACGTCTGGGCGGCAGATGCCGTTCTGCACCTTTCTTCGCTCACCAACGGGGAGCTCACCGTGCAGGCGTACCGCAACATGGAAGGGAAAACCGGTGTGGAGCTCGCCGACCTCGCGCTCGGCAATCGCGATGTGCGAATTCGCTACGCCGATCTCCAGACACAGCCGAAACGCTACAACACCTCACCCCTGTGGTCCGGCCTCATGAACAACGGCCGGGCGTACGCTCCGTTTACGTACAACTACGAGAAGCTGATTCCGTGGAGGACGTTGACCGGCCGGCAGCACTTCTACCTGGATCACGAGATGTACGTCGCGTACGGCGAGAACCTGCCGACCTACAAACCCGCTCCGCGGCCGGAGCTGTACGGCGACTTGAAGGAGACATTGGCGGCGGGGCAGGCCCTCGTTCTCAACTATCTGACGCCGCACGGCAAGTGGCATATCCATTCGACGTACATGGAAAACTTGCGGATGCTGACGTTGTCGCGAGGCTGCGAGCCGTGCTGGCTCTCCGAGGTGGACGCGGCCGCGCTCGGCATCCGAGACAACGATTGGGTGGAGGTGCACAACGACCACGGCGTGTACTGCACGCGGGCGGTCGTGAGCGCGAGGATTCCGCGAGGAGTCTGTATCGTGTATCACGTGCCCGAAAGAACCACCGGCATACCGAAGTCGCAGCTCCGCGGCAACAAGCGCGCAGGCGGGCACAACAGCTGCACGCGCATTCACCTCAAACCGAATTTCCTCGCGGGTGGCTACGGTCAGTTCACGTATCACTTCAACTATTGGGGTCCCATTGCCCCGCAACGCGACACCCACGTGATCGTCCAGAAAATGGATAAGGTTGTCTTTTGAGGGCGCGGAGTAAGACGTGGATATAAGGTCGCAAATCTCGATGGTGTTTCACTTGGATAAGTGCATTGGCTGCCATACGTGCTCGGTCGCGTGCAAGAACATCTGGACCGATCGCAAGGGCGCCGAGTATATGTGGTGGAACAATGTAGAGACCAAACCCGGCACGGGCTATCCCGGCAAGTGGGAAGATCAGGACATCTACAAGGGCGGTTGGGAGCCGGACGGGAACGGAGGCATCAGGCTGAAGGGCGCCGGGAAGAAGAAAGGCCTGGGAAACATCTTCCACAATCCGCACTTGCCGGTGATCGATGATTATTACGAGCCGTTTACGTACAAGTACGAGGACCTCATCGAATCCCCGGCGGGCGACGATCAGCCGACGGCACGGCCTGTGTCCCTGATCACCGGCAAGCCCATCGACATCAAGATGGGCCCCAACTGGGACGACGACCTGAGCGGCACGCCGGACTACGCGCGGAACGACCCCAACCTGAAGAAACTGTCTCCGGCGGAGCAGGAAGCGATGTTTCAGTTGGAGCGAATGGCGTTCTTCTACTTGCCGCGGATTTGCAATCACTGCTTGAACCCGTCTTGTGTCGCATCCTGCCCGTCCGGCGCGCTCTACAAGCGAGGCGAGGACGGGATCGTGCTCCTCAATCAGAACGTATGCCGGGCCTGGCGGATGTGCGTCACGGCCTGCCCGTACAAGAAGACGTATTTCAACTGGCATACCGGCAAGTCCGAAAAATGTATCCTCTGCTATCCGCGCATCGAGGCGGGCTTCGCCCCCGCGTGCATGCATTCCTGCGTGGGAAGAATCCGGTATCTCGGCGTTGTCCTCTATGACGCCGATAGAATCCGCGAAGTCGCAGCCGCTGACGAGCGCGAGCTCGTGGACCGTCAGCTCAGCCTGATCATGGATCCCTTTGATCCGGAGGTGATCGCCGCGGCTAAGGCAAACGGGGTGCCCGATTCGACGATCAGCGCGGCGCAGGGCTCGCCCACCTACAAGTTCGTGAAGGAATGGGGGATGGCGCTGCCGCTGCATCCTGAGTTCCGGACCTTGCCGATGCTCTTCTACGTGCCGCCGCTGCTGCCGGTGATGGCTTCGTTGAGCAAGCCCGACCGTGCCGAGCAAGCCAAGAAGCTGAACAAGGCCGGCAAGTACTGGGACGACGGTTGGCTCTACGACACGAGCACGCAGGAGCTTTGGGGCACGATCGATGAGGCCCGCTTCCCCCTGCAGTACATGGCAAACCTGTTCAGCGCGGGCGATACGGAGAAGGTCAAGGCCAGCTTGAAGAAACTGATGGCCGTGAGGATACACCGGCGCTGGAAAACGGTCGGCGACATTTCCAAGGAGCGCGCCGAGGAGACTTTGAAGGACACCGGCTTGACACCGGCAATGGCCGACGCGATCTACTACTTGACGTCGCTCGCCAAATTCGACGACCGATTCGTGATTCCCGCGGCTCACCGCGAGCAGGCCATCGAGATGCTGGAGTCGACCGATGCCAGACGAGGCAGCACGGGATTCGGCTTCAAAGAACGGACCGCTGAAAGGGGATTGTGACGTGAAAGAGCGCACCCACTATTGCTTGATCGCCGAGCTCTTTGAGTATCCGGCCGAAGATTTCCCGCGGAAAGTGCGGGAGATCACGGATTGCGTCAGCAACCGATATCCCGAAGCGGCCGCTGCTCTGAATCGGCTGCTGGACTTGCTCCCGGCGCCGGACGTTGCGGCGATGCAGGAGCTGTTCCTCCGTTCTTTCGACGTTCAGGCCATCACGACCTTGGACGTCGGATACGTGCTTTTCGGTGACGACTACAAGCGGGGGAAACTCCTTGCCCATCTGAGCCGGGAGCACCGCACCGTCGAGAACGATTGCCGCAAAGAGCTGGCGGACCATCTGCCGAATATGTTGCGTCTGATCGGCATGCATCCGGACCAGGCGCTCGTGGAGGAGCTGGTGAGCGAGATTCTTGCCCCGGCGTTGAGAGCGATGATCGGCGAGTTTTCCGCCGAGCGGATCCAGCGGAAAAACGAATCCTATAAGAAGCACTACAAAACCATTATCGATACGCCTCCGGTAAGTCGTGAAGCCGTGACGCTGTATCAACTCGCCCTGAAGGCGTTGTACGCCGTCTTCGAGCAGGACTTCGCGCTGGCCGAGGCGAGTGTGCCTGCGGCGACCAACGACTTCTTCGCATCCCTACAACGGGAGAACCAAATCGAAGAGAAGGCAACCGCCGCTCATGAAGGGTGAGGCATCATGACGTCGCTAGATCATTTCTTCTTCGCGGTGTTGCCCTACATCGTGATCTTCGTGTTCGTTGTCGGCACGGTGTATCGATATCGATCCGCGCCGTTCGAATACTCGAGCCTGTCCTCTCAGTTTCTGGAAGGAAGGGGGGCGTTTTGGGGAAGCGTCCCATTCCATTGGGGCATTCTCGTGATTTTCGTCGGGCATCTGATCATGTTTCTGCTGCCCGGCGGAGTCCTGCTTTGGAACACGGATCCGGTCCGCCTCGTCGCCCACGAAATTCTGGCGTTCGCCGTCGGCATCGTGGCTTTGGTCGGGCTGCTCAACTTGATCATCCGACGATTGACTGCTCCCAGACTGCGAGTAGTGACGAGCCGCTTGGATCTCGCCGTCGAGCTCTTGCTGCTCGTCCAGATCGTGCTCGGCTGCTGGATCGCACTCGGCTACAGATGGGGGTCGTCGTGGTTCGCCTCGGACGTGTCACCGTATTTATGGTCGATTTTCAAGCTCGACCCACAGATCCAGGCGATCAGCGCGATGCCCTGGGTCGTGAAGCTGCACATCATCGGGGCCTTCGTGATTTTTCTGCTGGTACCGTTCAGCCGCTTGGTCCATTTCCTCGTCGCGCCACTGCACTACGTGTGGCGTCCCTATCAGGTCGTGATCTGGAACTGGGACAGAAAGCGCATCCGGCGCCCTGATGCGGCTTTGAGCGACGATGGATCGGGTTGATCCATGGTCAGCCGTCTCGAGGATATTCCCCGAGCGAAACGCGTCAAGGCCTCGAGCATGAGCACGCTCGCGTTCGCGACGTGCCTGCGTTTAGTGTCGTAGAAAGAGAAGCAAGCCAATGATCGCGACCACGGAAGGTTCAGCACCTGGCGCACAGAGTGCGTTGTGGATGAGCACGATCGCGTTTACGGCGTGCTTCGCAGTCTGGACGATCTTTTCGATCATAGGCGTGCAGATCCAGCGCGACTTGGGGCTTTCCGAAACGGAGTTCGGACTTCTCGTCGGCACGCCGATTCTGACAGGTTCCCTGATTCGCCTGGTCCTTGGTGTGTGGACCGACCAGTTCGGCGGGCGGCTTGTCTACGCCCTGGTGATGCTCGCCGGTGCCGCGGCCACGTATCTGCTTTCCTTCGCCGAGACCTATCCCCAGTTCCTCCTGGCCGCGCTCGGCGTCGGAATCGCCGGCGGCTCCTTCGCCGTCGGCATCACCTATGTGTCCAAGTTCTATCCCACGGCGCGGCAAGGCACGGCGCTTGGCATTTTCGGCAGCGGCAATGTCGGCGCAGCGGTGACGAAGTTCATAGCGCCCTTCGTCTTGATCGCGTTCGGCTGGGAGGCCGTTGCTCGGTATTGGGCACTCGGGCTCGTCGTGATGGCTGTTCTGTTCTATGTGACGACTAAGGATGATCCTGAATTATTGGAACGGCGCGCACGCAAACTGAAGCCGCGCTCGATGCGCGAGCAGCTGGCACCGCTCAAGAACATTCAGGTGTGGCGGTTCTCCCTTTACTATTTCTTCGTGTTCGGAGCGTTTGTAGCGCTGTCATTGTGGCTGCCGCGCTATCTGGTCGGCGTTTATGGGCTCAACCTCCAGACCGCCGGCATGGTGGCGGCCGCGTTCTCGGTTCCGGGCTCGCTTTTCCGCGTCTATGGCGGCTATCTTTCGGACAGAGTCGGCGCGCGCCGAGTGATGTATTGGACATTTTTGGTCAGCGTCGCTGCCACATTCGCCTTGTCTTATCCGCCGACCAGCTATGTGGTCGAGGGCATTCGCGGGCCGATCGAGTTCCGGGTTGCGATCGATCTCGCGCCATTCGCAATCATCCTGTTCGTGCTCGGCTTCTTCATGAGCTTGGGCAAGGCGGCAGTCTATAAGCACGTCCCCGTCTACTACCCGAAAGATGTCGGCTCCGTCGGCGGCCTGGTCGGCCTGATCGGCGGGTTGGGGGGCTTTATCCTCCCGATCGCATTCGGGCTGCTCAATGATCTGACGGGTGTGTGGACGAGCTGTTTCATGCTGCTGTTCGCGCTCGTTGCCACGGCACTCGCCTGGATGCATTTCGCCATCCTGCGCATGGAGCGCGCGGCGGCGCCGGAGGCGCTGCGCATGCTCCCGGAGCTGCCGGAGATGCAGCAGCTTCACGAGGCGAGCCGGCATCGCGATCAGCAGGGTCGCAAGGCGAATCAATGAGCGGCGCGCTCACCTTGCAGGAGTCGCCGGAGACTCACGGCGGGCACGCGGCCGAGACTGCGCTTCTCCAGAAAGTCGTCGGCGCCGTGCCTGATGGCGCGGACCGCCACCGCCGAGCTGCTCGAACGGTACTGAGAATGCCTGCTCCGGCACCTGCGGTTCGCGGAGGAGGAGCCTAGAGTGAGCGACAGCGGCCGGGGTTGATCCATGATCGATCGCCTCGAGGACATTCCCCGAGCGAAACGCGTCAAGGCTTTGAGCATGAGCACGCTCGCGTTCACGGCGTGCTTTGCCGTCTGGACGATCTTATCGATCATCGGTGTGCGCCTCCAGCAGGAGCTCGGCCTCAGCGACAGCCAGCTCGGCCTGCTGGTCGCAACGCCCATCCTCACCGGCTCGCTGAGCCGCATCATGCTCGGCATCTGGACGGATCAGCTCGGCGCCCGAATCGTCTTCGCGGCCGTCATGCTCTCCGCGGCGCTCGCTACCTATCTGCTCTCCTACGCCGGGAGCTTCCCGATGATCCTGCTCGCCGGTCTCGGCATCGGCTTTGCGGGCGGCTCCTTCGCAGTGGGCGTCGGCTATGTCGCGCGCTGGTACCCGAGCCGGGCGCAAGGCGCGGCCCTCGGCGTCTTCGGCACCGGCAACGTGGGCGCAGCGGTGACGTCGCTCGTTGCGCCGTTCGTGCTGGTCGCCTTCGGCTGGCAGACCGTGGCGCGAAGCTGGGCCGCGGCCCTCGCGCTGGTGGCCGTCGCCTTCTGGCTCGTCACGGAGGACGATCCCGGTCTCAAGGCCAGGAGGCTGGGCGGCGCGGAGCGGCGAAGCGTCGCGGAGCAACTCGGCTTGCTGCGGCGCCTGCAAATCTGGCGCTTCTCGATTTACTACGGCTTCACCTTCGGGGGCTTCGTCGCGTTGACGTTGTGGCTGCCCCGATATCTCATCGGCGTCTACGATCTCGATCTCACCACCGCGGGCATGATCACCACGTTCTACTCGGTTCCGGCGAGCCTCGCGCGCGCGTATGGCGGACATCTGGCCGACAAGTACGGTGCTCGCACCGTGATGTACCTGGCCTTCGGCGTGGCGACCGTCGTCACGTTGCTACTCTCCTATCCGCAGACCGACTACGTCATCCACGGAATCGAGGGCCCTATCGCGTTCAGCACGCGGATGGCACTCGTGCCCTTTGTCGCGCTCATCTTCGTGCTCGGCTTCGTCATGTCGTTCGGCAGCGCGGCCGTCTACAAGCACATACCGGTGTACTACGAGAAGGACATCGGCGTCGTCGGTGGCACTGTCGGCATGGTCGGCGGCCTCGGCGGTTTTTTCCTGCCGATCGCCTTCGGCGTGCTGGCCGATCTGACCGGCGTCTGGACGAGCTGCTTCATGCTGTTGTTCGCGCTCGTGGCGACGCCGCTCGCCTGGATGCATTTCGCGATCCTGCGCATGGAGCGTGCGGCGGTGGCGGCGGCGCTGCGCGAGCTGCCGGACCTTCCCGAGATGCTGGAGCTTCACGACCCCACCCGCCATCGGGGCCACGGTCCGTAGCCCATGGACTAACGGCCGGAGGATCGCGAATTCTGGGCGCGCACCGGGCCACGCGGTTCGCGCCGGAACGTCCGGATCACCGGTTCGTGCCGGCTGCTCGCACGGTCAATCAGCTACGCGCGGAATTTCGCGACCGACCAATGACCGAGTGCCTCGGCCGTGGTCGCGGTGGGCCGCGATTAACAAGCCCCGCTGCTTGTGAAATACTGAGCTGCGAAGAGCAAGAACATTGGGAGAGCGCAAATCAGCGGCAACATGAGGAAAACGCCGTTTCCGCTTCCGTCGGATCTCCCCTCCGCTCCAGGCGCCGAGGGTTGGCGGGAGATGTACCCCTATTACACGCGTTTCCGCCCGGAGGACGACGAGCGCTTCTGGTTTTACAACTCCATGCACTTCCCGGAGCCTGTCTCCGCCTTCGATTCGATCGGCCAGGAGATGCCCTATACAGCCATGGGTGCGGTGACGACGCGAATTTTCGCTTTTCCGGCCGCGCTCGGCATCGACTATCGGGTCCATAACGGGCGCGTCTATATCACCGCCAACGCTGTCACCGACCCCAAAGAGATCGAGAAGCGCGCCGCGATCTTCCAGGAGCGCGGGGGCTACTACTACGCGAATTGGTCCGAGCTCTACGCGGGCTGGGTCGAGCGGATGAAGAGCCTCATCAAAGAGGTGGACGCCATCGAAGTGCCCGAGCTTCCCGAGTTCGAGGACATCGCGGTCGTGCGCGAAGCGAAGGGCGTTGCGCAAAACCACTACGTGCTCGAACGCTTCCACAGGCTCATCGAAGCCTATTCGACGATGTGGCACCACCATTTCGAGTTCTTGATGCTCGGATACGGCGCCTATGTCGTCTTCTTTCAATTCTGCAAGAAGGCCTTTCCGGAGATTCCCGATCAGACCGTGGCGCGCATGGTGGCGGGAATCGACGTTCTGATGTTCCGCCCCGACGACGAGCTGAAGAAGCTCGCTGGGCTCGCGGTAGAGCTTAAGATCGACGACAAGTTCGCCGAGGGCATCGATCCGAAGGACACGCTTGCCGCCGTCGCGCAAGCGGGCGCCCGGGGCAGAAAGTGGCTCGATGCGCTCGAAAAGGCGCGCGAGCCCTGGTTCAACATCTCGCTCGGCGACGGCTTGTATCACCATCATCGGAGCTGGAACGACGATCTAACGGTGCCGCTCTCCGCCCTTCCGCGCTACATCGCGCAAATCAGGCGCGGCGAGTCCCTCGCGCGGCCGACGGAGCAGCTGAAGCGTGAGCGTGCCCGCATCGTCAGCGAGTATAAGGAGCTCTTACCGAGCGGCGAGGAGAAGGCCGCCTTCGATCAGATGCTCGGCCTCTGCCACGTCGTCTTTCCCTTTGTCGAAAATCATAAGTTCTACTGCGACCACTGGTTTGTCTCGCGCTTCTACAACAAGGTGCGTGAGTTCGGCGCCTTGCTCGCCCGTGAGGGCCTCTTGGAGAGCGCTGAAGACGTCTTTCACCTCCAGCACACGGAGATCACACGCGCGCTCCTCGATGTGATGATTGCCTGGGCCGCGGGCTCGAAGCCCGCAGGCGGGCCGCATTGGAAGCCGATAGTTGCGACGCGCAAGCGTATTCTCGAAGCGCTCAAGGGCTGGGACGCGCCGCCTGCCTTGGGGCCTATGCCCGAAGCGATCGAGGATCCTGCCGTGCAAATGCTTTGGGGCATCACGACCGAGACTCTGGAGAAATGGTCGCGGCCGCCCGACAAGCTCAAGGAGAACGAGCTGCAGGGCTTTGCGGCGTCGCCCGGATGCGTCGAGGGCGTTGCGCGCGTCGTGCTCACCGTCAACGAGATCGGGCAGATCCGGGAAGGCGAGATTCTGGTTTGCCCGGTGACCGCGCCGAGCTGGGGTCCCGTGTTCGGCAAGATCAAGGCGGCCGTCTCCGACATCGGCGGGACGATGTCGCACGCGGCGATCGTGGCGCGCGAATACGGCCTACCGGCCGTGGTCGGCACGGGACAAGCGACCAAGCGCATCAAGACCGGCCAGCGCGTTCGCGTTGACGGCAACCTGGGTCTCGTTACGATCCTCGCGTAACGCGCAAGGCAATGACGGCGCCGTCTTCGGTCAAGTGGTTCGACGAGATCGCGCTTGCGGACAGACCCACCGTCGGCGGCAAGGGAGCGAGCTTGGGCGAGCTCACGCGCGCGGGCATTCGCGTGCCCCCGGGTTTTGTCATTCCGGTCGCGACGTTCGAGCGATTCCTCGGCGCGATCGACCCCGCGGGCCGCATCCGCGCGTCCATCGCGGCGCTCGAAGGACGCGACTTGAACGCGCTGTCCGAGACGGCGGCCGAGGTTCGGGAGAGGATCATCAATGCGGATCTGCCGGAGCACGTCGCGGAGGATATCGCAAGGGCTTACCGCACCATCGCCCGGGCCGAGGGCGAGGTCCCGGTCGCTGTGCGCTCCAGCGCGACGAGCGAGGACAGCGCCGATGCGAGCTTTGCGGGGCTCCAAGACACCTATCTCTGGATTCGCGGCGAACAGGCCGTGATCGAGCACGTGCGCAAGTGCTGGGCGAGCCTCTACAACACCGAGTCCGTCACCTATCGTCACCGTCTGAAGCTCCCCGAGGAGCAAGTCGCCATGGCAGTCGTCGTGCAACGCATGGCGCTTGCGCGCACGGCGGGCGTGATGTTCACGCGCAGCCCCACCACGGGCGATCGCTCCACCATCGTCATCGAAGGCGCCTGGGGCTTGGGCTCGTGTCTCGTGAGCGGCGAAGTGACGCCCGACCGTTATGTCGTGAGCAAGGTGACGGGCGAGATCGTTGCGCGGACTATTTCGCGCAAGCTCGTGCGCCACGTTCCCGATCTCGTGCGCGGCGGCACGTGCGCGGAGCCGCTTCCGGATGAGCTCCAGGGCGAGCCTTGCCTGTCGGACGAAGAGGTTGGCGAGCTTGCCGCCACGGCGAAGCGCATCGAGCGCCATTACGGCTCTGCGCAGGATATCGAGTGGGCAATCGCGGATGCGCGCGGCGCGAGTGCGCTCTGGCTTCTGCAGAGCCGTCCCGAGACGGTGTGGAGCGCGCGCGAGGACGAGCCCATCGCGAGGCCTAAGGCCACGCCGTTCGACCACGTGCTCGCGGTGCTCGGTCACCGTGAGAGCTAGGCGCCCCGTCGATGGAGCTTACGCCCGAGGAGATCGCCGAGATCCAGCGTCTTCTCGAAACCTCGCCCTATGACGAGCTCACGATCGAGCGCGCGGGCAGGCATCTCACGCTTCGCCGTGCCGAAGGCGGCGGTTGGATACGAGAGGTCCAGACGTTTTCGGAGCCCTCCTTCGTCTCGCCTGTGGCGCCCAAGCCCGCGGAGCGAGACGCGGCGGCGAGCGTGCCCGCCGGCGCTCGGGCTCGAACCGGTCTCGTCGATATCTGTCCGCCGCTTCCCGGCGCCTTCTACCGCGCCCCCAAGCCTGGTGCGGAGCCCTTCGTCGAGGTCGGGTCCTGGGTGAGCGAAGAGACGGTGATCGGCATCATCGAAACCATGAAGCTCATGAATCCCGTGCCGGCGCGCGTCCAGGGCGAGATCTTCGAGATCTGCGCTGCCAATGGCGAACAGGTCGACACTGCGCATGTGCTCATGCGCGTCAAGCCGAAAAAGGGCGAACGCGGATGAAGATCCATCGCCTGCTCATCGCCAATCGCGGCGAGATCGCCGCGCGCATCATAAGAGCGTGCCAGCAGTTAGGGATCGAGACCGTGCTCGCCGCCTCCGACGCCGATCTGTACTCGGTTCCGGCAAAGCTCGCCGACAAGACCGTGCGGCTCGGACCGAGCGCCCCCGCGCAGAGCTATCTCGATGTCGAGCGCGTTCTTGTCGTAGCGCGCGAAGCCCGCGCGCAAGCGATCCACCCCGGGTATGGCTTTCTTGCCGAGAATGCGCGCCTTGCCCGCGCTTGTCGCGAGGCCGGTATTACGTTCATCGGCCCGGATGAAAACGCGCTCGCCGCGGCAGGCGACAAGCTTCAGGCGAGAGAACACGCGATCGCGGCCGGATTGCCTGTTGCGCCCGGCGCACCCGTGGCCGATGCGGACGACGCGCTCGATGTTGCGAAGAAGATCGGCTTTCCAATCCTCATCAAAGCGGTCGGCGGTGGCGGGGGGCGGGGCATGAAGGCTGTGCGCGAGCCCACCGAAATGAAGCATCAGGTCGAGCTTGCGGCCGCGGAGGCAGAAGCTGCGTTCAGCGATCCGCGCCTTTATGTGGAGCGCTATGTCGAGCGGGGACGGCACATCGAAGTGCAGATCCTCGGCGACGGTTGCGGCGACGTGGCCCATCTCGGGACCCGCGATTGCTCGATTCAGCGCCGCTATCAGAAGCTCGTCGAGGAGGCACCCGCACCTCTGCTCGACGAGACGTTGCGGTCGGCGCTCCACGAGGCAGCGGTAAGTTTCGGCAAGCGGCTCGCCTACCGCAGCGCCGGAACCGTCGAGTTTCTAGTGGACGACGACCGCCGCACATTCTATTTCCTCGAGATGAACGCGCGCATCCAGGTGGAGCACCCGGTCACCGAGGCCATTACTGGACTCGATCTCATCGCCGAGCAGATCGCCATTGCAGAAGGCGAGGGCCTGAGACTCGCGCACACCGACGTCGACTTCTCCGGCCACGCCATCGAATGCCGGATCAACGCCGAGGATCCCGTGCAGGATTTCCGCCCGAGCCCGGGCACCGTCACTCGGGTCGAGCTTCCGGTGGGCCCCGGCATGCGCGTCGATACGCACATCGAGGCCGGCGTATCCGTGCCGCCGTTCTACGACTCGCTGCTCGCCAAGATCATCGCGCACGGCAAAGACCGCGCCGAGGCCCTCGCGCGCATGAAAGCGGCGCTTGCGAGCGCGCGGATCGAGGGCATAACGACGAATCTCCCGGTCCATGCGGCGCTCATGAGCGATGGGGCGTTCGCCGCGGGCGGCGTGCACACCACATATTTTCCGGGATTCCTGGAAGACTATCTCAAGAGACTGAGCGGTCTGCGTGCCGCGCTTGGAGGCGCCTGACGTGGCCGACATCAAGCTCGTGGACGCGTCCATCAGGGACGGCAATCAAAGCCTCTGGGGCGCGATGGGCATGACGACCGCTCAGGACCTCGCGGTCGCGCCCATCATGGACCGCGTCGGATTCCAAGCGATCGACTTCATCTCGTCGACTTTCATGTCGGTCGCCGTGCGTTACCACAAGGAAGATCCCTGGCAGCGCATTCGTCTAATGCGCAAGGCCACGCCGGCGACCCCGTTGCAGTTCATCACGACGGGCATGCGCTTCATCGCGTGGGAGGCGTCCGATCTCGACTTCATGCGACTCGTCTATCGCTGCCTCGTGCGCAACGGCGTACAACGTTTCATCATGCTCGATCCGATGCACGACAAGGAGGCGCTCGTGACTTCGGCGCGGATCATGAAGGAAGAAGGCGCGGATGAAGTGATGGCCGCGCTCACCTACACGATCAGCGAGATTCACGACGACGACTTTTATGCGGACCTCGCCGAAGCGTGCGCCGCTTCGCCCCATTTCGACCGGCTTTATATCAAGGATCCGGCCGGCATCCTGACGCCCGAGCGCGCCCGCACGCTGATCGCCGCGGTCAAGGCGCGCATCGGCCGGAAGCCGCTCGAGCTTCATTCGCATTGCACCATCGGGCTCTCGGTCTTCAACTACCTCGTCGGCGCCGATCTCGGGATCGACGTGCTGCACACGGCGGTCGGCCCGCTTGCCAACGGGAGCTCCCTGCCCTCCGCGACGCGCCTCGTCGCGAACTTGCGCGAGCTCGGCCACACGGTCGACATCGACGACCACGCGCTTCGCAAGATGTCCGACTATTTCACGGAGCTGGCCGAGGCAGAGAACCTGCCCTTCGGTGCTCCACAGGAGTTCGACGCTTCGTTCATGCGCCATCAGATGGCGGGCGGTACGATGACGACGACGCTGCGCCAGCTCGCCGAGCTTAAGCTCGAGCACAAGATGCCGGCAGTGATCGAGGAGGTCGATCGTGTGCGCGCCGAGCTCGGTTACCCCATCATGGTGACGCCCTTCCCGCAGATCGTCTGCACACAGGCGCTCTTCAATGTGATCGGCCCCGAGCGCTATGGGCGGGTGCCGGACCAAGTCATCCGTTACGTAATGGGTCGGTTCGGGCGACCCACCCTGCCCGTCGACAAGGAGATCGAAGCCAAGATCCTCGACCGGCCGCGAGCGCGCGAGATCGCCGAGGAGCCGCCGCGCCTTGCGCTCGACGATCTTCGCCGCAAGCTTCCGCGCGGGCTCTCCGACGAGGAGTTTCTCTTGCGCGCGGTGATGCCGGCCGAGCAGGTCGATGCCATGATCGCCGCGGGCCCCGCTAAGCGCGCCTATAGCCCCGTCGTGCGAAAGATCGAAAGGATTCTCGGCGCCCCGGCGAGCACGACAGATAACGACGTCGTGGTCGAGAGGCCCAATCTCAAGGTGACGCTCAAGCGCGCACACAAAGAAGCCGCAGCCCATGCTTGACGGTGCGCTCACTCCCGGCGCGGATGAGCGACTTGGGAGAGCCCAAGGATTACTCTTCGATCTCGACGGCACGCTGGCGCTCGGGGATGCCCAGGGCCGCGGCCTCGTGGCCTTGCCGAACGCAATCGATGTGCTCGCCCGCTTCAATCGCGCGGGCATCCCTTTCGTCGTCTTCACCAACGGAACTTTGCGCACGCCCGCGGAAACTGCGGCGGAGCTTCGGGCCGCCGGTTTCGCCCTCTCCGACGAGCAAGTGATGACGCCCTCCTCCGTAGCGGCCGACTACTTTTCCGAGCGGGAGATCGCGCCTGTGCTCGTGCTCGGCTGTGAGGGCGTATGGCGGCCGCTCGCGGATGCCGGGATCGAGGTCGTTCTCCCGCCGAGCTATCGCGGCGGTGTCGCGGCGGTCTATGTCGGCTGGTATCGCGAATTCACGATGAGCTGCCTCGAAGCGGCTTTTGACGCCGTCTCGAGAGGCGCCGAGTTGTTCACCGCCTCGAACGTGCCCTTTTTTGCCACGGCTACGGGGCGCGCCTTCGGCACGAGCTTCGCCATCTGCGCGATGCTCAAGGCTCTGACGAAGAAGCGGGCAAAGACGTTGGGCAAGCCGTCTGCCGAGGCGCTCAAGGTCGCAAGTCGGCGCCTCGGAGTTCCCATCGCCCGCATGGCCGTCGTCGGCGACGACCCGTCGTGCGAAATCCGCTTGGCGCGCTACGGAAAAGCGCTTGCGGTCGGCGTGACCACAGGCGTCACCACGCGCGCGGCGTTCGAGGCGCAAAAGGGCAAGTTCCGGCCCGATCTCGTCATCGACGGCGTCGCGGATCTGGCACAGGTGCTCGCCGGATGAATACCGCACGCCCGGGTCGGAGCATAGCCGTCGGGTTAGTTAGCCGTGCGGTGCATTGACTATTTCGACAAGGGCGTGGAGATCGAGCCGGAGCGGCTCGCGATCGTCGATGCCGAGCTTCGATACACATTTGCCGAGGTTCAGGCGCTCACGTTCAAGATCGCAAGCGCCATGAAGGCCCACGGCCTCGAGCACCAGGAGCACGTCGCGATCTATTCGCCCAATCATGCGAGCGTCCTGATCACGCTTCTTAGCCTGTGGCGGGCGGCCGCGACTTGGATCCCCGTCAATGTGCGCAACGGCATCGACGCCAACGCGCAATACATGAATTACGTGCGGACGACATGGCTGTTCTATCACTCTCAGTACAGCAACGAGATGGATCACCTCAAGGCGAGCGTTCCGAGCTTGCGGCACTTCGTTTGCCTCGACCGAGAGCACGACGGCAGTCCTTCCCTCGCGAGCTTCATGGAGGCCGGGGAAGGAAAGGCGTGGGTCGACGATGGCGATCCCTTCGGCAATCTCGAGGAGGTCGTTGGCATCTTTCCCACGGGCGGCACGACGGGGCCCGCCAAAGGCGTCAACGTCACCAATCTCGGCTGGAGCACCATGATGGAGATCGTCGGCCGCGCGCTCCGTTGCGACGATGTCAAACCTGTTTGCCTCGTTCCGGCGCCCTTGACCCATGCTGCGGGGCCCGTGTCACTCGCCACGCTCGCCATCGGCGCCACGAATGTCATCATGCCGGGCTTCGACGCCCGCAAGGTGCTCGAGAACATCGAGCGCTACCAGGTCACCCATCTCTATTGTCCGCCCACGGCGCTTTACATGCTTCTCGACCACCCGAGCTTGCACGATCACGACTATTCGAGCCTGCGCCGCTTCCTTTTGGTGGGCTCCCCGGTGTCGCCCGACAAGTTCAAGCGCGCGGTGGAAGTGTTCGGGCCGTGCATGTGCCAGTCATACGGCCAGGTGGAAGTGCCGATGATCCTCACTTGGCTTCCGCCGGATGTCGTGGCGCGCGCAGCCAAGGGCCATCATCCCGAGCGGCTCGCGAGCTGCGGCAGGCCCACATATCCGGTGCGTGTCGGCATCATGGACGATTCGGGAAATCTTCTGCCGGCGGGCGAGCGCGGAGAGATCGTAGCGCGTGGCACGCTCGTCAGCCACAGCTATTTCGAGAAGCCGGAAGCCACGGCCGAGGTGCGCACTTTCGGCTGGCATCACACGGGCGATGTCGGTTACCGCGACAAGGACGGCTACGTCTACATCGTCGACCGCAAGAAAGACATGATTGTGACCGGTGGCTTCAATGTCTTCTCGGCCGAGGTCGAGGCCTGCGTCATGGAGATGCACGGCGTCCTCGAGTGCGCCGTGATCGGCGTGCCCCACGAGAAATGGGGCGAGGCGATCAAAGCCATCGTCGTCCCAGCGCGCGACGCCACGTTGACAGAGGAGGCTGTTATTGCCCATTGTAAGGCGCGTCTCGGCGGAGTGAAGGCGCCGAAATCCGTCGAGCTCTGGACCGAGATTCCGAAGACGCCCAGCAACAAGATAGACAAGAAAGCAATCCGCCAGCGCTATTGGGCGGACGCCGAGCGCAACGTGCATTGAAGGGGGGCGGCGGCGCGGCTTACTCGCCGCCGTACTCGAGGCGCTCGGCCCGGCGACAGGCGCCGATCTCGCGAGGGTCTACTGGTTTTCCTCCGTGCCGACCAGCGGATAGTCCAGATCTTCCCAGCGCAGAATGCCGCCCCGCAGCGACTTGACCTTGTCCCGATCGTAACCCAGTTGCCACAATTCCAGCGCTAAACTGGCGCTGTCTTCGTCGTCGATTCAGGGACAGTAGAGCGCGATCAGTTTATCCCCCGGCAACGCGACCAGGATCAATTCGCGGGTGGTGGGGTCGGCAGTCGGGTCGTAATAGATATTGATGGCGCCGGGGATATGGCCGTACTCGTAGCTCAGGGCGTCCCGCGTATCGACGATGACGACGTCGGCTTTCTCGTCGATCAACTGCCTCAGCTCCTCGGCCGTGATGCGGGGCACTTCCGGATGAGCCAGCACGACGCCATCGTCGGTGAGGACTTTTTCCTCGGCCCCGGCAGCATTCGAAAACGCAACGAGCACGACCGCGGCCACCCACGCGCGGCTCGACAGGACCATCCTCGAATCAGCGCCAGTCATCGACTTTGACTCCGCGGCCGAGCCGGAAGTCCGTCCCGAACCAAACGGTCTGGATGGCACCGCCTACGACCACGATGTTGATCGCGCGCGGATTATTGAAGGGTTTGATCAGGGAATCGCGCGGCAGCTTGCTCCAGGTCGCGTAGGGCTCGAGACCCTGGAACGCCAGAGCCATGTTCGAGGTCGTGATGACGCCGTTGCCCCAGTACGACGCCACGGTTTTCTCCACGTTTTCCGACAGCCACTTGCTGAGATCCCGTTTGGTCGCAAAGCCGTTGACGTCCTTCAACAATCCGGCCACGGTGGGGTCGACGAAGATGGTGGCGGCCGAGCCCAGGCCCGACAGCGCGCGCATGTAGTCGGCGATCAACGTGTGCGCCGGGTAGGACGGCTGAACCTCGCCCAGGCTCGAGATGTAGCTCCAGCCGGTGCCGATGGTGACCACGCTGTCCTCCGGCTTGAAACCCATCTGCACGTGCAGCGGCTCCCAGCCTTCCGGCAGCAGTTCCTCGTTCTCGGCGATGGTCAGACTGTTGTATTGGAGGTTGCTGCCCAGCGATTCCCACGCCGTGACGTTGCTACGCAGATCGCCGGCGGTCTTGGAGATCAACGTAAAGAACCGGCCGATCACGGCGTTGGCCTCGTTGTACGGCCCCATCGCGTTGGTGCCGGAATTCATCTTCAGTTCCGTGCGGATCGGGCCATTGACGATGACCGTGTTCGCCATCGAGGACGTCGAGTTGCCGAACGGCGCCTGCGTGGCGATCGCGAGCAGCAGGGGCATGTATTCGGGTTTCGCGCCCGCCATCACCGCAACGATGGCGACTTTTTCCACGGTCACTTCCCGGGCGCCGGGCTGCACGGTGTTGATGACCTCATCCGGCGCGTGGCTCGTGCCGGTGAGCATCTTCTTCACGCGCTCTTCAGTCGGCAGGACGACCGGGAGGTAGTCCGTCCACTCGCTGTCCTTGAAGAGCTGCTGCAGGTTCTCCTCCATGTCCGGCAGCAGGAACCGTGATTCCGCCGGCGCCTGCCCAGTGCCCGCAGCATCCGAGATCTGTTCATCGTCGGTGAGCGGGGCGGTCAGAGCGTCGATGACCGCAGTCATCAACGACTTGCCGGACAACTGATCCGTGCCCGCGATATAGGCCTTGTGCACCGACCGCGGCTGCCCCGTAACCGGGAACGGCACGGACACGTACCGAATGGGCATACCGTTGGAATACTTGAAATCGTAATCGAGCGCATAGGAGACGATATTGCGGCCCGCGACGCCGACCGACGGAATACCCATTTGCTCGAGGGTCTTAGCATGTCGGCTCACGGCCGACACACAGCCGTTTCACTGGCCCGTGCCGATGATGGCGGCGTCGCCTTTTTCGCTGATCTCCGCCCACAACCGCGGATCGTCCCCGAACATGTTGTCCTTGGTGCGGCGCAGAACGGTCGTCACGCCCGGCATGTGCTCGGTGAGCCAGCTCTGCATCTCCTCGAGCAACAGGTACCCGCCCTCCGGCCCGCCCCATTGCACGTCCACTAGGTAGATGGTCTTGCCTTCCAGCGTATCGAGCCGGGTGGTCAGAGGTGCGCGCGCGGCAAACTTCCCGGCGATCGCCGGGTTCATGACCGTAATCCTTTCTTCGGGGCCGCCGCCCGCAGCGCTACTGGCCGTTGAGACCAAAGTCGCGAAGGCAAGGGCCGACAACGCCAACACGGAACTCGACGAGAACCTGCTCATCTTTCGCCTCCAGATCATCGCTACTCGACTCGGTGCCGATGAAACCAATTTACTGATAGCTCCCTTTCACCAACCCGACAATCCGCCGATAACACCACCTGAACTAGTCTCTTTGCACTACGCCGATATGCGGGGCCGATCTCGACGGAGGGATCGCGGCGGACGGCAAGGCCGCCCCCAGCGCGCGCCGCGGCCGCTTCGCCATGGCGAGGGCGGCCGCGACGGCCGGACGCTCGCTCATCCGCCGCAGCCAATCCACTGAACGCGGCGTTTCTTTTTCGTTG
>DATCIQ010000289.1:0-3169 GCA_036507635.1 Gammaproteobacteria bacterium
TAACCTTCATCTTGGATTCCTCCTCGCCCCTGACTAGTACTTACATCCACTAGTCTGGCACCTAGATGCCGATTCGTGGGTGAGGAGGAGTCCATCCCATTGGAGGGGTCCTAGAAATCACATTAAGTTCGTTCAGGTACGGCTTAGTCGCGCAATCCGAATACGAACAGCCCGTTGCCGGAGGCGACAGCGACGTACTGCGCACCGTCGACGGCATATGAGATCGGACCGTTGGCGCCCTGGCCCCCGAGCGTCGTGCGCCATAGGAGCTCGCCCGTGCGGGCGTCGAGCGCATAGAAGTAGCCTTCGCGGCTCCCTGTAAAGAGCAGGTCCGTGGCCGTGGTCAGAATGCCGCTGCTCGAGACGTCGGTCGTCGGGAAGCGCCAGCGTTGCTCGCCCGTGCGCGGATCGATAGCGAGCACGGCGCCGTTGCCGACGGTATCGGTCCAGTTGTTGATCGGCCCGCGCCGGATACCGGGAAGATTGGGGGCACCGGGGATCGGGCCCGTCGGCCAACCGCCGACAAAAACACGCCCCGATTGATACTCGGCGGCTTCGGGCCGGAACACCGAACCGTAGTTTTCCCACGCGGAGATATAGAAGAGCTCCGTGCTCGGACTGTAGGACGGCGAATACCAGTTCGTACCGCCTTGCACGCCGGGATAAGTCACGTTCTCCGTGCCTTGCGGGGTCTCGATGGGCCGGCCGCGCTCGTCGAGCCCGCTCGCCCAGTTGACCTTGACGAACGGGTTGCCTCTCACGAATTCGCCGTTGACACGGTCGAGCACGTAGAAGAATCCGTTGCGATTGCCCCAGAGCATGAGCTTGCCGCTTGTGACGTCGCTCGTCGGCAAATCCACGAGCACGGGAATTTGCACCGAGTCGTAGTCGTAATCGTCGTTCGGCGTGAATTGGAAGTACCACTTGAGCTCGCCCGTATCGGGATCGAGCGCCACGACGCTGTCGGAATACAGGTTGTCGCCGGGGCGCTGCGCGGGATTCCAATCCGGCCCCGGATTGCCGATGCCCCAATAGGTCAGGTCGAGCTCGGCGTCGTACGACCCCGTGAGCCACACGGACGCTCCACCGTGCAGCCACGCATCGTCGCCGTCTTCCCAAGTCTCGAACCCGGGCTCACCGGGCGCCGGGATCGTGTAGAAGCGCCAAGTTTCTTCGCCGGTGTCGGCATCGTGCGCGGCGATGAAACCGCGGATGCCGTACTCGCCGCCGGCGACGCCGACGATGACTTTGTCCTTGACGACGAGCGGTGCAAGCGTCATCGCATAACCGGCCGTGGCGTCTGCAATCGATGTTTGCCACACGGGCTGTCCGCTCGTCACGTCGAGGGCGATGAGCTCGGCATCGATCGTCGCCATGAAAAGCTTGTCGTCGAGAACGCCAAGGCCGCGGTTCACGCGCCCACAACACGGTCGCGACTCCGGCGAGGGATCGTATTGATAGCGCCAATAAATGCGCCCCGACTCGGCATCGAGCGCAATCGCCGTGTTCGGCGCCTCGGTCAGATACATGATGCCGTCGACGACGAGCGGCGTAGTCTCGAAGCTCTCGAAGGATTGCGCCTGAAAGACCCACTTGAGCTCGAGATCGCGGACGTTGCTTGGCCGGATTTGCCTGAGCTCACTGTATCGCTGGCTTGCGTACGTGCCGGAATACGTGAGCCAGTTGTGGGGCTCCGCGGCCGCGTCGAGCAGCCGTTCCGACGTGACTTGCGCCTCGAGGGCGAGTGGAGCGAGTAGAGCAAGCGCAAGTGCGGCGTGCGTTCGTCGTAACACTAGTCGAACCCCTTCAATGACAACAGATAGGCGACCACATCGGCGCGTTCCTGCTCCGTGAACACATCGACGTAGGAAGGCATCGCGGCGGTCGTGCGGACCGTGTACTCGCGCAAGCCGGCCTTATCGAGAGTCACGAGACGCTCCTCTTCGTCGACGAGCTGCACCGTGAACGTGTCTTCGTTCAAGCGCCGGCCGTTGATCACGGTGCCGTCGCGCATCACGGCGCGCACGGGTCGGTTGATCGGCAGCATGCCCGCATCGGGGTCGACCAGCGTTCGCTGCAGCGTCGCGGCCGTGCGCTGCGTGCCGACATCGGTCAGGTCCGGCGCAAAGCGCGGCCCCTGCCCCTCGATGCGATGACAGCTGCCGCAATCGCCTTTGCCTTCGTACAACCCGCGCCCGCGTTGCTCGTCGCCTTGGGTCACGCCGGCGAGATCGAACGTCGCCATATTGCGCAGATACGCGATGAGCGCCGCAGCCTCGGCCTCGCTGTAGCCGCTTGCCGTCATTGCCGTATTCGCGATGCCGTTGCGAATAACGTTGCTCAAGTCGCGATCCGTGGGGGCATTGCGAAATACGCCGCTACGCAAGTTGACGCCGGGCATCATGTCGCCGCGCTCACCGTGACACGCGATACAGCGGCCCGCATAGAGACGCGCTCCGTATTCGATGTCGGCTTGCTCGTATTGACCGGCGTGCGTCTGCGCTCGGAGCGCGCCGCCGGCCGGCGCAAGGACTGCCGCCGCCGCAGAGAGGCCGATCGCGAGCATGGCCACCCCACACCTGCTTGCAGATGGTCGGTATTTCACCGTGCTCCCCCATGACCCACGGGTGCCGACTGTAGCAGAATCACGATCGGCTATGCCCTTTTCATGAGCGTGGAAGCGCGCAGGCGCAAGGTTTAACGAGCTTTGATCGTGTCGCCGGTTTGCACGCCGCGGTAAAGCAACGACTCTTCCATGCCGGCCGCGAGACTCCATTCCGCGAACGCCTCGGGCGTCTGCTCGAACTCCTGGCCGACCCAGTTCTCGTCGACGACATCGGAATCGAAGTCGTACTCCGCACCGCCGCCGCACGGATTCAGGAAGTACCAGAAGTAACACGAGGAGATCGGATGACGCCCGGGCCCGAGCATCGTCTTCCAGCCCCTCCTCGTCATGTTGAGGCCGCCGCCGAAGAGCTCGTGAATATTGGCCATCTCGAAAGCGAGATGGTGGAAGCCGAGCTTGTCTCCCTTGCCGGGGGGATTCAGCAGAAACAGATTATGGTGGTTGTTGGAAGCGCCGCCGCGCAGAAAGTACCCGCGCCCCGGATAGCTGTCGCTGATGCGAAACCCGAGTCGGCCTACGTAGAACTCAACTTCGGCCTGGGTG
>DATCIQ010000290.1:0-5472 GCA_036507635.1 Gammaproteobacteria bacterium
CCGGATGCGGCCCTTGCGGGCATCGGCGATCTCGTCAACGCATTTCCGGTTGCCGAGATCAATCAGACTCTGCGAGCGGAGTAGTGATCAACGCCTGAGCAGCGTGTCGCGGCGCGCGAGCAGCGCGCGAATTTGTCGCTCGTCGAGCCAGGCGCCGAGCGCGGACTCGAGCGTGCGCCGGTCCAACGATTCGAACCTCTCGCGCACCGCCGGCGACAGCATGATTCCGGCGGGTAGGCGCAGCTGCCGCTCCGTGCCAAAAGCCCGGCCATAGTCGATGAGCTTCAAAACCGAGCTCTCCTGGCGATACACGATGTTGTCCTGCGTCCGGCCCGTGTTATACGTTAGCGCGTCGAACGCATACATGAGCAAAACTTGCGGATCCATGGGGCACCACCCTTCGAGCGGCGCATTGCGCTCGATGCGTTCGGCTTCGGTGATTGCGTCCGGATATTGCAGTTGCAACGCGCCCGCCTCGCCTCCGAGGTCGCGCGCCACCGTCGGCGGCACGACGTTCAGACCGAGCAGTCGATCGAGGCCATGCGCCGCAAGCTCGAGTTGGGCCGCGCGGCCGGAGGTCTGCGAGTAGAAGCGGGCGCGTAGGACGTGGCCCGCGTGCCGCACATTGACGAGACGCGGTTCGGCGGGATCGGCCGACCCGCCTGCGGCGGCCTCGATCTCGCCCTGTGCGAGCGCCTCTAGGATCTCGGCTTCAGTGAGCCCGTCCGCCTCCAGGCGCCCACGCTCGAGCGGCAGCCGCTCCTCGGGTAGCAAGTACTGAACTGAGGCGCTTCTATCCTCGATGACCAAGGCTGCCGGCCTTCCCGCGTAATACCCCGTCAACATGCCCGTATCGAGCATGATGAGCCGGCCGTCATAGAGCTCGCGCGCGCGGCGGTTGTCCGTCGGCGTGTGGCCGACGACGACACGTTCGGCATCGAGCTCCTCGAGCGCGGCTTCGAGCACGGGCTGCTCGAGGAAAGGATTGCAGTAGACGGAGCCGCGATACCACAGCGGGCCGTCAATGCCGAGCTCGGGTTCGGCACTCAACGCGAGAAACTCGCGCAGCAGTGACGCTCTGGCGCGGTCGGCCCCCGAGGCGTCGTCGCCGACGCGGCTGAGCGCGCTCTGCGCCAATTCGATATCGTCCTCCATGTCCGCGCGCGGTAGCGTTCCGGCAGCCACGAGCTCGTCGCGAATCGCCAAGTAACGGCGTAGACCGTCCTGAACACGTCGGTTGATGTCCTCCATGCGCGTGCGGGCAACGAGCTCGGAAAGACCGCCATGCACGAACGCCGTCTCGTTGATGACGATCAGCACGGGCTGCGACAAGAGCCACGACCCGTAACGGCCGTCGGCAGCAAACGCGAGCCGATGCCCGAAATAGCCGGGTGGATAACGCTGCTCGAACGTCGCTAGGGCGTCGTTTTCGTCGAGGAGCTGCGGTTGCTCGGCAACGAAGCGCTCGTGCGCCGCCGTGCGGAGGTCCGCGGGCTCCTCATCGGCGTATGCCGCGTACTCTGCTCGGGATACGTACCGCAAATCGCCGATGAGATTCATTAGCTCATGGTTGCCGAGCACCACGTGCACGGCGCCGCCTCGGCTCGGCGCGTCGCGCTGCAAACGCATGAGCAAGTCCAAGACCTTGCGCGACTCCGCGCCGCGATCGAGCAAATCCCCGAGGCTCACCAAATGCGCGTCGCCGCCGCTCCAATTCAGTGCAGCGTCGACGATCCCCGTTGCCTCGAGCAGGCCGACGAGCTCGGGGTAAGCGCCGTGCACGTCGGGAACGACGACGATACGCGAGACCGCATCCGATCGTGCTCGCGGTTGCGCATGCAGTGCCGGCGCGAACGCAACCGCGATCACCGCTGCGGTCGCGATCAAAGCCAGCTTCGTAGCGCTGCGGATCACTTTCGCACGCACCGGCACACTTTAGCACCCTATGCGGAATGGATCGTCTCGAGATGGAACGAAAACGTCATGAATCCACAGAAAAAACGAAGAAAACCATTTCGTTTCACTCAGGTACCGGGCACCAGTCCATAAGACACTGTGCTCCAAGGCGGAAGGAACGAGCGGTGAGCTTCAGGACGGGCCTCCCACCGGACCGGGCCACAGCCGTTCCAACCGCCGAACTGATGCTTGCCAATTCACTAGGAGGGGAGAGACAACGATGAACAAGACGACAAACAATGAGGGTCGACACGGAAAGCCGCGGGATTACTGGCGGATTCTCGAGTTCTTGCTCGTGCTCGCAGTCGTCCCGGCGCTCGTTCACGGCGTGGCGTCTCTGAACGGTCTGCCGGTGGCTTGAGCACCTTACAAAGGGCGACAATGCAGGGCCGGGTCTTTGCGAGGGCGCAAGGGACCGTTGTATGGTGCATGGATGACCGATCCGAGGCTGCCTCCATGGCCGGCTCAGCCGGCGCTTTTCCTCGATCTCGACGGCACGTTGCTCGAGATCGCGGTCGAGCCGCAACGCGTCGCACCGTCGGCGCGCTTGCGGGCTTTGTTGCCGGCGCTCTCGCCCGCGACTCACGGCGCGGTCGCCGTCGTGAGCGGCAGACCTATTGCGGACCTCGATCGCCTGCTCGCCCCGCACGTGTTCGCCGCTGCCGGAATCCACGGTCTCGAGCGCCGCGACACGACCGGGCAGACGTTTTCAGTGCGCCCCGACGACGCGCTGCTCGCCTGGGCGCGCGAAGGCCTTGCCTCGTTCGTCGCGCAGCACGACGGCCTGTTGCTCGAGGACAAGCGGCTCAGCATCTCGCTGCATTATCGGCGGCGGCCCGACCTCTCTGACGAAGTCGGTCGATTCATCGAGGACCTCGGGCGGGGACTGCCGCTCGGCCTCGAAATCTTAAGCGGACGCATGGTGTTCGAGATAAAGCCCACGGGCATGGACAAGGGGCGCGCGATCAGGCTCTTCATGTCCGAGCCGCCGTTCATGGGGCGCACACCCGTGTTCGTCGGCGACGACGTGACCGACGAGACCGCGTTTCAAGTGGTCAACGAGCTCGACGGTGTGTCGGTGAAGGTGCATGCGGGTGCGACGGCGGCGCACTGGCGTCTCGACGGCATCGGGGAAGTGCTCGGCTGGCTCGAGAGCTCGGTCGTCGCGCGCTCCGCCACGCGCATCGGAATCATGCATGAGTAGTCTCGAGCTCGGCCTTATCGGCAATTGCGAGATCGCCGTGCTGCTCGACTCGCGGGGCCGCTATGTATGGGGCTCGTTCCCGCGCATGGACAGCGACCCGTTCTTCTGCACGCTGTTGGGTGGCGTCGACGATAAGAGCGCCCAATGTGGTTTCTTCGAGGTGGAGCTGCTCGACGTCCAAACCATCGAGCAGCGCTACATCCACAATACGGCCATCCTGACGACGACGCTGCGCGACGAGAGCGGCAACGCGCTCAATCTCGTCGACTTCGCGCCGCGTTTCGAGCAGCACGGGCGGAGCTTCCACCCGATCATGGTCGTTCGGCAGATCGTCCCCATTGCCGGCACGCCGGCGATCCGCATCCGGTTGCGTCCCTCCGCGAACTACGGCAGCCGGCGCCCCGACATGACTCACGGCAGCAACCACATCCGCTTCGGCAACGGTGCCTTCACGTTGCGTCTGACGACGAACGCTTCGCTCTCGGCGGTCATGGAGGAACGCGCGCTGCTGCTCGAGGAGCCCATCAACCTGATCCTCGGCCCGGACGAGACGCTCATGCACAGTCCCATAACGCTCGGGCGCCAGATGTTCGACGAGACCAAGGCGTACTGGGAAAATTGGTCGCGGGGCCTGTCCGTGCCCTTCGAATGGCAGGAAGAAGTGATTCGCGCGGCCATCACGTTGAAGCTCTGCACGTTCGAGGACACGGGGGCCGTTCTTGCCGCGCTCACGACGTCCATCCCCGAAGCGCCCAACACGGGCCGGAACTGGGACTATCGCTGTTGTTGGCTCAGAGACAGCTACTACGTGGTCCAAGCGCTGAATCGGCTCGGCACCACGCGCACGATGGAGGAATTCCTGCGCTATCTGTTCAACGTCATCGCCGACAGCGGGAGCGGGTCGCCGCTGCAACCCGTGTATGGGATCAGCGGCGAGGCAACCCTCGAGGAGCGCAGCGTGCCAAGCTTGCCCGGCTACCGCGGCATGGGTCCCGTGCGCGTCGGCAACGACGCGTACGGCCAAGTGCAGCACGACGTCTACGGCGCCGTCGTGCTCGCGGCGACGCAGCTTTTCTTCGATATGCGACTCGTGCCCACGGGCGGCCAGGACGAGTGGCAGCGCCTGGAGCCGCTCGGCGAGCAAGCGGTAAAGCTGTTCGATCAACCGGACGCAGGTATTTGGGAATTTCGCGGCCGGAGCCAAGTGCACACCTATTCGAGCGTGATGTGCTGGGCCGCGGCCGATCGCCTCGGGCGAATCGCCGCTCGTCTCGGGTTCGGCGAGCGTGCCGCGTACTGGTCGGGCAAGGCCGCCGAGGTCCACGCGAAGATCGTCGACGCGGCGTGGAACAAAAAGCGCAATAGCTTCGTCACGACGTTCGGCGGCGATGCCATCGATGCGAGCCTGCTGACGCTTGCCGACCTCAAGTTCGTCGCGCCCGATGATCCCCGCTTTCTCGGGACGCTTGCGGCCTGCGAGGCCGAGCTCAAGCGGGGCTCCCACGTGTTTCGCTACGCCGACGCCGACGATTTCGGAGTTCCGCAAACCGCTTTCAACCTTTGCACGTTCTGGTACATCGGCGCACTCGCCGCGGTCGGGCGCCGCGAGGAGGCGCGCGAGCTATTCCGGAACATGCTCCAGCACCGTACGGCGCTCGGGCTTTTATCGGAGGACATCGATCCCTCGAGCGGCGAGCTCTGGGGGAATTTTCCGCAGACCTACAGTATGGTCGGAATCATCATGAGCGCGATGCGCTTGAGCCGCACGTGGGAAGAGGCATTATGAGCCGCCTCGTCACCGTGTCCAATCGTGTCGCCGGCCCGAAGCGCGCCCGTACCGCGGGCGGGCTTACCGTAGGCGTTCTCGCGGCGCTCCGCGAGCACGGCGGAATGTGGTTCGGCTGGAGCGGCAAGACTTTGGAGCGCAACGATGGCGAGGTGCGGCTCGTCTCGTCGGGCGGCGTCGACTTCGCGACCATCGACATCAACAAGCAGGATTGCGACGCGTACTACAACGGTTTCAGCAATAACACGCTCTGGCCGTTGTTCCATTCCCTGCTCGGATTCTTCTCATACAACCGGGCCGAATACGACTCGTATCGGCGCGTCAACGAATTGTTTGCGCACCGGCTCGCCACTCTGCTCGGGCCCGACGACGTCATCTGGGTTCACGATTATCACTTGCTGTTTCTTGCATTCGAGCTGCGGCGGATCGGCGTCACGCAGCCGATCGGTTTCTTCTTGCACGTGCCGTTTCCGGGCTTCGACGTTCTGCGCGCGCTGCCCGGCCACGACGAGATCCTCAAAGCGCT
>DATCIQ010000291.1:0-2842 GCA_036507635.1 Gammaproteobacteria bacterium
CCACGCGACGAGCTCGCGGCGGAGCTCTTCGGTCGGGTGCTCGCCCAAGACCAACGTTACGTACGCGTAGATGCCCTGACCTTTGATGTCGTGCGGAAAGCCGACGACGGCGGCTTCGGCCACTTTCGCGTGCGCGACGAGTGCGCTCTCGATCTCGGCCGTGCCCAGGCGGTGGCCCGCGACGTTCAAGACGTCGTCGACGCGGCCCGTGATCCAGTAGTCGCCGTCGGCGTCGCGGCGCGCGCCGTCGCCCGTGAAGTACTTGCCGGGATATTGCTTGAAGTAAGTATCGACGAAGCGTTGGTGATCGCCGTAGATGGTGCGCATTTGTCCCGGCCAACTGTCGAGCAGCACGAGGTTGCCGCTCGCCTCGCCTTCGAGAAGCTTGCCCTCGCCGTCGACGATTGCCGGCTTGATGCCGAAGAACGGCTTCGTCGCGGAGCCCGGCTTCAACGTCATCGCGCCCGGCAGCGGCGTGATCAAGATGCCGCCGGTCTCGGTCTGCCACCAGGTGTCGACGACGGGGCAGCGCGCGTCGCCGACGACGTGGTAATACCACTCCCATGCCTCGGGATTGATCGGCTCACCGACCGTCCCCAAGAGCCGCAAGGTCTTCCGCGAGCACCGCTCGACGGGCCCGTTGCCTTCGCGCATGAGCGCACGAATCGCCGTCGGCGCCGTATAGAGAATGTTGACCTTGTGCTTGTCGACGACTTGCCAAATGCGGCTCGCGTCCGGCCAGTTCGGCAGGCCCTCGTACATGAGGGTCGTCGCGCCGTTTGCGAGCGGCCCGTAGACGATGTAGCTGTGCCCCGTGACCCAGCCGACGTCGGCCGCGCACCAATAGATGTCGCCGTCGTGATAGTCGAAAACGTAACGGTGCGTGAGCGCCGCGTATACGAGATACCCGCCGCTCGTATGCAGCACGCCCTTCGGTTGTCCCGTCGAGCCCGATGTATAGAGAATGAACAGCGGATCCTCGGCGTTCATGACCTCGGGCTGGGAGCTATCCGACGCCGCTGCCGTGATCTCGTCGTACCAATGGTCCCGCCCCGCGAGCCAAGCGATTTTGGCGCCCGTGCGACGCACGACGACGACCGTATCGACGAGCATGCCGCCCAACCCCGCGAGCGCTTCGTCGACGTTGGCCTTGAGCGGGATTTTTTTCCCGCCGCGCAAGCCTTCGTCGGCTGTGATCACGAGGTGCGATTGGCAATCCTCGATACGTCCCTTGAGCGCCTCGGGCGAGAAGCCGCCGAACACGACCGAGTGAATCGCGCCGATGCGCGCGCACGCGAGCATTGCGACGACGGTCTCGGGGATCATCGGCATGTAAATCGTGACGCGGTCGCCTTTCTTCGTGCCTAGGCTTTTGAGCGCGTTCGCGAGCCGGCAGACCTGCTCGTGCAGCTCGAGGTAGGAGATGTGCCGCGTGCTCTTGCCGTCGTCGCTCTCCCAGATGATCGCGGTCTGCCCGCCGCGCCTGCCGAGGTGGCGGTCGAGGCAATTGGCCGAGACGTTGACCTGCCCGTCGGCGAACCAGCGCACGTGAAGATCGTCGGCCGCGAACGAGCAGTCTTTGACGACGTTGAACGGCTTGATCCAGTCGACGATCTTCGCCTGCTCGCGCCAGAAGCCTTCGGGATCGCGAATCGAGGCGTCATACATAGCCCGATACTTCGCCGCGTCCACCCACGCCTGCTTCGCCACCGCCCCCGGTGCTGGATACGTCTTGCTCTCGCTCATAGGGCCCGCATGATAACGGGCTCGATTTGTAGGAGCGAGCTTCGCTCGCGATTCTTCTCTCCTTGACTCCCCCTCAACCCCCCCGTTGTAATACTCGCGCCCGCCCACATGCAGGGCTCAACCCAACCGGAGGCCAGGTAGCTCAGTTGGTAGAGCAGCGGACTGAAAATCCGCGTGTCGATGGTTCGATTCCGTCCCTGGCCACCACCTAACAACTAATGCTGTTCCGCTTTGCTCTCACTAATTCCCCCCCGGGTCGGGTAACGAGCAGTCGCTGCTATGCGCCGGCTGTTTCGATGAGGCGAATGCGCTGTTCGATGCCGCTGACAATCGAGTTTCGGATTGCTTCGGGGAATCCTGAGGGCAGCCTTGCTGTCACCTCCTCTACGGCGATCGGTATTCGCTCGCGCAATTCGGACAGGATCAACTCCACAGTCTGGGCGGGAAGCCTGGCCGCCTCCGCCGTCTGGAAGAAATGTCGCCGCTGGATCGTGCTCAGGACGTAATGGCGGTTGTGCCCGACGGACATCGCTAGTTTTAGGTCGTTCTGCCGTACCTGGTGCGTGTCGAATAGTGGCTGTGCGGACATTACGTCGTAAAGTGGCGTGAGCTCGGACCCGCCGCTTGCACTCAGAAAGATACTGAAGTTCTTCGCATGCCCGTCCGTGGCGCCGATCAGCCAGAATATAATCTGAGCTTTCAGCACGGCGGCCAGATCCTTTTCAGGATGATCGCTCGCCTTGAACAACTCGAGCAGATCGCGAATGCCGGGCCCGCCGTCGGATTGATATTTGAGTGTCGGGGGAACCGACAGAGCCTGGCAGCAATCTTCCTGCGGAAGACGCAGCAAACGATTATCGCGGGTCCAGGTGCGGTCAAAGCGCTCGACCACGAGCACGCGTCGGTCTTCGAAATCCGCGATCTCGGTTTTGGCAACCGCCAAGCCGAGCGCTTGCGTCAGCTTCATGCATAAGTGCTCGTTCTCCACGCTGCGGGATAGATCGACGCCGTCGCCTCTTACGCCGATTTGCGGTTTCAAGATGTGCGTTGTCGCAGTACTGCCCCGCGGGATGTGCCATTTGTCTTTCCAGAATAG
>DATCIQ010000292.1:0-6075 GCA_036507635.1 Gammaproteobacteria bacterium
GACGACACGCCACAAGAGCACGCTGCCGAGACAGAGCCCGCCCATGAAAGTTCCGAGCAGCACGCCGAGCGAGGGGGCCGACGCGCCGATGACGAGGCCGAGCAGCTGAAACCAGACGACCTCGTAGATCAGCGCGGCGCAGCCGCTGCTGGCGAAGAGCACTACCAACGGCAGCAGGTTTTGGCGGGGATGGGCCGGCCCGCCAGCGCGGGGCATTTCGGTCAAGGCGTCACGAGCTTGACGCTCGGGAAGTAGCGGCCGACTCGATGGGGATCACGGGTCAGCAGTGGGATCTCGAGCACCGCAGCATGCGCGCCCACGAAGAAGTCTGCGAGCACGCCGCCTCGCGTGCCACCTCGCCGTCGATAGGCGCGGTGTGCTTTGGCAGCCAGAAACAACGCCTCGCGCGGAATCTCTTGGTACTCCACCCCGATCTTGTCGAGCACGGCGTTCAGGGTCGCCGGATCCTCGAACTCCGCAGAGATCTCCGCGTAGATCACGGAATTGATGAGTACCGTGCCGCGCCGTCGCCACTCTTCGAGGGTCGCCATGGACCATTCGCACCAGTCCGGGTCGACATCGATCACGTCGATGAGCACACTACTGTCGGCGAGGATCACCCGCGCTCACTCGGGTCCGCGAATCCCGGATCGTGCGCGTCCTCGTCATAGCCCCGAACGAGTCGCATGTAGGCGTCAGTGCTCATCCCGACGCGCTTTCCGGCGCCCTTGAGCGCCGCGAAGCGCCGCGCTCTGCGTTTCCGTCCCGTCGTTTTGGCGGGGCGGATGACTACCTGACCGTCCGCGGCGAATTCGAAATCGACACTGCTACCCGGCCGCAGTCCGAGGTAGTCGCGCATCCGCTTAGGGATGGTTACCTGCCCCTTGGTGGTGACGGTGGTGCTCATGCGAATGTCCTCGTGGTATTACCAGACAATAGCATGGTAATACTTCGAGAACGACGCGGCAACCGACGGCAGGCCTCGCAGCATGGGCCGGCGCGCTTGACTACTTATCCCGCAAACCCTCCGTGAGCTCGATGACGGTGCCCCACGGATCCGTGATCACGGCCGATGCGAGACCGTCGAGCGCGGGGTCACGGTGATACGGAACCGTGAGCTCAATGCCTTTCGCGGCGAGCTCGGCGCAGAACGTCTCGAGGTCGCGCACCTCAAAGCCCACGTGATCGACGGCGCGGCCTTCGGTACCGACGAGGTCCTCGGCCGGCAGCCAGCTGAAGAAGTTCAGCATATAGCCGACGCCGGGGAGGTCGGCGCCGATGAAGAAATCCGTCTGCTCGGGGCGCAACGTCGCATTGAACGCTTTCATGTACCACTGTTGCATCGCGATGAAATCCCGATTCACGAAGTGCACGTGATGATGCGTGATCGGCGGCGGGTTCGGGGCCTGATTCGTGACGAGCTCGACCTTGACGCCGTCGGGACCGACCAAATACGAGAACATGCCGTAGTTGCCGGCCGTCGGCGGGCTTGCCGTCTCGCCGGGCGGCGGCTCGCGGCCCACGGTGAGCTCATAGCCGTTCGCGACGACGCGCGTCGTCAAAGCGGGCACGTCGGGCACGGCGAAGCCGATGTGATCGAACGTCGTGCCGCGCGTCGGTCCCGTCGGCGGCTGCTCACGCAGGAAAATGTACGCGTCGGGGAATGCGACGACATCGATGTCGCCGACTTCCATGGGGGTGCCGCCGAGCGTGTCGACCCAAAATCGCTTGTGCACCTCGATGCTCGTGACGTTCAAGTGATAGTGACCGACGATGACGGGCGCGTCCTTGTTGAGGAGTTGCGCGACGGCGCACGGCGGAGAGAGCGCGATTGCCGCGGCCAGCGCGAGCGCGCCGAAGAAGGGTTTCATCGTGTTCCCCCCGGCAATGTTTCTGAGAAGGACAGGCTACCGCAGCCGCGGAGTCACAACCATACGCTCGCGGGCCGGGCACGTAGATGCGTGCCCGGCCTCGGTCATCCAGTCACCGTCATGTGCGGTGACGGCGATTCTTCAGAAGGAACGCTTGAGAGCGAGCCCCCACTCACGCGGCCGCGCGACGTTGCCTTGCTCGCGGCCGAGCACGCCGACCAAGCTCAGCTTGCCGTGGAAATAGACCTCGTCGGTCAAGTTGGTCCCGAAGAGTGCGATCGACCACCCTTGATCCGCGGACTCCCAGGTCAACCGCGCATCGACGAGCGTATGCGAAGGCTGGAACCCGTTGAACGGATCGTCCGGGCTGAAGGCGAGCCTCGACTGATATACGGCATCGCCGCGCAATCTCAGGCTGCCGTTGCTCAAGGGCCATTCGTAGGTTGCGCCGACCGCGGCAGTCCATTCCGGCGTCCGGGGCGCCATGCAGTGCCCGCCCGGCGGGTCCGACTCGCAGAGGGTCGTGATGCCGTTGTCGACGCGGTCGAAGTGGATATAGCCGATCGATGCCTCGAGCTGGAATTGGTCCGTCGGGACGGCCAACAGCTCGAGCTCGGCACCGGTGTACTCGGTCTTGCCGGTGTTCACGGATCGGAACCAGATGGCACCCGTCGGATCGTTTTGTTGCTGGAAGAGCTGCTGGTTCGTGTATTCGCTGAAGAAGACTGCACCGTTGAGCCGCAGCCTACCGTCGTTCAAGTCCGTTTTGACACCGCCCTCGAGCGTTTCGAGGTCCTCGACACCGAACGACCCATTAGCCACCTGGAAGGAATTGGACGGTCGCGGGCCGAATCCGCCGCCGCGGAACCCGGTGGCCCACTGGACGTAGGTCATGAGATTGTCGCGGAGCTGCCAGTTGAGGCCGACCTTCGGCGAGGTCTCTTGGGCGTCCACGCTGACTGCCGTGTTGTCGATGACTACGGCGCCCGTGAGGAAGTCTTGCCGGAAGACGTTCACGTCCTTTTGATCATCCGTGTACCGCACGCCTGCCGTGACGCTGAACACGTCGCTCAAGTCGTACGTGCCGTGCACGTACACCGCCCAGCTCTCGTTCGTCTGCACGTCTTTGTGGTTGGTGTTGAGGAAGAACAGCGGATACAGGAAGTTCCAGCCTTGGTTCGAGTCGTCCGCGTCGTAGTAGAATAAGCCGGTTGCCCAATCGAGGCGACCGTCCGCGGCGAGCCCCGTGATCTGAAACTCCTGCGTGAACTGCTCGTGAATGCTCGTATCCCACGTATGATCGACGGGCAGCGGCGTCCCGTCCGAGTCGCGGCCGAAAGTGTTTTCCCAATCGCGGTACGACGTGATCGACTTGAGCTGCATGTTGTCGGAAAGGTCCCACTCGACCGTCAACGCCACACCGTCGTGATCCATGACGTTGATATTCTGGACATCGCGATTGAACAGCGGGTCGCTGCCGAACCGGTGGTAACCCGTGTAGGGGCTATCGGTCAAGAAACGCGTGTCGTACGGCAGATTGAAGACGGGCGTTGCAACAGTCGCGGTCCACGCGCCGTTGAAGAAGAACGCCGGATCGAGAAACGTGTACTTATCCGACGGTCCGGCCTGGTCCATTCTGGTCGTGTCGATCGTGAGGTTGACCTCGACCGAGTCGCTCGCGAGCCAGCGAAATGCCGCACGCCCGGTCGCGACGTTCTCGTCGCCCAAAGTGTCGACGACGCAACCGTTCTCTGCACGGATGTCCTGCGGGCCGAGTTGGCTCTGCAGGTCGATCGGATCGACTTGCGGAATCGGGCCGCCGAACAGATTCGTGGCGCCGGGCACGGTGCCCGTGCCGCCGCCGCCCAAGCTGCCCGGGCCGTTCACACACTCGTAGTCGAGGATATCGAAGTAGCCATCGCGCTGTTTCGACGACCCCGAGAAGCGCGCGAAGAGTTTGTCCGGCACGAGTGCGATGTCGTATGAGCCGCGCACGTCGAGGCGGTCGAAGTCGCCGATCGTGACTTCGGCGAATCCCGTGTTGTCGCCCTGCGGCCGGCGCGAGACGAGCCGAATCGTGCCGCCGACCGCGTTTCTGCCGAACAGCGTGCCTTGCGGCCCGCGCAGGATCTCGACGCGCTCGAGGTCGAGCAAGTCCAGAATCGCGCCTTGCGGCCGGCCGTGATAAACGTCGTCGATGTAGATCGGCACACCGGGCTCGAACGACAGCGAGTTGTCGCCCAATCCCACGCCGCGAATGAACGCGGCGACCGTCGCGCCCCAACCGGCGCCGAGCGGCTGTAGCACCGTGTTCGGCGAGAACGTGTCGAGCATCGTCACGTCGGTCAGGTTTCGGGCTTCCAGGTTCGCGCCCGAAAACGCCGTGATTGCGAGCGGTGTCTGCTGCAGATCCTCTTCGCGAAACCGCGCGGTGACGATGACTTCCTCGAGTTCGGAGTTTTGCGCCATGATCGGCGGAGCGGCGATTGCCGATGCAAGACCAAGCGCGATGCCGAGACGCAAAGCGCGTTGTCGATTCTCATTGAACAACATGTGAACTGCCCCCTCTGGTATGAAAGCCGACAGTCGAGGCAGCTCGTTAGTTGTCCTTGGAAGCTACGCCTCGCGACCGTGCAGCGTATCGATGATTGTTTGTAAACAACGAATCGCTGTCGGCGCAGAGTCTACACGCGCGCCCAAAACAAAGACATAGGGCCAGCGCGCGTCGGTATTTCGCAACAGAGTGCCCGAGGTCGGCGGGCACGAGTTTACGGGCGCGGTTTGATGCGAAGCAGCGAGTTGCCGCCGAAGACGTACAGCGCGCCATCGGGACCTTGCCGGACTTCGCGTACGCGTAAGTCCAAGTCCTCGAGTAGTTTCTCTTCGGCCACGACACGCTCGCCGTCGAGCACGAGGCGCACGAGATGCCGGCCGGCCATCGCGCCGACGAATAGATTGCCGCGCCATTCGGGGAAAAGGTCGCCCGTGTAAAATTCCATGCCCGAAGGCGCGATCGACGGCACCCAGTAGTAGATCGGCTCTTCGACGCCCTGCATCGACGTGCGGCCGTTGCCGACGGGCACGTTCGTGCGGCCGTCCGCCTGCCGCGCGTCGTATTGCACGCCGTACGAGACGTCGGGCCAACCGTAGTCGCGGCCCGCGCGCACGATGTTGATCTCGTCGCCGCCCTGAGGACCGTGGTCCACGAGCCAGAGCTCACCCGTCTCGGGATGAAGCGCCGCGCCTTCGGGATCCTTGAAGCCGTGCGCGTAGGTTGCGCGGTCGACGGTCGCGCGGCCGAGCCACGGGTTGTCGGCGGGAATCGTGCCGTCGCTATTGACGCGGATCACGCGTCCCGTGAAGTTGCGCCGGATATCGGGGTTGTCGGTGAAATCGTGATCGACGCCGTCGAGATCGGAGTCGTAGAAGCGAAACGCATCGGCGCCGGTCACGTACATCGTGCCGTCGCGTGCGAAAACGATGCGGCGCTCGACGCGGCTTTCGGCGATCACTTCGACGTTCTCGAGGCGCTTGCCGTCGTCGCTCAAGCGCGCGCGTCCGACGCGCTCGGCGCCGAGCTCGAGCACGCGGCGCTCGGCGAGCGACTTCGTCCAGACGTCTTCGTAATAATGCGTGATCGGCCACTCGGCCGGCGCTTCGCCTTTGGGCGGCGCGAAATACGTGAAGTAAATCAGCCGGTTGTCCTCAAAATTCGGATCGAGCACGACGTCGTGAAAGCTCTGGGCGGCGACGGCCTTCACCGGCGGCACGCCCGCGATGGGCGCCGAGACCTCGCCCGCGGGCGTCACGGTGCGCAGCGTGCCGAGCCGCTCGGAAACCAGGAAATTGGCGTCCGGCAGAAACGCGAGCGCCCACGGGCTCGTGAGCGCGTCGGTGATGACCTCGACCGCGTATTGGGATTCTTGCGCCGGCGCCGGTGCGTCGGTCTGTCCTGGAAACGCGGGTCTCGGCTCGCGCGTCTGCGCGGCCGCGGTCGCTGTGAATAAAGCGGCGAGCAGGAGATAGGAGCCTTTCATCGAGTTTCTCCGCAGGAGCGATCAGTGTTGTTTGGCCGGAGTATATCGCCTGTCAAGCACTCGTAGGCCATGTGGTTTCGGGCCGCCAAACTCGCGGGCCATGTACACTGGCGGGGCGACATGGATCACGGTGCTTTTGTAGGAGCGAGCTTCGCTCGCGATTCTTG
>DATCIQ010000293.1:0-5416 GCA_036507635.1 Gammaproteobacteria bacterium
GTCGCGGATGCGCTGCTTGAGCTCGGACAAGATCGGCTCGCGCTGGATCGGTTGGCCGTTCTCGAAGGTCAAGCGTTGAATGTGGCCGGTCCAGCGAATTCGGCCGGCCATCATCGAGCCCACGAACGCGTTGCCTTTCCACGCCGGAAAGCGCTCGCCCGTGTAGAACGTGAGCCCCGAGATAGCGATCGACGGCACCCAGTACATGTACGGCGCTTCGAGATCGGGCCGCGACGTGAGCTCGCTGATCGTCGAGCCGTCGTAGTCCTTGCCGTAGGTCACGAGCGGCCAGCCGTAGTTGCGCCCGGGCAGAACGATGTTGAGCTCGTCGCCGCCGAGCGGGCCATGTTCATTCTCCCAAATCGCGCCCGTTTCGGGGTGCACGGCGAGACCTTGCGGGCTCCGATGCCCGAGCGAGTAGATCTCGGGTAGGAAACCTTCCTTGCCGACAAAAGGATTGTCCGCCGGCACCGTGCCGTCGTCGTTGAGCCGCAATACCTTGCCGCCGTGGAGCATGCCGTTCTGCGCGCGCTCCTGCTCTTGCCTCTCCCCGATAGTGAGATAGAGCTTCCCATCGCGGCCGAACACCATGCGGCCGCCGAAATTCGTCGGCGACATGCTCCAGTTCTCGGCGACGAAAATCTCTTCGACGTCCGTGAGTGCCTTGCCGTCGAAACGCGCGCGAGAGAGCGCCGTTGTCGCAAGGTCGCCTTCCCCGCCTTTCGCATAGCTCAAGTACAGCATTCGATTGCTCGCGAAATCCGGATGCAGCAGCACCTCGAGCAAGCCGCCGAGAATCGTGATGCGCACCTCGGGAACGCCCGTGATGGGCTCGGGGTCGAGCACGCCGTCGCGCAAGATGCGGAGCCGTCCCGCGCGCTCCGTGACGAGCAGGTCGCCGTTCGGCAGCCACGCCATGCTCCAAGGGTTGGCGAGCCCATTCGCGAGCAGGACGACGCGGATGCGCTGCTCGGACGTCTCGTACGTTTGCGGTAGCGGCGGCAGGGGCAGTGACGCGCGCAGGTCCTGAGCCTTCGCCCCGTTGCCACACGTAAAGACGCAGGCAAAACTCAGAGCGGCGATGAGAAACTGACGCATGTTTACCCCCGGCGGCAGGAAAATCACCCGCAAGGATAGCGGCCCGACGCAGCGACCGCCATAAGTACAGCTTGCGGATTGACGCGCGATCGCAATCGCCGCATCGTTGGCGCGCCTTTGCGACTGGAGTTTCCGTAATGCCGCCCATCGAGTACCGCGTTTGGGACCGGACCCAGCGCGTCTTCCACTGGATCAACGCTCTCGCCGTCCTCGAGCTCGCCGCGCTCGGCACCGTCATCCTGAATGCGGACAGGATCGGCATACCCGATGACGCCGGCATGATCGTTTTGAAAACCGTGCACGTCTATGTCGGCTATGTCTTCGTTCTCAATCTGCTGTGGCGGCTTGTGTGGGCGTTCATCGGCGGGCCCTATGCGCGTTGGCGCGCGCTGTTGCCGTTCGGCCCGATGTTCGGCCGACGCTTGAGTGACTTCATCAAAGGCTTTATCGGCGGCCGTGCGCCGTTTTATCTCGGTCACAACCCGCTCGCTCGGATCTATCTTTCCTTTCTCTTGCTCGCGCTCGTCGTGCAGGCCGGGACCGGCCTCGTGCTCGCAGGAACCGACGTTTACATGCCGCCGCTCGGCGGCACGATGCGTGAGTGGGCCGCAGCGGACACGCACGATCCGGCCTTAGTGCGCCCGTATGCACCTGATACGGTCAACACGGACGGCTACGCCGAGATGCGCCGGTTCCGAGCGCCGATCGTTGCCGTGCACGAGTATGGGTTCTTCATTCTGTTGGCGATGATTGCGATACACATTGCGGCGGCGATCGTCGTGGAGCTCAGGGAAGGCGGCACGGTCATCTCGGCCATGTTCACGGGGCGAAAGATATACGACGGCGAGCCGGTTGACCGCGAACGGTAGCGCACGAAAGAATCGCGACGGGACGTCGCTCCTACAGGGGGGTGAAAGGGTCCAATCCGGGCTGAAGGAAGCCGAGGCGCCCTTCGAACGCGCCGGCGACGGCGAGCTTGCCGTCGACGATCTTGAGCGGCAACGCGGCAAGCTGCCACGGCGCCGGGCCGCCGATGACGCGCGCGCCGTCGCTCGGGTCGAACTCCGATTCGTGGCAAGGGCACTTCAAGCGGCGCACGTCGGCGAACCAATCCGTAACGTCGCACCCCGTGTGCGAGCAGACGCCCGAGTAGGCGACGACGCCTTCAGCCGAGCGCGCGAGTGTCTCGGACGTGAACGCCGCGGCGTCGAGACGGACGACGACCACTTGGTTCAAGCGGGTGCCGCTCCGGACTTCGCCCGTCATTGCATCCTTGGGATAGGCGAATGCTTGCTTCGCGCCGACGGCGAGGTCGCCGGGCGCGATCCTCTCGCCGGCACGATCGCCGAACGCGAACACGAGCCAGTCGTTCTGCTGCGGCGGAGTCACATCGCTGCTCGACTCGTCGGCCGCCGCGAGCCGCGGCAAGCCGAGACTCAAGCCCGCGAGCGCTTGCAGCAATCTGCGCCGCCGCCGGGCACGCGCGGATAGGTCGCAAGCGACCGGGCCGGGCATGCTACGTGACACCCGCCGAGGGGTAGTCGATATAGCCTTGCTCGCCCGGCGTATAGAAGGTGTCGGGGTTCGGCGCGTTGAGCGGCAATTCCTTCTTGAACCGAAGCGGGAGATCGGGATTCGCGAGGAAGCGCGACGCATACGCCGCGAGGTCGCCGAGACCGGCCGCGAGCGCCGCCTCCGCCTTTTGCCTGTCCAACCCGCCGTTGACGATGACGGTGCCGCCGAAAGCCTTTTTCATCGCACGATTGAGCGTCTCGCCGATGCGCGTGTAATTGACCAAATGAATGTAGGCGAGCTCGAGCTTGCCGAGCTCCTTGGCGAGCTGCTCGTACTGTTCCGGCGTCTCGGCATATTCGGGCATGCCGTTGAACGTGTTGAACGGCGACAGCCGAATGGCCGACTTCCCAGCGCCGATCGTTTTCGCAACGGCGGCCGCCACTTCGAGCGCGAAACGGTTGCGGTTCTCGAGCGCGCCGCCGTACGCGTCGGTGCGCTGGTTCGTGCCGGGATTGATGAACTGCTCGATCAAGTAGCCGTTCGCGCCGTGCAGCTCGATGCCGTCGAACCCCGCTCGCACGGCGTTCTCGGCTGCGTGCGCGAACTCGGCGATGACGGCCGGAATCTCGCTCGTCTCGAGCGCGCGCGGCACGGGAAAATCCTGCATGCCGGCCTGATCGGTCCACATTTGGCCTGGCGCTGCGATCGCGGACGGCGCCACGGCTTCAGCGCCCGGGGAAAGGTTCGCGGGATGCGTCACGCGGCCCGTGTGCATGAGCTGGAGAAAAATCTTCGCGCCGCCTTTGTGCGCGGCCGCCGTGATCTTCTTCCACCCTGAGACTTGCGCTTCGGAGAAAGCTCCGGGGATCCGCGCATACCCGAGCCCGTTCGGCGACGGCGCCGTGCCTTCGGTGACGATGAGCCCCGCGCTCGAACGCTGGCCGTAATACTGCGCCATGAGGTCGTTCGGGACGTTGCCGATGGCGCGGCTGCGCGTCATAGGCGCCATGACGATGCGGTTCTGCAAACGCAACCCGCCGAAGTTGTAAGGTTCGAATAAATTCATTGCGATCGCGGTCCCAAGTCAGTGCCAGGCCGGCATTCTACTTCTTCTCGTCGTGCTCGCGAATCAGCTCCTTCGGCTGAATGCAGCGCGCGTCGTTGTTCTCGGGCTTGTTGACGAACGACGACACGGCATACGCGGAGATGCCCGCCGAATCTCTGCCGAGGATGCGTTGCACGTCGTCGACAGGCGTCGACGGCGAGAGCCAGGCGTCGTAATCGCCGCGCTCGAGCACGAGCGGTTTGCGATCGTGGATCGCTCGCAGCGCGCCCGCCGCCTCCGTAGTCAGGATCGCAAACGACCTGAGCCAGCCGTCGGGCGTCTCACGAGCCGTCCAAACGCCCGCGAAAGCGAACGGCGCAAAACCGTCGAGATGAAACACGAACGGCTGCTTGGGCGCGTTCTCGCCCTGCCATTCGTACCAGCCCATGGCCGGCACGAGGCAGCGGCGCTTGGCCGCGGCCGGCGCAAACGTTTTGGTCGTGAAGACCGTCTCGGCGCGCGCGTTGATCCACGCACGCTTGGCCCACCCCGGCTGATAACCCCAGATCAGCATGCGCATCTCGAGCCGCCCCTCGCGGTCGGTGCGCACGACCGGCGCGAGCTGGCTCGGCGCCACATTGTAAGAAGGGAAATAGTCGGGCGGGCACTCGAGGCCCCAATACTTCTCGAGCGCCGCTTGATCGGGTGTCAGATAGCGACCGCACATCGGCTTCGGTCACGATACTCGAAGCGGTCCACGAGTGACCAGCGCCCGGCGTAGAATCGGGGTGACACTCGCCCGACAAGTCGTGCCCCATTCATGAACCGACCCGGCTCGAGCCGAGAAAACCTGATCGCCGAGCACGAGCCCGCGGCGGTCGCCGAGCGCTTGCGGCGCAGCCGCCGCCCGCACGGTATCTCGGATGCCGTGCTTGGCGGCATCGACGGCTGCGTGACGACGTTCGCGATCGTCACGGGGTCGGTCGGCGCGGGTTTTCCGACGCACGTATCGATCATCCTCGGCGTCGCGAATCTACTCGCCGACGGCATCAGCATGGCCGTCAGCAACTACGAATCGCTGAAGGCGCACAACGAGTTCGTCGAAGCGACGCGGCGTTCTGAAGAGCAGCACATCGAGCAAATACCGGAGGGCGAGCGCGAAGAGATTCGCCAGATCTTCACGCAACGCGGCTACGCGGACGAAGCGCTCGAGAAAATCGTCGATATCGTCACGGGCGACCGGCGCCTCTGGATCGACACGATGCTCGCCGAGGAGCACGGCCTCCGGGGCGTGCATCCCGACCCCGTGCGCTCGGGCGCCATCACGTTCGCCGCGTTCGTCTCGATCGGCATCGTGCCGCTCTTGCCGCTCTTTATTGCGCCGCTCGGTATGCCGCTACAGATTTACACGAGCGTCGCGCTTGCCGCGTTCGTGTTCTTCGCGATCGGTTCGCTCAAGAGTCTCTTCCTCGGCCGCCCACCGTTCAAAGCCGGTCTTTCGACCCTGCTCACGGGCGGCTCGGCAGCCGCGATCGCATTCTTAGTCGGCTACTTGCTGCGGAGGCTTTTCGGCATCTGATCGGCGCCGCGCCTTACGGCCGCACTCGCACGTATTTTTGCAGCTTCCGCGGCCGCGGCTCGCCCGCGTAGATGTTGCCGTCGCGGTCGACGGCGACGAACTCGGCACCGTTGCCGGCCGTTTGGCGCGGGTCGCCCCACGCATAAAGAATGAACTCGTCGACCCAACCCGTGGCGGCG
>DATCIQ010000294.1:0-14279 GCA_036507635.1 Gammaproteobacteria bacterium
TCCATTGCGAGCCAGCGGAAATACCGCTTCCGCCGGCAGGGGCAGCGGCGGCTCGATGAGCTCCCCGTGTGCTGCGCGCGGTGCCCAGTCCCACGGTCCATAGTAAGCGATGGCGGCCAGCAACACAGGGCCGAAGAAGACGAGCGCGACGAGAAGAAGATGGATGCGCGGTCTCAGTCGCGTCGGCAAGGATGCCTCCCCCACGGAGCTAATGCGGAGACTCCGGCTTCAGGGCTATCTCCCAATGCGAGTAATTGGGCCAGCGGCTCAGAAGCAAGGTCAGAACGGCCAAGAAACCCGCGAGCAGGCCCACGCTCAAACTGACGTCCAGCCAGCTGTCGAACGGCCGGTCGTCCGGCGAGAAGACCGGGGCCACGGTCAAATACTTGTTGAGCCAGATCCCGGCATTGATGCCGAGCGCGAGAATGCACATGGCGAGCAAGGACCGTTTCACGACAGCGAACACGAAAGCGACGAACGGGACGAAGAAACAACCTGCCATCATCGCCCAATAATAGGGCGCGTAGTGCCCGTACATTTGGCGCCATAACGGGTCCATTTCTCGCGGCAGGTTGCCGAACCAAATGACGAAGAACTGGGCCCAGAACAGATACAGCCATATCAGCGTGAAGCCCGTGATCACCATGCCGAGGCTGCGAATCTGCGCCGGTCCGAACGGCGCCTTCGCCTCTTCCGAGCGCCCCAACACGGCGGCAAAGACAACCAGTGCCGCCGATCCCGCAAAAAGATTGCCGAAAGAAAAGAAGATCGGAAACACCGTACTGTACCAATGCTCCACGAGCATCATGCCGAAGTCCCATGCAATGAGAGTATTGCAGACCACGAACGCGGCGATGACCAAGGGAGACATCGCACGCAACTCGAGCTCGATGGCGCGATGATCCCGATTCGCTGCACCGGTCAAGTCGGGCCGCAGCGCCTTCAGGATATAGATGACGCTGAGGCCGTAGAACAACAGCAGCCCAAAGAGGTTCCTGATCAACAACCAGTCGATATCGAGCCATGGGCTCATGTGCTCGTCCGCGCTCGGCGCGAGCCAGTGGAAGAGATCCTCCTGCGCGTAGACGTAAATCAGCAAAAACACGAGGAACGCGAAGGGAAGGAACGCAAGCGTCGCGAGCTCGCCGAGGCGGTAGTAGGGCTTGCTCCACTGCGCGCCGACGAGGCGCATGATCGCAGAGAACACGACACCGGCCTGACTAACGCCCATGAGATAGAGGAACGAGACCGTCAGCAGCGCGAAGTCCGGCTCCGTGTCTTCGCTCGTCAGCGCATACACGAAGCTCGCCGCGCCGATGACGAAGATGGCGACGAGCACCGCGAGCCTAACGCCGCCGCCTTTCGGCTGCCGGCCAGTCCGCGCGATTGCGGCAGAGCCGCCTACGGCGCTCATTCGGTCCCGAGCTCTTGTTTGAGGTAGTTGATCACGTCCCAGCGTTCCTGTTGACTCAAGGCGTCGCGGTAAAACGGCATCACCCCGCGGCCGCGCGTCAGCGTGAAGAAAATCTGGCCGTCGGCCTGGTCTTGCGTGTAGGCGTCGTTCAAGTCCACGGGCGACGGCTCGAACACTTGTCCGACCGGACCGTCACCGCGGCCTTCCGGACCATGGCAAACCATGCAGGTGATCTCGAACAGATACTTGCCGCGTGCCACGGACTCGGGTGTTGCGGGAACGGGGTTCGGCACGCTCGCGGCGGCTTCCTTGGCATCGAACATGCCCTCCTCGGTCGTGGGCGCCGGCACCGTTTCGCCGCCGACGACCGGCACGGCGCCGGGCTCCGCCGGCGCCGGCGACCTCTGCGGCTTCGCGGACGGCTGATCGACCATGTCCTTGTCCCACGGGAAGCTCCATGCCGTTGCCGCGTAGCCGAGCAACAGCAGTATTACTGCCATGGGTTGCAGGCTTCGCATCAGGTCTTACCCTTCACGGCTGGAAGCCGCTCCTACAATCTCGCCGCCGGCTTCCCGCAGGATCGCCGCGGCTCGCTGCGCACGCTCGAGGCTCTCGCACGACACCGTAACCGCGAACTTATCGACGGCGGCTTCAGGCACGTAAACGCGCTCGCGAATCACGGGCAGCCGCGCGCTGATCAGAAAACCGAGCACAGTGCCCAAGATGCCGCACAGGATCGTCATCTCGTACGTAATGATCAGGAACGGCGGGAAAGGAATGATCGGCCTGCCGCCGGTCGGATGCAGATAGAGCACGGCGGTGCCTGCCGCGAGCGCGAAGCCCGAAAGCCCGCCGAAGAGCGCCCCGAAGAACGTGAATCGTTTGATCACGGAGCTCTTCTTGCCGAGGGCTTCCTCGACGCCGTGGAGCGGTATCGGCGAGATCAAATCGAGCGCCGCGAAGCCGGCAGCCTTGAGCCTGCCGGCGGCCGCGAGCGCCGCATCCGGGTTGCGAAACAGTCCTACTGCGTTGCTTGCCATTGCGGGGACCCTTTTTCAGGAGCCGGCAGCGTTTCCTTGACCTCGTAAATCGATACGCTCGGGAAGATCTTCACAAAGATCAGGAACAACGTGCAGAACAGCGCGACCGATCCGGCGAGGATCGACAGCTCCACGACACTCGGTACGTACAAACTGTTCCATGCGTCGGGTAGGTACTTACGCGACAGCGACGTGCCGACAATGAGGAAGCGTTCGGTGTACATGCCGATGTTGATGGCGATGGAGAGAATGAGCATCGGCACGAACGAAGTTCTGAAGCGTTTGAACATACACAAGAGCGGCGTTACGGCGCAGAACAGGATCATTTCCCAATACAACGGGCCGTATTTGCCGAACAACTTGTACTCGAGCGCCTCGAGCTCGGCCGACTCGCCGCTGTACCAGCCCGTGAAAACCTCGAGCATATTGATGTAGGTCCACAGCAGCGACAGCGCGAGCAGCAGCTTGCCGAGATTGTCGAAGTGCAGCTCCGTGATGTATTTCTCGAACTTCATGTATTTCCGCAGCACGAACATCACCGTGACGATACCGGCCGTTCCCGAGTAGATGGCGCCGACGACGAAGTACGGAGCGAAGATCGTCAGGTGCAGTGCCGGCACGACCGACAATGCGAAGTCCCAGGAAACGATACTGTGCACGGAAACCGCCAGCGGAATGATCAAGACAGCCAAAAACGTGTATGCCCAGCCGAGGCGGTGCCATTCCGTGTCCGTGCCGCGCCAACCGAGCGAGAGCAGTCGATACATGTAGTGCCGCCAGCCCGTGGTGCGATCCCTGACGGCGGCAAAGTCCGGAATGGACCCCATGTAGATGAAAATCGAGCTGCCGGTCAGATACGTAGTGATGGCCATGACGTCGAACAACAGCGGCGAGCGAAAATTCGGCCACATTTCCATCTGATTCGGATACGGCAGCGACCAGTGGATGAACCACGGGCGCCCGAGGTGCACGGCGACCATGCTGGCGGCGACCATCAGCGAAAACAGCGTCATCGCCTCCGCGCTGCGATACATGGCCTTGCGCCAGGCGCTGTTCGTCAGATGCAGCACGCACGACAGCAGCGTCCCGGAGTGACTAAGGCCGATCCAGAAGATGAAGCTCGCGAGGTAGGTCCCCCAGACCTGGGGATGGTTCATCCCGGCCGCGCCGATGCCGTAATAGAGCTGGTAGAACCATGGGAAAAAGTAGCAGATCAGCGTGAGGCTGATGGCGGCGGCCAGCGTGATGTAGTATTTCGGTCCCGTCACCACGAGCGAGCGCACGATGTCGTTGTTGACATCGGCGTAGCTGATTGGGCTGCTCTTAGCCTGCATTGCCGTCCACTTTCTTGAGGTAGACGACGGACGGAAGCGTGTTGAGCTCCTCCAACACGCGGTAGGCGCGTGCGTTGTCCATCATGCTGGAGACTCTGCTTTCCGGATCCTGCCGATCGCCGAAAACCAAGGCCTCGGCGGGGCAGCTCTGCACGCAAGCCGGTTGCACCTCGCCGTCGCGCACGCGTCTGCGGCCGTCGTCCTTGGCGCTGTCTTTGGCCTGACGAATGCGCTGAATGCAAAACGTGCATTTCTCCATGACGCCTTTTTCACGCACCGTGACATCGGGGTTCAGCTGCTCGTCGAGCGGCTTGTCCCACTGGTGGTCGGTGTAGTTGAAGTAGCGTACGTCATAAGGGCAGTACACCGCGCACGATCGCGTGCCGATGCAGCGGTTGTAGACCTGGGCGTTGAGGCCGTCCTGGTTATGATAAGTGGCGCTCACGGGACACACCGTCTCGCACGGTGCCGCGTCGCAGTGCTGGCAAAGCATCGGAATGAAGCGCAACTTCACGTCCGGATATTCGCCCTCCCAATAGCGCTCGATGCGCATCCACTGCATCTCCCTGCCTTTCGCGAGCTCCGCTTCCCCGAGGATCGGAATGTTGTTCTCGGCCTGACAAGCCGTCACGCACGCTTCGCAGCCCGTGCAACGGTCAAGGTCGATCGTCATCGTCCAGGCGTAGTCGAATCGCTCGTAATAGCCGGGCTTTCGATACTCGCGCCACTTGGCGAGAAAATCGTCGAAAAAGCTCATGCGGGCTCCACCGTTATCGGGATACCTTTCAGCGTTGCTCTCGGACCGGCGCTTGCGCCCTCGCCCGTGGTCTGCACGACGCCTCGCCCGAGCTGGCGCGAGGCTCCACCGGTTTTCACTATCCGCGCCGTGCGCCCCGTCCGCACGAGCCTGACGCGAGTCGCGCTCGAGGCGAGGCTGCCGGTCGTCGGCTCCACGAGCGGAGCGAGGATCTCGAGCACGTTGACGCCGCGGTTCTTCGCATAGCGCCCATACTCGCTGTGGCCTTGTCCGATCGGCACTGCGACGACGTCGGGCCTGATCGCCGGAAACACAAACACAGGCACGGTAACCGCGCCGTGCGCCGATTGAACCTCGACGAGATCGCCCTCGCGAAGCTCGAGCTCCTCGGCGGTGGCCGGGTTCAACTCCACCCAGGAGCCGTAAACCACGCTCGTCATCGGATCGGGCAACTCCTGCATCCACGGCAGGTTCGCCGCGCGACCGTCATGCAATGCGTGCGACGAATACGGGTGCAAGACGAACGGGTATTCGTCGCTGGATCCCGAAAACTCCGGCGCGGCGACACCGACGCGTGCGATGACGCTCGCGTCGACGGTGAATGCGGCCGCTTCGCGCCGTGTCTCCTCGCCCCAAATACCGGCTTTGAGCACGGAGCGCCAGAACTCGTCGAAGCTCCGTGTTGCGGCGTCCGGCGGTGCGCGCTCGTAAATTTCGCGCCAGCTTGCCTTGATATACTCCTCCGCGCTCGCCCACGGAAGGGCATCGCCCAAGCCGAGCTCTTGTGCGAGCCCCAAGATAATGTCCGCGGTCGCACGCGTGTTGTACAACGGCGCGACCACGGGCTGGGCAATCGCCGCGACGGTGAATCCGACGCCAGGCTCCGGCGTATCGTCGCCCCAACTCTCGAGATACGTATGGCTCGGCAGGATGAGATCCGCGAGAGCCGTCGTCTCATCCATGAAGCTCGACAGGCTCACGATGAACGGTATCTCGGCGAGCGCCTGCTCGAAAGCGGCGGCCGCGGGCATCGCGAACACGGGGTTCGTGGCGTTGAGGATCAACACCTCGATCCGTCCTTGCCGGGCGTCCTCGGCAAGCTCGAGCAGCGCACGATAACCCGACTGCCCGGCGCGCGCCGTCGGACCGAACGCCGGCACTGGATTGAACACGAGCCCGCCGGTTTGACCGATATTGCCGGCGAGATAGTTGAGCGCGTTGACGGCGACCAGCGCGTCGACACCGTTCGTATGATTACCCACGGCACCGCCGCCGATGGCAAGGCTCGGCCGCGTGCCTGCAAAAGCCTCGGCCAAACGCACGATCGTTGCGGACTCGATGCCCGTCTGCTCGGCGACGCGTTCCGTCGTATAGCCGGCGAGCGACTCGGCCCACGCGGCACGGTCGGCGCCCGCGTAGCCGCCTTCCTCGACGATGTGCCGCGCAATGCCGAGCGCGAGTATCCCCTCGGTCCCGGGCCTGGCCGGGATCCACTCGTCCGCTGCCGCGCCGCTCAGCGACATCCGCGGTTCGATCTGCACGAACCGTCCTCGAACACCGCTTCGCCCCTGGCGGCTGCGACCAAAGCCGAGACTGTGGTGCACCGGAGATAGCCAGCCGCCCAAGAAGTCGGCGCCGAAAGAGAGCACGTACCGCGTGTTCTCGAGGTCGTAGTAAGGCAATTGCCGCTCGCCGAAGAAAAGCTCGCTGGCGGTGTAGAGAGTCTGGGCGTGGCCGAAATCGCAGTTCAGGAGGCGGTCGGACCCGAGCTCCGCCATGAACCGCTCGAACAGCCTCCCGACGTGGCCGCGCACGCCTCCCGCGAGAAAGCACACGCGATCAACTTGTCCGCTCGCGCGCAGTGAGCTCAAGCGGTTCGCGGCTTCGGCAAGCCCCTCTTCCCACGTGGTCTGCACGAAGGCGCCGTCGCCTCGTTCGCCGGTTCGCAGCATCGGCGCCGTCAGGCGATCGGGGTTGTATAGCACTTGCAGCCCCGCCTGCCCGAGCGCGCAGAGCCGTCCCTGATTGACCGGGTGCGAGGGGTTGCCTTCGATCTTCTTCGCGCGCCCCTCGAGCGTGCGCACGGAGATCCCGCAACCCGCCGAGCACATGGAACAGACCGTGTTGTACCAGGTCGCAATTCCCTGGCTGAATTCCTCGGGCGGGACCGGATACGGGATCAGGTGCTCGACGGGGTGCTTTATCGTCTCGGCCAACATGAAGCCGGCGCCCGCGCCCACGCTGCCCGCTCCGACGAGCTTGACGAAATCTCTGCGGTCTATCATCGCCATCGCGCTACCTAAGGCTTTCGGTCACTTGTGGCAGGTCCAGCAGTCGAGCCCGTGCTCCACGCCGTGCTGTTTATGGCAATCGAGGCACAAACCCATTTTCGTCGGCGCGAGGCGCGTCACCCTGTCCATGGTCTCCACGGGCCCATGACAGGTCTGACACTCGACGCCGGCCGCGACGTGCCGTTTGTGCGGGAAGTACACGAAGTCCGGCAGGTCGTGGACCTTGATCCACGGAATGGGCTCTTTGTTCGCGAAGTACTGCAACACCTCTCTGATCTGGGGCCGGTCGCTCGCGACCGTGTTGTGACAGCCGACGCACTTGTTGACGCTCGGCACGCCGGCCACCGGCGAGCGCCGCGCCTGCGAGTGGCAGTACAGGCATGGAATTTGAAAGTCGCCGGCGTGGATTCTGTGACTGAAATCGATCGGCTGCTCCGGCGTCGTGCCGGGAACGAACGCTGCGTTCGCCCAATAGCCGAGGACCAGGCCCACGAACCCGACGCCGAGAATCAAGGCGGCGGGCGTCAGAAGCCGCAACGTCGGAACGATCGAAACGCCTACTTGATCGGCGCCCCGACCGCCGCCGTCGCGGCCTGAAGAGTCAACATTCATCCACCCCCCTGCGACCGAGCTCCGGCGACCGAGCTCCGATAGTGCTCGCGAAGCGGTTCCCGAACTCGTGGATCAAACCGGCGACTTCTTCGTTCTTCGTGGCAAGCAAATAGGTATCGGCCATCTTGTGAAACGCCTGGCAGAAGTGCATGTTCAGGTCGGCGATGGTCGTCTCGCGTGTCCACAGATCGATTGCCGCGATTGTCTTGCTTTCGGCATCCCATACCGAAAGCATCATGGACTGGCACGGTTTCGCGCCGTCGTGCCGTGCATCCGAGGCCTGCCACGTGATGCTTCTGGGCAGGCTCGCGGTATCCAACTCGACGGTCAGCTTGATCTCGGCCGTTCTTGCCGTCATCCTGTGCCCTCAACCCATTGCGGCTCCGGCATCCGGACGTTGCGCAACATGTTCAACACCCTGCTTCTCGCGGTCATGCTCGGCATTCTCATCAGCCTCGGCAGCGCCTTGGTATTCTTGGTCCGAGACAGCGGCAAGACCCAGCGTACGGTCGTCTCGCTCAGTATTCGTGTGGCTCTGTCGGTGCTGCTACTCATACTGCTCGCGATCGGTTTTGCGACGAAGTACCTCGTTCCCGGCTCTTAGAACCAATATACGAACGTAAACAGAAAGAGCCATACCACGTCCACGAAATGCCAGTACCAGCTCGCCGCTTCGAAACCGAAATGATCCTCGGCAGTGAAGTGGCCGCGGAAAATGCGCAGCAGCATGATCGCCAGCATGATTGCGCCCATCGTGACGTGCGCGCCGTGGAATCCGGTCAGCATGAAAAAGGTCGAGCCGTAGATACCCGAGGCTAGGCTCAACCCGAGCTCGGTATAGGCGTGCATATACTCGATGACTTGGAGCGTCAAGAAAGCGGCGCCCAGCACGATGGTAAGCCCCAACCAGAATTGCAGCGCCGGTCTTCGGTTCTTCTTCAGAGCCCAATGAGCAAACGTCACGGTGACGCTGCTGGTGACGAGAATGACTGTATTGACGAACGGCAAGCCCCACGCTTCCATCGCCTCCGCGCCGCTCCCTCCCGGAGTCATGAACAGCGGCCACGTGTCGAAGAAATCCGGCCACAAGAGTATATGGGTGTCGAGGTTGTTGCTCGCTCCCGCGAGCCACGGGACCGAAAGGACCCGTGCATAGAACAGCGCGCCGAAGAAGCCGGCAAAGAACATCACTTCGGAAACGATGAACCAGAACATCCCCATGCGGTACGAGCGGTCGAGGAGGCCGCTCGCCAGACCCGCTCGAGATTCCTCGATGACCTTGCGGAACCATCCGAACAGCATGAACGCGATCAGGGCCAGGCCGGAGAAGAAGATCCACTGCCCGTAGCTTCCCTCGTCGGCGACTTTCTCGGTGCTCTGCTGGATGAACGTCGCCGCGCCGAAAGCGAGCACAAAAAGCGCAACCGAGCCGATGATGGGCCACACGCTGCTGTGCGGGACGTAGTAGCGCGGCGGTCCGCCGGCCGGCTGCGGGGCTCCGTGGGCGGGATGCTCAGAGGTGTGCATGATCTGCGTCCGGCAAAACCGGCTCGACCCGGAACATGGTGTACGACAACGTCAACGTGCGCACTTCCTCAGGCAGATCCGTACCCACATAAAACTGCACGGGCATTTCCATCTCCCCGCCGCCGTCGAGTTGTTGTTGCGTGAAGCAGAAGCACTCGATCTTGTGCAAGTACTGCGCTGCGAGGCCCGGCGCGACGCTGGGAACGGCCTGTCCGATCACCGCATCACTGACGCGGTTGCGCACGTAGAACCGAGTGGTGTTTATTTCACCGAGTCGAACGCGCAACTCGGTTTCGGTGGGCCTGAATTCCCACGGCATGCCCTTGGCGACTTGGGCCAGGAACTGGATCGTCACCTCGCGATCCGAGGCTTGCGGAAGCCGCTCCGTGTTGACCGCTTGTGAGGAAGTCTTCCCGTTGAGGCCGGTCAGCTCGCAGAAAACGTTGTAAAGGGGCACGAGGGCGAATGCGAATCCAAACATCCCGACTGCCAAGACGACCAGCACGGCGGTATGCTTACGTCGACTGTCGTGGCTCGGTTTCGTCGAACGAGTCATCGCAATTCCGCTGTTAGTGCTTTGCCGTGGTCGCCGCGTAGCCGCTCGTCTCGAGACTCGGCGGCGTTTGAAAAGTGTGCAGCGGCGCCGGCGACGGGATCGTCCACTCGAGGCCTTCGGCGCCTTCCCACACCTGATCGCTTGCCTTTTCGCCGCCGCGGATCGTCTTGATTACGATGTACAAGAACAATAGCTGTGTTAGCCCAAGAAGGCCCGCGCCGATGCTGGAAACCATGTTGAAATCGGCGAACGCAATGGAGTAATCGACGACCCGCCGCGGCATTCCGGCAAGCCCGGAAAAATGCATCGGAAAGAACGTCAAGTTGACCGCGATCGCTGCCGTCCAGAAGTGAATCTTGCCGAGCCGCTCGTCATACATGTGCCCGGTCCATTTCGGAAGCCAGTAGTACGCCGCCGCCATCGTGCTGAAAATTGCGCCTGGATACAGCACGTAATGAAAGTGCGCGACGACGAAGAAGGTATCTTGATACTGGATATCTGCCGGAACGATGGCGAGCATGAGACCCGAAAAGCCGCCGATCGTGAACATCATCACGAAGCCGAGCGCAAACAGCATCGGCGTCTCGAAGGTCATGGAGCCGCGCCACATCGTTGCAACCCAGTTGAACACCTTGACGCCCGTAGGAACGGCAATCAGCATCGTTGCGTACATGAAGAACAACTCGCCGGCAAGCGGCATTCCCGTCGTGAACATGTGGTGGCCCCAAACGATGAACGACAAGAACGCGATCGCCGCCGTCGCGAACACCATCGAGTGATAGCCGAACAGTTTCTTGCGGGCGAAGGTCGGAATGATCTGCGAGGCAATGCCGAAGCCGGGCAAGATCATGATATAGACCTCCGGGTGCCCAAAAAACCAGAACACGTGCTGAAAGAAGACGGGATCTCCGCCGCCGGCGGCGTTGAAGAAGCTGGTGCCGAAATGGCGATCCGTCAGCATCATGGTGACGGCTCCCGCGAGCACGGGCATCGCCATGATCAGGAGGAATGCCGTGATCAACCAGGTCCAGACGAACAGCGGCATCTTCATCAAGGTCATGCCCGGGGCGCGCAAGTTCAGAATCGTGACGATGATGTTGATCGAACCGAGCACGGAAGAAATGCCCATCAAGTGCACGCCGAAAATGAAGTAGTCCGTGCTCGGCGGCCCGTACGTCGTGGATAGCGGCGCGTAAAACGTCCAGCCGAAGTTCGGCGCGCCGCCCTCCATGAAGAGCGACGACAACAGCAAGACGAACGCGAACGGCAGAATCCAGAAGCTGAAATTGTTGAGCCGCGGCAGCGCCATATCCGGCGCGCCGATCATCATTGGGATCAGCCAGTTGGCGAGCCCCACGAAGGCCGGCATGACGGCCCCAAACACCATGACGAGACCGTGCAAGGTCACCATTTGGTTGTAAAGCTCGGGCTCCGCGAACTGGATGCCGGGCTGAAAGAGCTCCGCGCGAACGACCATGGCCATTGCGCCGGCAACGAAAAACAGCGTGAAGCTGAGACACAGATAGAGCGTGCCGATCTCTTTGTGGTTCGTCGTGAGCAGCCAACGAAGGATGAATTCGATGAAGGGGTGACGTTGTTTCGGCAGCGTGTCCGCGTGGGCAACCATGGTCTATCCTAACGGGCCGAGTAAACGGTTAGTGGCTGGACGACATCGCCGGTGTCGTTGCCGAAGCTATTGCGCTCGTAGGTGATCACGGCCGCGATATCCAAGTCCGAAAGTTGCGGCGCCCACGCTTGCATCTCGGTATCCGCTTTGCCGTTCATGACGCGATCCAGGTGATCCTCGATAGGTCCATTGGCGATCACGCCGCCGCCGAGCGCCGGATACTTGAGGCCCTGGCCCGACCCATCGGGCTGGTGGCAAGTCGCACACTGCGTCAAGAACACTTGCTCGCCGATCGGCAGCAACTCTTCCATCGTCCAGTCGCGGCTGCGCGCCGCGACGGCAGCCTCGCCGGAGAGCTCCCTGGCAAGCCGCTGATCGGTGAGCCAAGCATCGAACTCTTCCTCGGGCATGACTTCGACGACCGTCGGCATATACGCGTGGTTCATGCCGCAAAGCTCGGCGCATTGGCCGCGGTATATGCCCGGCTCTTCCGCGCGGGCCCACGCCTCGTTGATGAAACCGGGAATGGCGTCCTGTTTGACTGCAAGATCCGGCACCCACCACGAATGAATGACGTCGCCGGACGTCGTCAGAAACCGTACCTTCTTGTTGGTCGGCAGCACGAGAGGATTGTCCACCATGAGCGGATAGTGCTCGTCCTTCGGTTCGAGGTTGTTGATCTGCTCGGGCGGGATCGTCGCGTTGCTGTAGAAATCGATATCTGCTTCGAGGTATCGGTAGTGCCATTTCCACTGCGAGCCGGTCACCAGTATGCTCAGATCAGCGTCGCTGTTGTCTTCGATCTCGACGAGCGCGACGGTGGCGGGAATCGCCATGCCCGTGATGATCAGCGCGGGAACCACCGTCCAAGCCACTTCGACGAGCGTGTTCTCGTGAAACTTCGCCGGTGTCGGGCGCTTGGAGCGCCGATGGGCGAAGATCGAATAGAACATGGCGCCGAAGACGATGACGCCCACGACCACGCAGATGATCAAGCTCATGTGATGCAGCGCTTGGACGCGCCGGCTCATCTCCGTAGCGCCTTCGCGTAAGTCCAGCGTCACGGCGAGAGCTCGGAGAGGCAACCCCCACAGGACCGACGACACCATCAGACCGATTGCCAGCCTGAGCGCGCCGGTCGCCATACCCTGTCGTACAGACATAGTCAAAGCATCCGTACGTGAAAGCCAGGTCGCGCGCGCACTATAGCGCATCCGCCGTTCCCCACCAAGATTGACGTCATCGGCTGTCGAGCTTCGATGCATGCGTCAACGCATCAGTTGAACCAACGTCCGCAGCTGATTGCGCCCCGACCAGTCACGATATCGGATGGCGCCCGCGCGTTCCGTCGTACCTTGCCAATCCCCTCGGCCGGCAAGCACAAAGGTGTCGCCGTCGATTCTTGCTTGCCACAGCTCGCCTTCCCAATCAATAAACGCAAGGGTTACGTTGGAATGACGGGTCCAGCGGCGCGTATTTTGCGGCACCAACTCGAATGCACCGCCACGAATCCAAGCCGTCCACTGCTCATTGTTCCAGGCGACGAACTCCATCCGGTCTTGCGCCCACGGCTCGCTAACCGGCCCGGCGCCGGCCGTGGACGTCGCGTCGAACGTGAGCCTGGCCGCCACAATGGTCGCTGCGACCGCAACGAAGAATCCCAAGACGGCCTTGCCCATGCTCATCACTCCGCGACAAAGAACTGTCTCTGGTAGCGCAGCGTCAATGAATCCGCCTCGCCGACCGGGGTCATGTTCAACGTATAGAGCAACGTTTCAGTGTCGTTTACCGCAAGCTCGCCGATGTAATAGATCGCGGCCTCCTCCCTGACCTCCCGCAGCAGTACCGCCCTGAGCTGGCCGCTGAGGTTGACGGCGGAGGCAGAGATGTCGGCCGCGACTGCGGCTGTGGCCCCGTTCGGCTGTTTTCGGTGGATGCTCACCGTCAGCAGCGCACGGTTCTTGCTCCTGACGATTCCGTGTTTCTCAGCGACGTCCGGCGTCAGCTGGTCGGTCATCAGAGCATTGATATAGACCACATAGTCGCCGAAATCCCGCAACGGGTCCGTCCCGCGCAGTATGTTGTCCTGCACGGCGGTGACCGCGGGAGCTGCGGCCTGGTCGCAACCTGCCGCCAGTACCAGCGCACCCAGCGCGTACAAGCCTCGAATATGACTAACCATGCTCGCCCTCCTGATATCAGAGGTAAGCGATCGGTCGCCCGGTTGCGCGGGCGATCCCCCAGAAACAGTGAGCTGGCCGCGAGCAAGCGGCACATGACAGGATGCGGACCGAGGGGATCGACAATCTGCAGACCGAAGCGGGGCGTCGTCCCGCATCCTCGGATGCGACTGAACGGCAAATGCCAATACGGCACCGAACCAGGCATGAGGTTCAAAGACGTCCCCCAGTACGTCAAAGCCCCTTCTAGGTGGACTCTACTGCACGGATCATCCGGCGGCAATGTGCGAGCCGCGGGCGGACGCAGAGGAATCGCGGCTGAAGCTGCTCCAGGGGGTCAGAGCACGCGCGAGCAGAGGTCGAGCAGGACGCCGGGGAAGATGCCGAGCACGAGGAGCGCGAGGGCGTTTGCGCTCAAGACCCAGCGCATCTCGGCGGCGGCGGCGAGCGGTGTCTGGTCGACGGGGTCCGTGAAGTACATGAACCAGACGAGGCGCAGGTAATAGAACGCGCCGACGACGGCGAGCACCACGCCGTAAGCGGCGAGCCATACGAGCCCGGCGTCGACGAGGCTGCCGAGCACAAAGAGCTTGGCGTAGAAGCCGATGAGCGGCGGCACGCCGGCCAAGCTGAACATGATCATGAGCATCATGAGCGCGAACCAGGGGCTGCGCTGGTTCAATCCCTTGAAGTCCTCGAGACGCTCCGCCTCGAAGCCTTTGCGGCTCAAGAGCAGAATCATGCCGAAGGCCGCGGCCGACATGAGCACGTACGCGATCGTGTAGTACATCGCCGCTTGCAGCCCGTCGCGCGTGCCGGCGATGAAGCCCATGAGAATGAACCCGACGTGCGAGATCGTCGAATACGCGAGCATGCGCTTCAAGTTCGCTTGCGCGATCGCAACGACGTTGCCGATAGCGAGGGACAGCACGCAGAGCACG
>DATCIQ010000295.1:0-3715 GCA_036507635.1 Gammaproteobacteria bacterium
CGCGAAGCTCCTGTCGGGCGGCATCGATGCGCTCGTCACGGTCGATCCCCATCTGCATCGCTACCAGGCACTGGCCGGGCTCTATTCCGTTCCGGCGCACGTGATTCACGCGGCACCGCTCGTGGCCGAATGGATTCAGGCAGAGGTCGAGCGCCCGCTGCTCGTCGGCCCCGACTCCGAGAGCGGGCAATGGGTCGCCGACGTCGCGCGCCGTGCCTCGGCGCCGTATGTCGTGCTCGAGAAGACGCGCCGCGGTGATCGCGACGTCGAAGTTTCCGTGCCGGACGTCGAGCGCTGGCGCGATCATCGCCCAGTTTTGGTCGATGACATCATCTCGACTGCGCGCACGATGATCGAAACCGTCCGCCGCTTGAAGAGCGCGGATCTGCCGGCACCGATCTGCGTAGGAGTCCACGCCGTCTTCGCCGGAGATGCCTACCGAGACCTGCGAGCCGCCGGGGCCGAGCGGGTCGTGACGACCAACACGATCGCTCACGAATCGAATCAGATCGACGTATCGGGCGCCGTAGCGGCCGCCGTCGGGAGGACATGATGGAACGACATGTTCAGATCAACATTTGGTACTTCATCTTGGCGTTTTTGGCGGTGATGTGGCTGCGCGACATCTGGACGGCGTCGCAGCACGTCGAAGAGATTCCATACAGCCAATTCCAGCGGGCGCTCGAGGAAGGCCGGATCCAGGATGTAGAGATTCTGAGTGGTACGCTGCGCGGAACGTACCGTGACGCTCCTGAAGAAGGACCGCATCAGTTCACCACGCCGCGTATCGACGTCGATATCGCGCGCGAGCTCGAGCAATACGACGTCGAATTCCGGGGCGTGGTCGAGAACACGTTTTTCCGGCAGATCCTTTCATGGGTCCTGCCAGCACTCGTTTTCTTCGCCGTCTGGATGTTTCTGTTGCCGAAGATCGCCGCGAAGCAGGGCATGGGCGGCATGATGGCGATCGGCAAAAGCAAGGCCAAGGTCTATATGGAGAAGGACACGAAGGTGACCTTCGACGATGTGGCAGGGGTCGATGAGGCGAAGGTCGAGCTACAGGAGATCGTCGAGTTCCTCAAAGACCCGCAGCGCTACGGCAAGCTCGGTGCGCGGGCCCCGAAAGGCGTGCTTTTGGTGGGACCTCCAGGGACCGGAAAGACCTTGCTCGCGCGTGCCGTCGCCGGAGAGGCCGGCGTACCATTCTTTTCGATCAACGGTTCGGAGTTCGTCGAGATGTTCGTCGGCGTCGGCGCGGCTCGGGTTCGTGATCTCTTCGAGCAGGCGCGGCAAAAGGCGCCGGCGATCATTTTTATTGATGAGCTCGATGCGGTCGGCCGAGCGCGAGGCATGAATCCGATGGGGGGACATGATGAGAAGGAGCAGACACTCAATCAGCTTCTCTCGGAGCTCGATGGGTTCGATCCGAGCACCGGGCTGATTCTGCTCTCCGCGACGAATCGTCCCGAGATTCTCGATCCCGCGTTGCTTCGCGCGGGGCGCTTCGATCGTCAGGTCCTGGTCGATCGGCCGGACAAACCGGGCCGCATCCAGATCCTCGGTGTGCACCTCAAGAAGGTTCGCCTCGATCAGGATGTCGACCCCGACCAGATCGCAGGGCTCACGCCGGGGTTCACGGGCGCCGACTTGGCCAATCTGGTCAACGAGGCGGCGCTGCTCGCAACGCGGCGCGGCGCAGAGGCAGTTGCGCTTCGGGACTTTACCGAGGCGGTCGAGCGTATCGTCGCCGGGCTCGAGAAACGGAACCGCTTATTGAACGTGCGTGAGCGGCAGATCGTTGCCTATCACGAGATGGGCCATGCGCTCATCGCGATGTCGCTGAGCGGCGTCGACCCGGTGCACAAGGTATCCATTATCCCGCGGGGCATCGGATCTCTCGGGTACACGATTCAACGCCCGACAGAGGACCGGTTCCTGATGACTCGCGAGGAGCTCGAGAACAAGCTGACCGTGCTCTTGGGAGGTCGTGCGGCCGAGCGCTTGATCTTTGAGCATCTATCGACCGGCGCCGCCGACGACCTCGCGAGAGCCACGGAGATTGCGCGCAGCATGGTCACGCGCTACGGCATGGATGAGCGGCTTGGCCACGCCACCTACGAGGTCGAACGGCAGACGTTCCTGGGTCTGCCGCCGACCGGCGACGTGCGTTCGCTGAGTGAAGACACGACCCGATTCATCGATGAAGCCGTGCGGGGAATCGTGAATGCGGCATTCGAGCGTGCGTTCGGAATGCTGAAACAGCGGCGTTCTCTGCTCGAGGTCGGCGCGCAGCAGCTGCTGAAACAGGAGACGCTGGACCAGAGCGATCTCAAGAATCTTGCAACATCGCTGCCGATCGCCGCAGCGAGTACCGTCCGTCGGAGCATCGAGTGATGGCAGACACGATCGACATCTATGCGCGTCAGCCACGCGTTGCCTATTTCTCGATGGAGATCGCCTTGCGCAACGAGGTTCCGACCTATGCGGGAGGCCTCGGCGTGTTGGCCGGCGACACGATGCGCTCGGCCGCAGATTTGGAGCTGCCGATGGTGGCCGTAACGCTCGTGAGCCGTGCCGGTTACTTCAAGCAGATGTTCCGCGCCGGCGGCGCTCAGTCCGAGCAGCCGGATCCTTGGGCGCCGGAAAGCTATGCCGAGCTCGCGGACGCGAAAGTGGCAGTTCACCTCGAGGGACATCGCGTCTGGATTCAAGCGTGGCTCTACGAGCTCAAGGGTCACCAGAACGGGGTGATTCCCGTGCTGCTCCTCGATACCGACGTCGCGGAGAATGCGCCTGAGGACAGGCAGCTCACACATTATCTCTATGGTGGGGATGAGGCGTACCGGCTGAAACAGGAAGCCGTGCTCGGCATTGGCGGCGTACGTCTGCTGTACGCCTTGGGATTCAAGATCCGCCAATATCATCTGAATGAAGGTCACGCGGCTTTGCTCGCGCTCGAGCTTACTCAACGCGCGGCCCACGCCGCCGATGACATTGGTATCGACGGCGCGCTCTTCGACCTCGCCCAGGTTCGCGCGCAGTGCAATTTTACGACGCATACTCCGGTGCAAGCGGGGCATGATCAGTTTTCCTATGACTTGGTCGCGCGAATTCTGGGCGACGGGCCGAAACTCGAGGAGCTCAAGCGCTTCGGCGGTCACGAGCGGCTAAACATGACGCGGCTCGCACTCAATCTCAGCGACTACGTCAACGGTGTCGCAAAGAAACACGCCGAGGTCTCGAGGACGATGTTCCCCGGGTATCGTGTGCATGCCGTTACCAACGGCGTTCACCCCTATACCTGGACGGCGAAGAGCTTCTCGCGACTCTACAATGAGCACCTGCCGGGGTGGTGCCATGAGCCGGAATTGTTGGTACGCGCCGATCAGATCTCGGACGAGAGCATTTGGCGGGCGCATGCGGAAGCCAAGCAGCGGCTGATCGACCTCATCCGCGAACGCACCGGCGTCGCGTTCGACAAAGAGCGTTTGACCATCGGTTTTGCTCGGCGAATGACCGCCTACAAGCGGCCGGATCTCCTATTCTCCGATCTGTCAACGCTTCGGGCCTTGGCCGCGCAGCATCCGCTGCAAATCGTCCTCGCGGGCAAGGCGCATCCGAAGGACAGCGACGGCAAACAGCTGATCGTGCGCTTGCACGCCCACGCAGCGGAGCTCGCGGCCCAGATCCCCATGGCGTTCATTCCCGGTTATGA
>DATCIQ010000296.1:0-2523 GCA_036507635.1 Gammaproteobacteria bacterium
TCACTACTCCGCTCGCAGAGTCTGATTGATCTCGGCAACCGGAAATGCGTTGACGAGATCGCCGATGCCCGCAAGGGCCGCATCCGGATTGTCGAAGCTCGGGCTCACGAAACTCAGGAACGAGCCGTCTTCGAGCGTTACGGTAATCGTGCCGTCCGGTTGAACCGTGCCCGGCAAGCCGGCGACGCGAACCTCACGGCCGGACTCTTCGAGCCCTAGGCGCGCAAACCCACTGAGCAGGCTGCCGAGCCCGTCTTCCCCGCCGCCTTCTCCGCCCGTGAGCGACACCGTCGCGAAGTTCTCGTCCTTTTGGTAGCTCGCCGAGATGTTGGCAAACCCGAGCGCGCTGTCCTGCTCGAAGCTCGTGCGCGTCCAGCCCGCGACTTCGGGCAGGAAGAACGTGCCGACCTCTCCTTCGACCTTTTGCTCGAGGCCCTCGAGGCAAAGGCGGGCCTTATCGCGCGCTTGCGCGTAGTCGCCGCTTCTACTGAGCGCGTCGATTTGGGCACAGTTGTCGAGCAAGTCCCCACCGACTTCGAGTTGGGCGAATGCGCTCGATAGCGCGAACGCGACCGGCGCGCCTATGACGAGACGTATGCTTGCTTTGTTCATGTTTTGCTCCTGCGGCGATCGTCGTTGATAGTTTTCCGCCTCGAGCGGCCCAGCCAGCTGCGCGCTCGTTAACAAAAGCGTGTCCGGAACGTACCCAGATTGTCAAGATCATGAATCCGCAGAAACCCGAAGAAAAACATTCTGATTAGATTCTGTTTCGCTCAGGTAGGCGCTGCCTGGCTTCGCAATACTGTGCTCCAAGGCGGAGGGAACGAGCGGTTAGCGAGACCAAGGATCCCCCCGGACGAAGCGAAACCGCTCCTCTCCGCCCAAACTCTGGGAAAACCAGGATTAACGTGCAACGGATTTGGAGGAAACGATCATGGAAATGCGCAAGTCAAAGTTCGGTTGGATGCTCGAAGAGTGGGTCGCTCACGTCATGCTGGTCGGCGCCGTGGTGACCGTGCTTATCTCAGGTTTCTCGTCGCTCAACAGCTTGCCTGGCGTTTGACCTTGCAGCGCGTGGTCGGCCCGGGAGTAGGCCTCCCGGGCCGAAGATTGACCTACAACAATCTGCTGGTTGGCATTGAAAGCAAACAGTATCTGGGACTAGACTCAAGCCGGGACGATAGCTCCGAGAGTAGAATAAAAACCACGTCGCGACGATTTGGGTTCTTCAAGCTCCCGGGCTCCACGCAGTGCAAGCGATTACCAAGCCATCGTCGCCTGGATGGCCAGTCGCTTCGCTCGCGGCGCGCGGCCTGGATCCATTTGTCCATAGTATTGAGCTGCGTGTTTGCCGCCGCGCTTCCGCCGTCGGCAGCGATCGCACAGCCGTGCTCCGACGCTTGGCAGCTCACGTCGGCCGAAGGGACGGTTGAGGTCAGGCGCGCGGGCCAATCAACATGGTCGCCCGCGGTCCGCGGCGATTTCTTTTGCCTGGGCGACTCGATTCGCGTCCAAGCCTACAGCCGAGCTGCATTGCTGCTTCCGAACGAGACGTACGTCCGGCTCAATCAGAACACGATCGTCACGTTCATCGCGCCCCGGGATCAGAAACGCTCGTGGGTCGAGGTGCTCGGGGGCGCTCTGCACTTCATCAGTCGCGATCGGAACGCCTTGGGAGTGCTGACGCCGTTCGCGAACGCCGGAATCGAGGGAACGGAGTTTTTGGTCGTCGTCACCAACGAGGAAACGACCATCACCGTGTTCGAAGGCGAGGTTGCCGTCAGCACCTCTCAGGGTGAGGTCAGCGCAGGCAGCGGGCAACGTGTTTCCGCTCGATCGGGGCAATCGCCGCTTGCGCAAGCGGTCGTGCGACCGCGCGACGCGGTGCAGTGGACGCTCTATTACGCACCGGTGCTGAACCAAGCGTTGCCGGAAGCCGACGAGGTGGCATCATCGGAGCAAGCGAGTGACCCGGCGTTCTACACGAGTCGCGCGGCGCGCAAACTCGGCGTCGGACGAGTGGACGAGGCACTGGCCGATCTCGAGCAAGCCTTGGCTCTCGACTCCAACAACGCCGAGGCGCTCTCGCTGCAATCGATCGTCGCACTGACGCAAAACGACAAGGACGAAGCGTTGCGTCTAGCGAATCAGGCCGTCGGAGCGAATCCGGAATCGGCGACCGTCCGGGTCGCGCTTTCATATGCCCAGCAGGCTTTTTTCGACGTTTCAGGTGCGCTCGCAACTCTCGAGGACGCAGTGGAGCAGGATGCTGGGAACGCGCTCGCCTGGGCGCGGCTGTCGGAATTGTGGCTCGCAGCCGGCGATGTCGATCAAGGGTTGCTGGCCGCACAAATGGCAGCATCGCTGAATCCAGATATCGAACGAACACAAACAGTGCTCGGCTTCGCGTACCTCACGCGAGTCGAGATTCAACGGTCTATGGAAGCATTTGAGCGGGCCATCGCGCTCGATCAAAGCGCGCCGCTACCAAGACTAGGACTCGGTCTGGCGCTGATCCGCGAC
>DATCIQ010000297.1:0-11772 GCA_036507635.1 Gammaproteobacteria bacterium
AGCGGGTTCGTCATGCCGAGCTGCGTCCACTGACCCACGAGCGTGTTGCCGCTCAAGTCGCCGCTAAACTCGCCACGGACCGCCGGTACCTCGAAGACGAGATTGCCGTCGGCGAAGGTCGCAGTCGTGATGGGAATTCCCGTCGCGCCTTGGCTCGGGCTGTCGAGAAAGCCGACGGCTTGGCCGCCTGCGGCCGTCTCGAAACGGAACACCACGTTCAAGGGTCCGAGCTGGCCGCGCCAGGCGCCGGCGAGCGTGCTCATCGCTTCAGCGGACAAGCTCAAAGTGGCGACCGTCGGCGCGAACTCGCCCTTCGTCATCGTGAGCGGCAACGGCTGCCCCTGGCTCCACGTGCCGACCATTCGGTCGCCCTCGAGCTTCGCCGAATACTCGCCGCGAACCGGCGGGATCTTGAACTCGAGCTGGCCGTCGACAAGCTCGATATCGGCGACCGGAATTCCTTGCGCACCTTGATCGGGGCTGTCGACGAAGCCGACAAACTCGCCGCTCGCGTTGGTCTCGAAGCGATACACGAGCGTGAGAGAGCCCGCAGGTGTGCTCAGCGTGCCGACCCAGGTGCCCATGAGCGCCTCTTTGTCGGCCTGCGACAACACAGGTGCGACGTAAGGCGTGAGTCGCAATGGGAACGCCGTTCCTTCCTGCCGCCATTCGCCCTCGAACGCGCCGTCGCCGAGCACGCCGTCGTACGAGCCGCTCAACGCATCGACCGTCAGCGCGAGGCGGTTATCGTTGAAGCTGACAACGCTCGCGGCAACGTCCTTGATGCCGTCCGTGTCGGGCGACGTCACGACGGCCGTATACGAACCGTCGGCGCCGCGTGTCAGCACGAAGTGGATCTCGAGGTTCGTATCGGGCGCGACGGCGAGCGTTCCGGCCCATGTCCCGGAGATGTCCTGCTGCGCGGTTGCGCCACCCAAGTGGAACGCCATGAGCGCGGCAACGAGCACACGAAACGTCTTCATCGGTTTTCTCCGTTGGTATACATGATCGAGGCTATTCGTAGCGCAACGCGTCGACGGGGTCTGCGCGCGCGGTGTTGTACGACTGAAGCGCGATCGTCGCGTACGCGACAACGGCCGCGAGCGCGGTCGCGAGCACGAACACGAGAGGGTTGATCGGCGCGCGATACGCGAACCCCGCGAGCCATTCGTCGATCGCGAGATACGCGATGCCCGACGCGACGAACGCGGCGGCGAGGACGAGCACCAGCGTGCCCTTGGCGAGCATCATGATGATCTCGCCCGCCGAGGCGCCGAGCACCTTGCGGATGCCGATCTCCTTGGTCCGTTGCTCGGTCGTAAACGCCGCGAGACCGAAAAGACCCAAGCACGCGATGAAAATGCACAGCCCCGCGAACACGGCAATCAGGCGCATGAGCTGCCGCTCCGAGGTGTAGAGCTCGTCGAGCGAATCGTCGATGAATTCGAGCTCGAACGGATGCGTCGGGTCGAACTCGGCGATGATGCCCTCGAGCATGCGGAGCGTCAGCCCGATATCCTCGCCGGCAATGTTGAGCACGAGCAGCCGCTGGATGAACGGCCGGAAAATTTCCTGCACGTCGTCGAGATTCTCGGGCAGGCGATACATCAGGAACGGCTCGACGGCCGTGTGCAGCGACTTGAAGTTGAAATCCTTGACGACCCCGATGACGCGGCCGCTGTTCCGACCGAGCGTGATGCGCTTGCCGAGCGGCTCGTCCCAGCCCATGGTGCGCACGAATGCCTCGTTGACGATGTAGCCGGTGCCGATATCCGTGAGCAAGCGCCGCGAAAAGTCTCGGCCTGCCGCGAGACTAATTCCCATGACTTCGAGGAAATCGTCGCCGACCGGCATGTTGCTCACGGTCATGAGCTGCTGCGTGCCCGTGTTGTTCTCCACTCGCGCGGCCTGCAATCCCGTAGTGTGTCCCATCATGAACTGACTCGTCGTGACGCCGAGGATGTGAGGATCTCCCGAGAGCCGGTTTTCGATCGTCGGTATTCTCTCGATGACGCCGGCGCCGCGCAGCGTGATCATGATGCGGTTTTCTTGCTCGAAACCGAGCCCGCGATCGGCGATGAACCGCATTTGCGCACTCATCAAGAGCGTCGCCGCGATCACCGCGATCGAGATCACGAACTGCGTGAAGACGAGAACCTGACGAAAACGAACGCTGGCCTTGCCGGCGCGGCTCGAGCGGCCGACGAGCGCCGTGAGCGGCGCCCACGACGAGAGATAGAGCGCGGGATAGAGGCCCGCGAAGAGACCCACGATCAGGCTCAACGCCAGAATCGCGGCCCCGACGAGCGGTTGTCCGGTGAGGTTCAAGCTCAACGGCTTACCGACGAGCGATTCGACGGGTACGAGCGCGAGCGCCACCTCGACGATCACGATGCCGACAATGCCCGCGATGAGAGCAAAGAGGACGGCTTCGCCGATGAACTGCGCCATGAGGGAGGCCCGGCCCGCGCCGAGAATCTTGCGCACTCCGACGCTGCGTGCCCGTTTCGTCGCGCGCGCGGTCGCGAGGTTCACGTAGTTGATGCAGGCGACGAGCAGGATGAAAACGGCTACGGCCGCGAAGCCGTAAAGATAGAAACGATTGCCCCCCGGCCGGTCGAATTCCAGCGACGAGCCGTAGTGAATGTCCGCAAGCGGCTCGAGCCAACTGCGCCACGTGGCGTTGAGCGACCGGCCGAGCTCGGCCATGTTCTCCTCGTAGAACTCGGCGTTGATCGCTAAGTAGTCGTCGGGATCGTAGTTCTCGGGCATGACGAGATATGTGTAGCGTGACACGTTCCAGAGCGTTTGCCGGCGCATGGTCGTGTTGTCAGGCGTCTGCAGAAACGGCAGCTTGTTCGAATAGAGCACGTCGTACTTCAAATGCGTATTCGGCGGCAGGTCGGCGAAGACGAGAGTGATGCGCGCGAGGGAGCCGTTATCGTTGACGAGCGTCTCGCCGATCGCATTCGCGTCGCCGAAGTAGCGCCGCGCAAAGGTTTCACTGACGGCGATCGAGCCGCCGTTGACGAGCGCGGTCTTTGGATCGCCGTACAGCACCTCGTGCGTAAATACGTCGAAGACGTTGGCGTCGACCCAATACGCGTCGTCCCAGTAATAGGCATCCCGGTCGTGTCGAAGCATCACGCCGCCCGTGGTCCCCTGGAGCGCGGTCTGAAAAGTCACGTAGTCCTCGATTTCCGGGTACGCCTCTTTAAGCATCTCGCCGAGAACGCTCGGCGACACCGCCAACGCATTGACGGCGCCGCCGATGTTGAATTCATTGGCGACGCGGAAGATCTTCCGATGGTTCGCGTGATGCCGGTCGTACGTGAGCTCGCCGTAGAGATAGAGCCCGAGCACGATGCACGAGGCGATCGCAATCGAGAGTCCCGCGATGTTGATCGCTGCATAGCGCTTCTCGCGATAGAGATTGCGCAGCGCGATCTTGAGATACGTGCCCATCTCAGCGGCCGACCTTCTGCTCGGCGAGAATTTTGCCGTCGAGCATACGGATGGTCCGCTCCCCGAACGCGGCGTTCTCGGCGGAGTGAGTGACCATGACGATGCTCGTGCCTTCGTCGTTGAGCTTGACCAAGATCTGCATGACCTCGTTGCCGTGCTCCGAATCGAGGTTGCCCGTCGGCTCGTCGGCCAGGATCAGATGCGGCTGGTTGACGATCGCCCGCGCGACCGCGACGCGTTGCTGTTGGCCGCCCGAGAGCTGCGCCGGAAAGTGATAGCGCCGGTGGCCGATGTCCATGCGGTCGAGCACCGCGCCCACCTTCTCTTGGCGCTCGCTCGCGGGCGTTTTCGCGTAGACGAGCGGCAGCTCGACGTTCTCGTAGACGTTGAGCTCGTCAATGAGATTGAAGCTCTGGAACACGAAGCCGATATTTTTCTTACGCAGCGCGGCGCGCTTGCGTTCCGGATACATCGAGACATCTTCGCCGAGAAATCGATACTTGCCGTCGGACGGCGTGTCGATGAGCCCGAGCACGTGCAGCAACGTCGACTTGCCGCAACCCGACGGCCCCATGATCGACACGAATTGGCCTTCCTCGACTCGCAAGTCGACGGCATCGAGCGCCGTCGTTTCCACGAGCTCGGTTCGATAGCGCTTTTTCAGGTTCTCGGTTTCGATGAGCATGCTTTCAACCTTTGCTTGCGATTTGGTTACCGGATGAGCGCGATCGGCTCCGTGAAACGGAGCTCGTCGACCTCGTTGAAGGTCTCGTAGCTCGAGCTCACGATCCAATCGCCGGGGTTCAAGCCCTCGACCAACTCAACGAATCTCGGGTTCTGGCGGCCGACGCGAATCGGCACACGGCGCGCGGAGCGGCCGTCCTCAGCGACGAGATACGCCCAGCGGCCGCCCGTCGCCTGGAAGAAGCCGCCCTTGGCGACGATGAGACTTTCGATCGGCGCGCTGAAGCTCAATTCGACGACGAGCCGCTGACCGCGTTTCAGTGTCGCGGGCACGCGGCCCACGAAGTCCACGTCGACGGCAAACGCATCGTTGACGACCTCGGGGTAGATCCGCCGCACCTCGACGTCGTAGGTTTTCCCGTCGAGCTCGAACTTTCCGGGCGTGCCGACCTCGACGCGCGAAATGTAGTACTGGTCGATGCTCACGCGGATCTTGTAGGCGTCGAGCTGATCGATTTGCCCGATGCGCTCGCCGCGGTTGACGTTTTGCCCGACTTCAGCGTCGATGCTCGAGAGAAAGCCCGAAATCGGCGCGCGCACGTCGAGGCTCTCGACGATGCGCGTCAAGAGGTCGAGACTGACAGTGAGCCGCTCGATCGACTCGTTCGCTTGCGCGAGCTGCTTGCGGCTCAATTCGTCCTCTTGCGCGATACGCGCCTCGAGCAACTCGCGTTTATCTCGGAGATACTGAAGCTCGTCGCCCGTCGTCTCGAAGACCTCTTCGGAAATCTCGCTCGGCCTCGGCCCGGCGACGAGCGACTCGTAGCGTTCGTAGCGCTTCTCGAGCTCGAGAATGCGGTACTCGAGATCGAGCAGCGAGTCGCGCAGCAGCAGGCCGCTCTGCGCGCGGTTGAACTGCGTATTGCGCAGAATGTCGAGGTTCTCGAGCAACTGCGTCTCGGTATCGATGGCCGTGCGGCGCAGTGTGGTATTGGAAAACCGCAGAATGAGCTCGCCAGCCTCGATTGGATGCCCGCCCTGGACGAAGATCTCCTCGACTCTGCCGCCTTCTTCGACGTCGAGGTAGACGGTCGTCACGGGCTCCACCGTGCCGTCGAACGGGTAGTAGTCGCGGAATTCCCCGTGCTCGACGAGAGCCGTGGTCATGCGTGTGGGGTCGACGCGAAGTTGCGTCGCGCCGGAGCGCGTCGCGACGAGATAGACGATCGCAACAACCACGAGCCCTAAACCTGCGAGCGCCGCGATACGCGGTCGTGTCCAGCGTTCTCTCGTTGCGAGCGTTCTGTCCATCGATCGGGCAAGTCCTCGAGTCTCGGTCGCCGGCCCGGGCAATTTGGGCCGAACCTTGCATCGCTTGATTCGCGAAAGAACAGTCAATTTGCATGCCACAATTACGTGTCAGTAAAAAGAGCATATATTTCAATATGTTGAGTGGCATGACCGAGAACGTGGCGAATGCGAGCGAATTCCAAGGTGTTCCACATCGAAACACTCCCGTGTTTCAATCTGAAACAGCCGCAATGCCGGACGGGAGCCGATGAAGGCCGGTAGCATCTTGATCGTCGACGACGACCCGGACGTCTTGCTCGCCGCGGAGCTCGTGCTCAAGAGCGGGTTCCGCGTCGTGACGCAGAGCGAGCCCAAGCGCCTGCCCGCCATGCTCGAGCGCGGGCGATTCGACGTCGTGCTGCTCGACATGAACTTCTCCGCCGGTGTGACCTCGGGCCAAGAAGGCATCGAGTGGCTCAAGACCATTCAGCGCGCGGCTCCCGACGCGAAGGTCATTCTCATGACGGCCTACGGCGGCGTGGAGACGGCCGTTCGAGCGATTAAGGAAGGCGCTTCCGACTTCGTCGTCAAGCCCTGGGACAACGACAAGCTCGTCGCGACCGTGGGCGCGACGCTGCGCTTCAGTCAGGCCGCAAGGGCGCTCAAAGATCTCGAGTCGAAGCAAAAGGCGCTGAACCGGTACTTGGGCGGTCCGAGCCGCGAAATCATCGGCATGTCTTCCGCGATCACGCAAGTGTTGCTCGGCGTCGAGAAAGTGGCGCCGACCGATGCGAGCGTCCTGATTCTCGGCGAGAACGGGACCGGCAAGGAGCTCGTCGCACGCGCAATTCACGCGTCGTCGCGACGCGCCGAAGAGGCGTTCGTGCACGTCGACTTGGGCGCGATCTCCGAGTCGCTGTTCGAGTCCGAGCTCTTCGGACACAAGAAGGGAGCTTTCACCGACGCGAAGGAGGACCGCGCAGGGCGCTTCGAGATTGCCGCCGGCGGAACGCTTTTCCTCGACGAGATCGGCAACCTGAGCCTGCAGTCGCAGGCGAAGCTGCTCGGTGCGCTCGAATCCCGCACGGTCATGCGCGTCGGTTCCGACACCCCGGTCGCCATCGACGTCCGCGTCATCAGCGCGACGAACATGCCGCGCGAGGAGATGCTCGACAAGTTGCGCTTTCGCCAGGACCTCTTGTATCGAATCAACACGGTCGAGATTCATGTGCCGCCGCTCCGCGAGCGTACGAGCGACATTCCCTTGCTCGTCAATCACTATATCGAGGAATTCGCGAAGAAATACGGCAAGCGGAACATGCAAGTCGAAGGGCCGACGCTTGAAGCTCTGATGCGCTACGAATGGCCCGGCAACGTGCGGGAGCTCGTGCATGCCGTAGAACGTGCGGTAATCATGGCCGAAGGCGCGACGATGCGTCTCGACGATTCGCTGTTGCCGCGAGCACACCAGGCGATGGACGCGCCCGCGGACTTGAATCTCGAGGCGCTCGAGAAGAAGACGATCCAGCAGGCGATCGCGAAGCACGAAGGAAACTTGAGCAAGGCCGCACAGGAGCTCGGCCTCGGCCGCACGACGCTGTATCGCAAGATGGCCAAGCATGGGCTTTAGCGACTTTCGCCTCCAAGTCGTCGCACGCCTGCTGCTGTTGACGGGCTTGATCGCCACGGCCGCGTGGGGCCTTGCGAATACCGATTGGCAAGCGACGCCGCTCGTGTGTGCAGTTCTCGCGGTGCTCGTGCTCATTGAGCTGATCCGCTATGTGGAGTCCGTCAATCGCGAGCTCACGGCCTTTCTCGAATTCGTCTCGCATCGCGACTTTGCGGTGAGCTTCCCGATCGGCGGTAAAGGCAAGATATTCCGCGATCTCGAGGCTGCCTACGACGTGTTGGCGAAGGAATATCGCGCCTTGAATCTCGACAAGGCCGTGAACCACCAGTATTTGGAGTCGCTGATAGAGCACGTCAGCGTTGCGCTGATGTGCTTCGACGGCAAGGGCTTCGTCAAGCTCATGAACGAGCACGCCAAGAAGCTGTTCGGCATCCCTTACATGAACAGCGTCAGGTCGTTCCGCAGGGTCGACGAGAAACTGCCTGCTCTCATCGAAGGGCTCGATACCGGTCGTGCGCTGATCAGCGTACGGATAGGCGACGAACCCGTGCAGCTCGCGCTCCATGCAACCGAATTCGAGCTGCGCGGGCGCCGCTACAAGATCGTCTCGTTTCAGAACATTCGCGACGAGCTCGAGCAGCGTGAGGTCGACTACTCGCAGAAGCTCATCAAGGTCTTGACGCACGAGATCATGAACTCGGTCACGCCGATCATCTCGCTTTCGAAGTTGATTCAGGACCGTCTCGTCGATGCCGAGAGCGGGGAGCTTTCCGGCAAGGCGCTGACGGGCGAGGAGCGCGACGACCTGCTGCGGAGTCTCGCATCGATTCAGTCGCGAGGCTCGGGGCTCTTACGTTTCGTGCAGGCTTACGGCACGCTCACGAACTTGCCGAGGCCGAATTTCTCGGACGTCGTGGTCGCGACGCTGTTCGAGCGCGTGCACGCGCTGTTGGCGCCGGCGCTCAAAGCGGAGGGTGTTGCGCTCGAGGTCGAGGTACGCGAGCCGGGGCTCTCAGTGCGCGCGGATCCGCAGCAGCTCGAGCAGGTGCTGATCAATCTCGTGAGAAACGCAGCCGAAGCGTTGACCGGGCGCGCCGAAGGGCGCGTCGTGCTGCGCGGGTTCTGCGATCAGCAGCGCAAAGTGTCGATTCAGGTCGTCGATAACGGGCCGGGCATCGAGGCCGCGCTCCTCGGCGACATCTTCGTGCCGTTCTTCACGACCAAGCGTCACGGCACGGGCGTGGGCTTGAGCGTCTCGCGTCAGATCATGCTGCTCAACAAGGGGCTGATCGCGGTGAAGACGGCGCCGGGCCAGGGCAGCGAGTTCACGCTCAAGTTCAGGTGAGCCCTATGGGGCCGCCGCGTCCCCCGAGGAGCCCGCGAACAGCCGCTTGCCTTCGGCGTTGGTCACGGTACGAGCGTTGGCGACATGTGGATTGTTGCGGGCGCGCCAGCCGGCGACGGTGACGGTTTGTCCAACCTGCAGAGAATTTCTCGTCCAACCCTGACGCATCAACACGTTGGGGCTGCCGAGCTCGAAGTCCCAATTGACGATCTCGTTGTTGTGCTCCGGGTCGGGCGCGTCGACGTAAATGCGCGTGTGTGGATTCATCCATTCGACCTTCGTCACGGTGCCGGTGACCTCGATCGCCTTGTTCCGGTCGAACTCTGCCGCGAAGGCATGATGAGCGGATGCCGCGGCGGGCGTTATCGACGAGTAGACGGCGGCAATCACGGCCCAGGATAAGCGTCTCGTAGCGAAGATTCCTCGATCCTCAAGGGTCAAAGTGGATGCTCGACTTTTCGTTTTCGTTGCAAATGAACTCGATCAACTGCTCGTCGGGGAGCAATTGCTGATTGACTCTGAGCGTGAAGGGCTCCGTGTACGCCTTCGGGTCGTCGATCGTGATGTCGATCTCCATGGTGCCGAAAGTAGGCCGCCGAAAGCGCTCGATGATCTTGCCTTCGTCCGTTAACGGGCTGCCGTTGACGTCGAGCCAGCCGTCGTCGCGGAAATGAGTCGATTCGACGACCAAATCGTCGCCTTCCCAGTGGCCGACGGAATAACCGTACCACCACGGTTGCGGCTCGTTGTCGGGCAGCGGGCGGCCGTCCATGAAGATTTCGCGCAGACCGTAGTTCGCCTCATACATGATGATGATTTGATCCGGGTTCTGGACGATCTTGCGCGGCTGGGGATGGAGATGGAGCTGCATGTAGCCCAACGGCAGACAATGGGCGTCGGGATTGTCCTTCATGCCGTCGGCGACGCGTTGGTCTCTGAGCTCCTTGGCCCATGGACGATAGGGCGCCCCGCCCTCGAGGTTGGCGCCGATATCGAAGAACATCGCGAGCGGCGGCGTGCCCGGTGGAGGCGGCGGTGGGGGCGGCGGCGGCGCGGCTTCATCGTCGGCACTGCCCGGCGCACCGCCGGCGCTTGCAAACGACAGGCGCCGGTTCTCCCAAAGCCCCGACAGGTCGGGCCTGCCGTCGGCCGTGCGCGGTGTCGGCGCCTCGAGATTCACGGTGCCGTCTTCGTTGCGCGGCATGCCGCGGTCGGGCCACGTGGGCCACTGCGCCAGTGCCTGAGTCGAGAGTGTCGTGAGAAGGGCGGCCGCGCCGGCCGCTTCGAGCCACTTGATCATTAAATACAACCGTCCCTCATTGAACGCGAGAAAATAGCGTATCCGCCGGCATTCTCAAAGCGCGGACTGCGAATTTTACATTGCTGCGGCGCGGCCGGCGCGCGCCGTAAAACGTGTCGGTCGGCGCCTCGACGATATCTGCCCCGGCGCTTTTTGCGCGCTCGAAGTGCCGGTCGACGCCGGTGATACGGACGTAGAGCTGCTGCGTCACGGCGCCGAGCTTGCGCGGGTTTTGGTAGCCGGCTCCGGGGCAAGCCATCATGACGGCGCCGTCGAGAAGCTTCATCGCCGCATGATTGATCTTGCCGTCCGGCCCTTTGAAGATGTCGCCGAAGGGCTTGAGACCGAAGGCCCTCTCGAGCCAAACCAACGCGGCATCGACGTCTTCGTATGCTCCTACATGGCACGGTCATACGTTACTATCGACGCCAAGAATAACAACGAACGCCCTGGGGAACACTCATGAATCGCGCAAGCTCCGCCTTGCGGTGGGATACGGCCTACGAGTGGAAAGCGGTCGCGCTGCTCGGCATCGGCTTCGGGCTCGTCGGTCTCGATCGCTGGATCATCGCGCCGCTTTTCCCGTTCATGGCCGAGGACCTCGGCCTCAACTTCCAAGATCGCGGCAACTTGGTCGGCGCTCTCGGCCTCGCCTGGGGCGTGTTCGCGATTTTTAGCGGCCGGCTGTCGGACCGAATCGGGCACCGTAAGGTTCTGATTCCCGCGATTCTGCTGTTCTCGTTGATGTCGGGGCTCTCGGGGCTCGCTACGGGCCTCATGGCTCTGATCGTCGTGCGCACGCTCATGGGCGTCATGGAGGGTGCCTACTGTCCTACGAGCTTCGTCGCGGTGGCGGCCGCATCGAATCCTCCGCGGCGCGGCTTCAATCAGGGTCTGCAACAGAGCGGCTTTGCGCTGCTGGGACTCGGGCTCGGCCCGATCATCGCGACGCAACTACTAGCGGTCGTGCCGTCGTGGCGCTGGGTGTTTTGGATCGTCGCGGTGCCCGGGTTCGTTGTCGGACTCCTCTTGTTCTTTGTGCTGCGCGAGCCGAAGGACACCCAAGCCGGTGCGGCCATCGGGGCCACACAGCCCGGCGGCGGCTGGCTCAGGGTTCTCGGCAGCCGCAACATCGTCGTTTCCATGTTCGCGCTGTTCTGCGCGATGTCGTGCGTTTTCGTGCTGAGCGCGATGGTGCCGGACTACCTCATCGGCTATCTCGGCTTGACCCCCGTGCAGATGGGTTTCGTGACGTCGGCGCTCGGTTTCGGCGGGTTCTTCGGGCAATTCGGCGTGCCCGGCCTTTCGGACCTGTTCGGCCGCAAGCCCGTCGCGATCGTCGGCTTCGTCGGCGCTGCTATCTCCGTGTGGATCTTTGCGCGCACGGGCGCCAATCCCGTATCGCTCTTCGCCGTGCTGTTCGTGGTGTCGTTCTTTTCTCTCGGTAACGTCGCATTGCTCACGGGGCCCATTGCAACGGAAGCTGCACCGGCGGGCCTCGTCGCTTCGGCAATCGGTCTCGTCGTCGGTGCCGGCGAAATTTTCGGCGGCGGTGTCGCGCCCATCATTGCCGGCAACATTGCAGAGAACTTCGGCATCGAGAACGTGCTCTACGTCGCGCTCACCGGTGTGGCGCTCGGCGTCGCCGTGTGTCTGTTCTTGACGGAAACCGCACCGGGCAAAATCGCGCGACGCTAGCGGCCCTTCTTTCTTTGGTGTAGACTCGCCGCCCGCGGCGAGAATCCGCGCCGCCATTCGATTCGAGGTGCGCAAACATGAACGAGCGAGCAGTTGTATCCGTCGGCCGTTCCGGTTTTGCGTTGCGTCGAATTTGCATCCCGCCCACGTCGAACCGGCACTCGTGCTGACGCGCTAGCCGATCGTCCGGGGCGCCGCCGGCGCCCGGAGTCGATCGCAAAGTATCAATCGACTGAATTCGCGGCCGCATCGCGGCTGCACGTTGAGGACGGGTTTCTGCAATGACTGCGAGCAGCGTTGCCGCGCAATGGCAACAATTGATCTCCGCCTGTCGGGCGGCCCGGGGCACCCTCGGCGAAG
>DATCIQ010000298.1:0-10834 GCA_036507635.1 Gammaproteobacteria bacterium
GTGCGGTTATCACGGCGTGTTTGCACCGGCGAGCGCGCTGCGGGGACGGGTGGTGCCGAGCGGGCGGGGTCGTCGGCGGGCGGGCCGCGCCGGCGCCAGGCCCAAGGCGCCGGAGCAGACCGGGATCGAGCGGCATCGCGCCCCGGCGTCGCTTCGCTTGCCTGAGATGCGCTGGGCCGCGCGGCTCAAGCGCGTGTTCGCGATCGAGATCGAGAGGTGTCAGCGCTGCGGCGGGACGCTTCGGGTGATCGCGAGCATTGAGGACGAAGGGGTGATTCAGCGGATTCTGGCGCACTTGGGTCGAGCGGACGAGTCTCTCGATCGATCGCACCCGAGCCGGGCGCCGCCACAGGGCGAGCTCTTGCTCTGATCCTGGTCGGTGACATCAGCCGCGTCTGCCCCTCCTCGGAGGCCACGCCGACGGGCGCGTCCGGCTGCGCGGGGCGTGTCGTCAACGGGCGGTCGGCGTTTCTGGTGAGAAGGGCGAGATTCGGGAGTGCGACCAGGGCCGGTCGGGGTCCGAGATCCCGCAGCCGGATACGATCAGGCAGCTACTTGCTGTCTCGACCGCTTTCAGCGGGGCATGATAGGGTTCTTAAAACGACTAATCCGTTGTGCCGAGGACGCCGGTGGAACACGGCGGCATCGTGTAGAACGAGCGGACTGAAACGGTCGGCCTACAGGCCGCTAGGGCACGCCGAATGGGCACATCATTGAGTACATCGGCGCGATGGGAAAGGAAAAAGGGTTGCTGAATCAAGGCGGTGGAGCGCGGAATCAAGTCTCGTTTCCCGCTCCATATCAATAGGATACGCCATATTTTTGATAAATCGGTACACCAGCGACAGCGCGTTCTTATGGAGAGCGAGCGATTGAAAGCTCGAGTGTCCGTGGCCTCGGCTAGCAAAGGTTCATGCCGATGGCGGCGGCTTCCGGCGGGTTTTCACACGAAGTGCCCGTTGCAAGCAGAGCCGCGCCGATCAATGCTCCGAGCGCAGCCGTCTTGCCGAGAGCGAATTTGCGATAGTGAAGCTCGGTGATTTCCGCGATGCGCACTTCGACGAGTTGACCCTCCGATGTCTCGCCGCGCAATAGCCCATCATCCTCGATAGCGGTGATCTCGAGCTCGGGGGACTCGCCCCGTGAGGTTACCGTACGAATTTTGTCGCCGACTTGCACGGTCGCGAGGAGTCGATTGCGCTCAGGGTCGATGAGAGATTGACTGGTCGTGCACGCCGCTGTGAACGCGATTGTCAAAACACCGCAGAGCAAGCGCAGGTATGAGGGCACTCGTGGAACGGTGAACATCGCTCCGAACCCCGACACAGTGCGCCGGAGTATATGCCCGCGTACGGAGCGGCAGCAATCTCGGAATCCACTCCGTACGAGATCCAGGTCCGCCTGGGCAGGCTCACACTACGTCATGGCGCCCGTGATGCTCGGCATCTCGCCCGTAGGTTCACTCGATGGCACTCGAACGCGACATCGCGCCGAGCCGGCCGCGGAAGTTGATTGGTGATCTAAGCGCCTAATGCGCCGGTGCCTCGAAAGTCGCGTGATATAGTTCGCCCGGTTGCACTCTGCGCGGAAAAGGGGGCGTCGAGTGACGGCAGACCTCCCGCAACGACTTGCGGCGATCCTCGCGGCCGACATCGCCGGATACACGCGGCTCATGGAGTTCGATGAAGCGGGCACCGTTGCGGCCTGGCGGCGTGCACGAGCGGAAGTCATCGATCCAACCGTCGAGCAACATCGAGGCCGAATCGTCAAGCTCACCGGCGATGGGTTCCTCGCGGAGTTTTCGACTGTCGAGAGCGCCGTGCGGGCTGCATTGACGATGCAGCAGTCGTTCTCTGCACTGTTCGCTTCACAGCCCGCGGACCACCGCGTTGCGTTTCGCATGGGCGTGGATATCGGCGACATCTGGGTGGACGCGCAGGACGTCTACGGAGCCGGCGTAAACGTCGCCGCACGGCTCGAGGCGTTGGCTCTGCCGGGCGAGCTCTGCATCTCGGACGCCGTGCATGCCGCAATCAAGCACAAGATCGTCGCTCGGTACGAGGATATCGGCCCGCAGCGTGTCAAAAACGTGGCAGCGCCGGTGCGCGCCTGGCGCGTGGGCCAGGCGGCGGATGCGTCCAGCGCGGGTGCGCAACGGAGATCAAGACCGTGGCATGTCGGGCTAGCGATCGCGGCAACCCTCTTGGCCGCGACCGCGCTCGTGCTGTACCTGAGTCGTCCGCCGGCGACCAGCTCGCTAACGGGGACTAACGCGCTTGCTACGGTCGAGAATCCGGCCCCGGGCGTTGCCTTGACTGCCGTAGCCGTGCATCCCGACTCGATTGCCGTCCTGCCGTTCTACAACATCGACGGCACCGAGGACATGAGGATTTTCTGCGACGGCCTCGCCGAGGACGTCATCGGTCGTCTTACGGTCATTCCGCAGTTACGGGTTTCTTCGCGAGGCGATTCGTTTGCACTCGGGGCGAACTCCGCTTCGCAGGATGTCCGCGACCGACTGCGCGTCGCTTATTACCTCGAAGGCAGCGTGCGTCAGACCGGGGAGACGTTGCGTATCGTGGCGCAGCTCATCGACTCGGCGACCGGCTTTCACGTCGTGTCGCGCACGTTCGATAAAACGATCGGCGAGTTTTCGGAGATCCAAGACGAGATCACGAATCTCATCGTCGCCAATTTGCGCGTAGCGCTGCCGTCATTGACCGAAGCCCCGGTCTACATGACTGCCGAGACCGCAAGCTTCGATGCTTATCTCGCCTTCAGGCGCGGTATGGACATCGTCCACCGCCCGATGACGCGGCAGGCGATCGAGCAAGCGCTCGACGCCTTCCGCGAATCCTTGACCGTCGATCCCGACTACGCCGCGGCGTACGCCGGCATTTGCTTGACCTACACGGCTGCCTACGACGTGACGCGCGAGACGGCCTACATCGGGCAGGCGGAACGCTCGTGCGGGTCGGCGCTCGAGCGTAGCCCGAATCTCATCGTCGTCCACGACGCACTCGGCGAGCTTTATCTCAGAATGGGCCGATACGCGGAGGCGGAGCGCGCATTCGAGCGCGCACTGACGCTCAACGCGAACGACGTTCCGGCGCTCACGGGGCTTGCGGACGCGTATCTCGGCCAGCAACGCGTAGCCGAAGCCGAGCAACGGTACCGCCAGGCCGTGGGGCTGCAACCCGGCAACTGGCGGACCTACAACTCGCTCGGCAATTTCCTGTATGCCAACGGACGCTACGCGGAAGCGGCGGAGGCGTATGGGGAAGTCGTCGCCGTGGACAGAGGAAACGCGACCGGCTGGGCGAATCTCGCTTCGTCATCGATGCTCACGGGCGATTTCGCGCAAGCTGCGCATGCGTTCGAGCGCGCGATGGAAGTGCAACCGAGCCCGCGGACGTTAATGAACCTCGGCATGATGCACTACTATCTCGGCGAGGCGGGGCTCGCGAAGGCGGCGCTCGAGAAGGCCATCGAGATGGCGCCGCAGGACTATCTCGCATGGTCGAACTTGGGCGACGTGCTTGCGTTTTCCGGGGATTCGGCGGCCGCGCATAGCGCGTTCATCGAGGCCGAGCGCCTCGCGCGGGAGCAGCTCGAAGTCAACAGCCGAGACCCCGGGAGAATCATCGATCTTGCGTGGATCACGGCGATGCTCGGCCGCCTGGATGAGGCCGAGCGCCTCATTGACACGGCTCTCACGCTGGCGCCGACCGATCCCTACGTGCACTATTACGACGCTCTCGTGCGAGTGCGTATGGGCGAAGCCGAGGCTGCGCTCGACCGGCTCGAAACGGCCGTCGAGATGGGCTACTCGCGCGCGATGATTCGAGCCGAGCCGCACTTTGCGGAATTGCGGGATCGGGAGCGATTTGCCGAGCTGATCGGCGACTGACAACGAAAAGCCATGGGAGCAGAACAATGAGAACAACACCCTTAGTGGCGGCACTATCGGCCACAGCGATTTTCGCAGGATGCGGAACTATCGAGGAGCTCGACGGTGTACGCGTTCGCTGCGAGAACGAACGCGTCAAGGTGATCAATGTCAGCGGTGGGCTCAAAGTCCGGCCCGAGCGCGTCGAAGTGTGCCGCGGTTATTCGGTCGCTCTCGTATTTCGCAACAGCGTTCCTCCGGGGCAGGCGCACATGAGGCCGCCGGAGACGAGCGAGCGGGAGACGAGAGAGCCGGCGGCGCCCCCCTGGCTAAGCGTCGACAACACGAGCCCCGACAGGATGGTCGTGAGCGTGCCGCCAGAAGCGACTCCAATGGAGTACAAGTACACGATCGAGATCGACGGTCTCGGGCTGCTCGATCCGCGCATCGTCGTGCAATAGGAGCGACGAGGCTGAACGAGCTTTCGGCGCTAGGCGCATTCGAAATCGTCCGCGCCGACGGCCCGAGCCCGAGCCGCACGTTCGACGGCACGACGCGAAAGTAGTGAAATGTCGAATACTCCTGATCCGTCGGAGATCGGCATGCGGAATGTTGTGCTGTTCGGAGCCGGCAAGATAGGGCGAATGATCGCTGCGTTCCTGTCGGCGAGCGGCGACTACAAGCTGTTGGTCGTCGACAACGACGCGGAGCGGCTGCGCCGCGTAGCGGGCCGGGATCGAGTCGAGACTGCGCTCGTGGACGCGACGGATGGCCAGGCCGTCGAGCGAGCGCTCCAAGGGCGGGAGTGCCTGATCTCGGCCCTGAGCTTCAAGTTCAACGCGCCGCTCGCGGAGGCGGCCATCGTGTGCGGGGTTTCCTACTTCGATCTTTCGGAAGACGTCGAGACGACACGTCGAATTAGGACGATCGCAGGCACAGCGCATGCCGGTCAAACCTTCATGCCGCAGTGCGGCCTCGCCCCGGGGTTCGTCGCGATTCTCGCCAAGCATCTCACGACGTCTTTCGATCGGCTCGATACGGTGCACATGCGCGTCGGCGCTTTGCCGCAGTTCCCATCGAACGCGCTGCGCTACAACTTGACCTGGTCGACCGATGGGCTCATCAACGAGTACTGCAATCCGTGCGAGGCGATTCTCGACGGCAAGCGCACTGATCTGCGGCCGCTCGAGGGGCTCGAGCATTTCTGGTTGAACGGCGTGCAATACGAGGCCTTCAACACCTCGGGCGGTGTCGGCACTCTGTGCGAAACGCTCGACGGGCAATTGCGCGAGCTCAATTACAAGACCATCCGCTATCCGGGGCATCGTGACTTGATGTCGTTTCTCATCGAGGATCTGAGGCTCGACGAACGGCGTGACTTGCTGAAGGACGTGCTCGAGCGGGCCATTCCAGTGACGTTTCAAGACATGGTGGTAGTGTTCTGCACCGCCAGCGGCTGGCGACGCCATCAGCTCGTGCAATTGAGCGATGCCCGCGTGATCTATTCGCAGACTCTATACGGCGAAGCGTGGAGCGCCATTCAGATCAGCACGGCGGCGGCGCTCTGCGCGGTGCTCGATCTCAAGTTCGAGTCGAAGCTGCACGATACTGGCTTCGTACGCCAGGAGGAGATCGCGCTCGACGATTTCGTCGTCAATCGCTTCGGCCAATACTACGCGGACGCTCCGCGAATCGAGGACCAGAGAGCATGAGCAGCGGTACGCGCGAAAAGGTCCGACACTTACTCGATCGAATAGGAGTTCCGACGACGCTGTGCGCGATTGCCGCAGGTGCGCGGTGGATCCCGGGCACGGGCGGGCAGCTGCAAGCGCGGTCGCCCGTCGACGGCGCGTTGCTCGCCAAGTTTTCGCTCGCTTCGCCCGCGGACCTCGAGCCCGTGATCGCAGGGGCGACCGAGAGCTTCAAGCAGTGGCGCAACGTGCCTGCCCCGCAGCGCGGCGCGCTCGTGCGCGCCATCGGCGAGGAGCTGCGCGCCCACAAAGCGGAGCTCGCAGAGCTCGTGAGCTGGGAAACCGGAAAGATCGCCCAGGAAGGGCTGGGCGAAGTTCAGGAGATGATCGACGTCTGCGACTTCGCCGTCGGCTTGAGCCGGCAGCTCTACGGCTTGACGATCGCGAGCGAACGCCCGGAGCACCGGCTGACGGAGCAGTGGCACCCGCTCGGCCCCGTCGGCGTCATCACGGCGTTCAACTTTCCGGTGGCCGTCTGGGCTTGGAATGCGATGATCGCGCTCGTTTGCGGCGACAGCGTGATCTGGAAGCCTTCGGAGAAGACGCCGCTCAGTGCGATGGCATGTCAGGCGATCACCCAGCGCGCGATCCGGTCGATCGGCACACCGCCCGGGCTTTCGAGCTTGGCTGTAGGCGCAGCCGACGTCGGCCAGGCGTTGGCGGCCGCCGCGGAGTTGCCCCTGATCTCGGCGACGGGGTCGGTAGGCATGGGACGCGCAGTCGCCCAGACAGTCGCCGGCCGGCTCGGCCGATCGCTGCTCGAGCTCGGCGGCAACAACGCGTGCGTAGTCACGCCGAGCGCCGATCTTGAGCTCGCGCTGCGCGCGATCGTGTTCGCCGCCGTCGGCACCTGCGGGCAACGCTGCACGAGCTTGAGAAGATTGATCGTCCATCGCAGCATCGCAGATACGGTGCTCGCCCGGCTCCGCGCCGTTTACGAGCGCTTGGCCATAGGTCATCCGCTCGAGCCCGGCGTGCTCGTTGGGCCGCTCATCGACGAACGGGCCTTCGACGCGATGCAACGCGCGCTCGAAGAGCTGCGTGCTGCGGGCGCCGCAGCTTACGGCGGAGACCGTCTTGCCGTGTCGGCCGGCGGCGTTTACGTGCACCCGGCGATCGTCGAGGTGTCGGGCAAGGAGCCGCTGGTTAAGAAGGAGACGTTCGCGCCGATTCTCTATTTCATCCGCTACGACGAGCTCGAGCAGGCAATCGACCTCAACAACGGCGTTCCGCAGGGGCTCGCTTCCGCGATCTTCACCAACGATGTCCGTGAGGCGGAGCGGTTCTGCTCGGCCAGCGGCTCCGATTGCGGAATCGTGAACGTCAACTTGGGCACGAGCGGGGCTGAAATCGGCGGAGCGTTCGGCGGCGAAAAGGACACCGGAGGCGGGCGCGAGTCGGGATCGGACGCTTGGAAGGCCTACATGCGGCGCGCCACAAGCACCGTGAACTACTCGAGCGAGCTGCCGCTCGCGCAGCGCATCCGCTTCGACATCGGTTGACGCCGACCAGTCGGATTCAGGACGCTCGGTTTGCGCTTCGCGGCACCCGTGATACTCGCCCATCCGGCGCGCCCCCTACAATCTATTGATCGAGGCGTGTGAAGCCGTCGGCGCTCCACTCCTCGCTACCCACACCGTGATGGACGAAGAAAAGGCCGTCGGGATCGTATTTGGTCTTGATGGCCCGCAACCTCGAGTAGTTGTCTCCCCAATAGGCGCTCTGCCAGGAGCGGTTGAAGTAGTTGCTCTCCGAAACATAGGAGCCCGCGTTCGGAACGATCTTGCGTAGCTCCGCGGCGGCCGAGTCGATCGCATGCGCGTTCTCGCGCGCTGCGGCGAGATCCATCGCGGGGCGCGCGAGCCCCGGATAGGCGGGCGCTTCCCCGTCGGCGATGATGGCGAGCGCGAAGGCATCGAGCGCCGCGGAATTGGTCGCGGTCTCGCGTGCCGCTGCGAGCGCCTCGGGCGGCGCGCCGGCAAGCCCCTTGTTGAGATGAAGCTCCACGCGTTTACGGCGGCTCGCGGCTAAGAGCGCCTCCGTGAGCCGGTTCCGCCGATTTCGGAGCAGGAGCGACGAAGGTAGCCACAACGAATCGTAGCCGTGAATGAAAGCGCCGACCTGACCCTGATCACCTTGCCACCAGCCGTGATCCTCCGGCGCGCCGTCGCGCGTATCCCGGATCATCGCGGGGTTCCCGGCGACGTCCCACCAGTCGCGCGAGTCCCCGGCGCCGGCGCGAAGCGGGGACGTCACGGCGAAATCGTCCGGCGATGCGCGCACCCAGTCGAAGAACGGTTGCCACGCCTCGCGAGCCTCTGCGTCGTCGAGGCCCTGACTCACCATCGAAATTTCGAACGTGTTGTCGGGCGCGAGCCTGACCTGCTCGCCCCAGTGTGGATTAAAGAGATTCTCCCGATAGAAGCCGATAAAGCGCGCAATCAGTTGCGCGAATGCCGCGTCCGATTGCGCTCTGATCGTTCCCGTGGCCCCGCCGAAGAACGGCGGGAGATCGTAAGTGCGCAACGTGAGCCGAGTGACGACGCCGAACGTGCCGCCGCCGCCGCCTTTGAGTGCCCAGAAAAGGTCGGCATCGTTGCAGGCGTTGACGAGGCGCACCCGGCTGTCGGCCGTGACGATTTCAGCCTCGAGCAATCCCGATGCCGCCGTGCCGAAGCCTTTCGAAAAAGAGCCGAAACCCCCGCTTTGAACGAGGCCGGCGACGCCCACCGTCGTGCAGCCGCCGCCTTGAACGTAGCGGCCGGCTTCGGTCGTCACGGCGTTGTAGAGGTCCATCCACATCGCACCCGCTTCGGCCGTGACGGCGGGAACGGGTGCGACTCGGCCTTCGCAACCTTGGCCCACGAACACATCGTGCAGCGTGACCTTGTTCATCGCGCGGGTCCAAATGAGCAAAGAGTCCGGCGCGTTGGACGTGCCGAGATAGCTGTGGCCGCCGCCTTTGACGACGAGCCTCAGGTTGTGATCAGTGGCGAAGGTGACCGCGGCGGCGACGTCGGCCGCGTTTCGCGCCTTGACCGCGTATGAGCTCGGCGCCGGCGTCCAGGCATCGAGCCATCCCGAAACCTCGGTGCCCGCGGGCTGGTCGCCGATCCAGTAAGGGTTGCCGATTTTCTCGAGCGCGTCGAGGCACGCCGCGCCGTTTGGCTCCGTCGCGCAGGCTCCGAATAGAGGTTGCGCTTCGAGCAGATTGCCTCCCACATCGTCTTTGAGCTTTGCCCAGCTCGCCGCGTCCGGCCATGAGGGATCGGAGGGGCGCACGCGCTGTTTGGCGCGCGTCGTGGCCGCCGTCGCAGACTTCGTTGAACCGACGAGGGCGGCGAAGCCACCGGAAAGAAACGGCAGCGTTGCAACCGCACGTAACAAGGCTCTTCTTTTCACAGATCGATGGCAAATCGCTTCTGATTCGGGCGGATGCTACCGGCGTTCGTTGCCGAAAACCACGATCTACCGGATCAGAAGCACACAAACGTTCGGCGAAGAACGCGTGCCTGTAGGGGTTTCACGCGGTACCTAATATGGCGTCATGGGCGTAGCATCCTCTTTCATGTCCACCGAAACCCAGAATCGGCGCCTCGACATGGAGCTCGAACAGACGTTTCCGGCCAGCGACCCGATCCCGTGGATTCACGAGTTGCGAGTGCACGAAATGAGCGTGACTACGCAAGACAAGCTCTATCTCGACGACTTCGTCGTCGGCCAGCGCTTCACGAGCGGCACCGTCGTCGTGAATGCCGACGAGGTCAAGTCGTTCGCGGCGCGCTTCGATCCGCAGCCGTTTCATCTCGACGAGGCGGCTGCGAAGCGAAGCGTCTTCGGCGGGCTCATCGCGAGCGGCTGGCACACGGCGGCGATGGCGATGCGCCTGCTCGTCGACAGCGATTTGCGGATCGCGGGCGGGCTCATCGGTCTCGGCGGCGAGATGAGCTGGCCGCGCGCGACGAAGCCCGGCGACGTGCTGCACGTGGAGAGCGAAGTGCTCGAGGTGACGCCGTCGCGCTCGAAGCCAGATCGCGGCATCGTCAAGATGCGGAACACCACGCTGAATCAACATGGCGAAGCCGTGCAGGTCGCCGTCGTAAACATGCTCGTGCCGCGGAAGCCTGCCTGAGCGGAAGCGAGGGCGGCCAAGCCGAATGTCGACGACGCTGTACACCATCGGCCACTCGACGCATCCCATCGGCGAGTTTCTCGCCATGCTGGGCCACTATGCGATCGCGACGCTCGTCGACATTCGAACGATTCCAGGATCGCGCCGCAATCCGCAGTTCGGGCAGGAGAGCCTGCGCGAGAGCTTGAGGGGCGCCGGCATCGAGTACCTCCACATGAAAAGCCTGGGCGGCTTGCGGCGCCCGGCGAAGGATTCTTTGAACGACGGCTGGAGAAACGAGGCGTTTCGCGGTTACGCCGATCACATGCAGACGGAAGAGTTCGGCCGCAACGTCGACGAGCTCATTGCCATCGCGGCGAGGGGACCGACGGCGATCATGTGTGCCGAGGCGGTTCCGTGGCGCTGCCACCGTTCGCTCGTCGCCGACGCATTGCTCGTGCGCGGCGTCGAGGTCATCGACATCCTGAGCGGGGACCGCAGCCAGGCCCATGCGCTGACCTCGTTCGCGTGCGTGGACGGGAGTAGCGTCACGTATCCAGCCCGCGGGCACGAAGATGGAATCCAGGGGGGCATCAGTGGCTATAAATAATAAGATTAATCATTTAGTTACATTGTGTTTCTACTGTATTACTTCGTTTATTGCGGGCTGTGACGGACAGTTATCCGTGGCAGAAGCGCCGGACGCAACGCAACCGTTGGAAGCGCAGGCAGGGCGGCAGGCCTATGCGAGCGCTGTCAACATGCGCCTCGTGGGGCGGCACGACTTGCAGGCCCGCTCGGCCTACCAACCGATCGTGCACGCGTACGGAGACCGCCGGATTCTCTTCGTCGGCCACCACGCCGGCGAGGCCGTCAATTCCACGACCGGGCAAGTCGAGCGCAACGGTCTATCGATTCTCGACGTCACCGACCCGGCGGTGCCTGTGTACCTCACGCACGTGCCGCCCACGGGCGGCGAAGCGAATGGCACGCAACACGTCCAGGTCTGCGACGGCGAAGCATTGCCGAGCGGTGACGACGGCAAGGTGTATGCGATTCGAACGAACGGCGCGGTCAGCTACG
>DATCIQ010000299.1:0-19721 GCA_036507635.1 Gammaproteobacteria bacterium
ATCTGGGCACCGCGGTAGGGAATGTTGTTGTACACGAGCAAATCCGCGAGCCTGCGGATGTCGCTGTCCTCCGTGAGGAGACCGGCCGAGTATGCGAGCTGCATGGCGGCGAGCGCGCGCGGGTAATTCTCGAGCTGCTGATAGACCGAAGAGAGCTGCATCCAATAGTTCTTCTTGCTCGGCGCCATCGTGACGAGCCGCTCGAGGTAGGGTACGGCGCCCTCATAGTCCTCCTCCTCGACGAGGAGCGCATACACGAGCTGCACCCAGCCTTCCTGCGGCGCGTCGGTCAATTCCACGGCCTTCTTCGCGGGCTCGAGCGCGCTTCCTGAGTCGCCCTGTTGGTAATAGGCCATGGCCAGCATGTAATAGGCGGAGGAGTTCGGCATCGGCTCCAAACGGAACCACTCCTCGAGCGCGGCGATGGCTTCCGTCCACTTCTCTTCGATGACGTAGAACGTCGCGAGCTGATAGCGGGCTCCCGATATTTCCTGCGCGTTCAGGCCCCCCGATGCGATCGCGGCGCTCAGGTGCTCGCGCGCGGCCGTATAATTTTCGCCCGCATATTCGATGGCCGCGAGCAATTGCTCCATGCGGCCGCGCTCATAGGGGCTCAAACGGTCGACGCGCAGGTCCGCGAGCCGCGCCTTCGCGGCCGCGTAGTTCTCCATGTTGAAGAGCTCGATCGCCTCGGTCAGTATCTTGCCGGTTGCCGCATCGACCGTCGTCTGCGGTGCGGCCGGCGCCTCGTCGTCGGCACCCGCGCGCTGCGCGTTGCCGGGCGAGGTCAAGAGACATAGGATCGCCGCCATGCCGAAGGCGCTCATGAGCCGCACGCGTGTGATCGAAGTCATGACTCAGTCCTCCAGCACGAAGCGGATGATCGTTTGCACGCCGACGCGCTCGACGGCGACGCCTCCTTCGACGCGCGGATTGTAGCGCCAACGGGCGATGGCCTTGAGCGCCGAGTCCTCGAACATATTCTTGGGCATCGCATCGACGACGATGGCATCCTTGACGGTGCCGATCTCGGTGATCGTAAACTGCACGAGCACCCACCCCTCGATGCCGCGGGCGGCCGCGCGCGGCGGATAATCGGGCGAGATGCGCACGAGCGGCAAGACGTCCTGGTCCGACCCCGCCGTCAAGCTGATGCGGCCCATGCCGCTCAATGGGTCGAGGTCGGGATTCAATGCCACGATGTTGTTGTTGACGCCGCTCGCGCTGAACGTCATCCGCGGCGTTTCCGGCACGACCGGGGGCCGCTCACGCTCGACTTTCTCCTCGCGCTTCGTTGCCGTTTCGGTGTCGCGCCGCATGCGCGTGAAATCGATGCGCGTCGCTTCCGCGAGATCGCCGACGTTGATGGGTCCGGTCACGAGGTGCCACAAAACCCAGAACAAGCCTCCGGCAAGTGCGAAGGCCATCGCGGCCGTTGCTGTAAACCGTGTTGCCCACATAGCGAATCCCTCCGTTTTGCGTCAGCCGCCGTCCGCATTGGGGTCGGCTGCGATCGCAACCTGGGTGATGCCCCCGGCCCTGACCTCGTCCATCACGCGCGCCAGCATGCCCGCGCCCGCGGCGCGATCGGCGATGATCACGACCGAATCGTCGGGCCGCTCGATGTGCAAGCGCTCGATCAACGTGCGGACGTCGCGCAGCTCCACTTGCTGGCGATCCATCCAGATATCGCCGTTCTCGCGGATCGCGATGAGCAGGTTGCCGGTGTCTCTGAACTCGGCCGTCACGGCCGCGGGCCGGAAGACCGTGATCCCGGTTTCCTTGATGAACGACGTCGTGATGATGAAGAAGATCAACAGATTGATCGTGAAATCGAGCATCGGGGCGAGATCGATGCCGTGGTCCTCGGATTCGGGTGCGTGCCTGCGTGCGTGCATAGCTCAGTTCTGCGTGATGAAAGTGATGTCGTAAATGCCGCCTAAGTGAACCTGATCGACGACCTCGACGAGCGTGCCCGTCGGCGCCCTCTCGGCAGCGATGATGAGCACGCCGCTGTCCGGCGATACCGCGCTCATGCGCTCGACGTTCGCGCGCACGGCGCGCGTGTCGACAGGACGATTGTCGACCCAGACCTCACCGTTGTCGAGGATCTGGATTTGAATGCTTTCGGGGGCGTTCTCGGGCGGCTGCTCGAATCCCGTGGGACGATTGACGTCGAGGCCGGCCTCCTTGACGAACACGGCCGTAATGATGAAAAAGATCAATAGGTTGATGACGAAATCAAGCATCGGCGCCAAGTCGATGCCGTGACTGCTTTCCAAGGCGCCTGCGTCTCGTCGTCTGCGCATATCAGACCTCGAGGGTGTCGGCGAGCCTTTCGGTCTCGCGTACCGTCCGCGTACGGAAATAGTGTACCGGGTACAGGCCGCTGATGCTCACGGCAAGCCCCGTCATCGTGCAGATCATGGCTTCGGAAACGCCGCTCGCCATGCTGCGCGCGTCCGCGGTGCCGCGGATCGCCATCGAATCGAAGACATCGAGCATGCCGCTCACCGTGCCGATCAAGCCGAGCAGCGGCGACATCGGCACGAGCACCTGCATGACGGGAAACCCGGCGCTCATCGAGGCGTTGAGCCGCGAGATCATAGCGCGCCGAATTTGGCGCGCGCACCAGGAATCGCGCTCCGAGCGCGCCTCCCATTGCGCCTTGAGCGCCGCGGCTTGACGCGGCAGCACGCGGCTGAAGTACCAGTAGCGCTCGAGGATCAATGCCCACATCAGAACGCCCGATGCGAAGATCCACAGCACGAACGGGCCGCCGTCGGCCGCGAGCTCCCGAATTCCGTCGAGCAGCGGGACCGCGTCAAGCACGGCGCTGCCTCTCGATGCTTTCGGCGAGCATGCCGGCGCTTTGCTCGTCGAGGATTTGCACGACCGTGCGCGACAACGAGTTCAAAAGCGCATTCGCGAACAAGAGCGGAATCGCGATGCCGAGGCCGAGCACCGTCGCGATCATGGCCTGGCCGATACCCGTCGCCATGAGCTTCGGGTCGCTCGTGCCGGATTCCGTGATGCTCTGGAACGTGAGGATCATGCCGATGACGGTGCCGATGAGGCCGAGCAGCGGCCCGGCCGCCACGGCGAGCCGCAAGAATGCTTGGAACCTCTCGAGCTTCGGCACTTCGTGCAGCACGGCCTCCGAGATGCGCAGCTCCGCGACGTCCGCATCCTGCTCGATCTGCGTCGAATCGCCTTTGAAGGCGAGCAGCACGCGGCCGAGCGGGTTGGTGGTCTGCGGACGATCGAGGTCCTTGAGCTGCGCGGCGATTGCGATACGTACCTTGATCAAGTACACGAGCTGGATGAGAAAGAACAGCGCGCCGGCGAGTCCTACGAAGATGATGACATAGCCGACCTCTTGGCCGAGCTCGATGCGCTCGCCGAACGTGGGACGTTCCACGTAGAGGGCCAGCAACACGCCGCGTCCGCCGTCAACGACGGCGCGCGCATAGCCGCTCGTCGTCTCCGTGAAGTCGGCAGCGACCTCCATGAACTCTGGAGGCAGCTGGCGCGGCAGGACACTGAATATCCCCAAGGTCGGCAAGTAATTCAGGAACTGCGCATTCGACGTCGCGGTGAACGGACCGATGCGCACGACCTCACCGTCAACGGGTTCGCCGCCCGGCTGCACGACGGTCGCCGCATATCTTGCGACTTGCCCAGCCGCGGTCATCTCGCGCTGCATCTCGAGCCAGACGCGTTCGAGCTCGGCCGCGTCGGGAATGCTTTGCGAACCGGAGAACTCGCGCAAGAACGTCACGCGGTCGCCGCCCGGCGAATTCGGCGGAAACTGCGTGCTGATCAACGACTGCTCGAGCGTCACGGCGACCTCGCCGGCGGCCTGGCGCGCGATACCGAAAACCTCGCCCAAACCCAACATGTTCGCCTTTTGGATGAGCTGCCTATTGAGCTCGATGACGCGGGTCTCGTTGTTCGTATAGGTCTCCGTCAAGGCGTTCGAGCTCGCCTCGAGCGCCGTACGCTCCTGCTCGGCGCGCCGCAGCATGCTCGCTTGGTTGGTCGCGTTCGCGGCGCGGAACTCAGCGGCCCACGCCTCACGCTGGGCAGTCTCCGCGGCGCGTATGTTTCTGACATTCTCGAGCAAATCCTCGAGGCTCGCGACCTCCGTGAGGCCCGAATTCGGGTTTTGGGCGAGTGCCCCGCCGAGCGGCAGGGCGCCGAGCGCGACGGCAACCCACAAGACGCGAGAGGTGGTCATTGACGCACCTCCACGGGCGCGGGAACGGGTACCCTGAGCAAATCAGGTGCGCCGTCTTCCCGTGCGACGCGCAGAGCCTCGGCGATGTCGTCGGAATAGTCCTCGTCCGCGATCCACTGTTTCGCCATGTTGTCCCAATAGCCGACCTCGGAGCCGTCGAGAGTTCGATACATGAGCGAAACCCGTCCGAGCTGGATGAACTCGACGGTGCGGTCGTCTGGGAGACGTCCTTCGTAAGCGGCGAGCGTGCGGCCGTACTCGAGCTCGATCTGGTAGGCCTCCATGATGCGTCGATACTTCTCCGAGATCGCGACGTCGGCCCGCCCCATCAGGTCCTTGAGATTCTGCACGCGGCTCGTGCGCTCTTCGATGAAGATCGGCACATCGAGCGAGACGAATGTCTCGAGCGCCATGACCATCTTCTCCATCAGAGGCTGCACTTCACGATTCGTCGTTTCGATATCGACGAGCTGCTGCTCGATCGACGCGATCTCGGCTTCCAGCGATTCGACTTGCTCAGCAAGCTGCTCGTTGTAGTCCTCCAGGCTCTCGGCCTCCGCGAGAAACTGCGCGTACCTTGCAGCGGCGTCGGCCGTTTGGTCGCGTATCCCGTTGACCTCCTCTTGTGCCTGACCGGCCGCGCGATCGGCTTCGATTTGCGCGTTGAGCGTCCGGTCGAGCTGCCCAAACGACGGTGCAGCCATCAGAGCCGCCGCGCCGAGCAGCGTGAAGCGCGCTAATGCGGGCGTGCTCCGCAAGAAAAATGACGTCATGCAATTCGCCCCTGTTGGTTTTGTAGTCACACTAGGCGCACGAACGTTGGACATCCATGCGAACCTGTAGGGCGGCGCCCGTGAAATTCATAGTAATAGCGCCCCCTTCGGTCGCCGCTCGCGCGCGCCCAAGGTCAAGTATACACGGGCAACCTAGGGGAAACGAAAGAGCCCAATCGATTTTTTTCCGCGCTCAACGATTCACCGGGGATGCTTTCGCCGCAACGAATCCGTAAAGTTCGCCGACGGGACCTACCTGCTGACCCGCGAGTCGGCCGCCGAAGTGCCGGTCGCCGCAGCATGGTAACCTATGATGTAAAGCACCCTCGGTGCTCTCCCCATCAACAAATCGAGAACACGCTTCTATGCGAGGAAATACTAATGGCTGACAAGAAAATCATTGCGGTAGTGGGTTCCACCGGCGCGCAAGGCGGAGGCCTTTGTCGCGCGATTCTGGCCGATCCGTCGGGCGGCTTCGCCTGCCGGGCGATCACGCGCGATCCCGGCAAGGACAAGGCGAAAGCGCTCGCGGCCAAAGGAGCCGAGGTCGTAAAAGCCGATATCGATGACGTCGCGAGCCTCGAGAAGGCGTTCGCGGGTACGTACGGCGTCTACGGAGTCACGAATTTCTGGGAGCACTTCTCGGGGGAAAAAGAAAAGACACAGGCCAAGAACATCGCGGACGCCGCGAAGGCGGCCGGCGTCAAGCACGTCATCTGGTCGACGCTCGAGGACACGCGCAAGCTCATGAAGGCGGACGACAAGCGCATGCCGATGCTGCAGCAGAAATACCGCGTGCCGCATTTCGATGCGAAAGCGGAAGCCAACGCCGCGTTCTCAGGTCTACCCGTCACCTACCTCGTCACCTCTTTTTATTGGGACAACCTCTACATGTTCGGTCTGGCGCCCAAGAAAGGCGCGGACGGCACTTACAGCTGGGCGTTCCCGATGGGCAAAGCCAAGCTCGCAGGGATAGCCGCCGAGGACATCGGCAAGACTGCTTACGGCATCTTCAAGTCGGGCAAGGAGTACATCGGCAAGACCGTCGGCATCGCCGGCGGCACGCTCACGATCGACGAGATGGGTCAAACGCTCGCGAAAGTGCTCGGCTTCAGCAAAGTGGTCTACAACGCCGTCGACGCCGACGCCTACCGCGGCTTCGGCTTTCCGGGCGCCGACGAGATGGGCAACATGTTTCAGGTGTATCGCGACTTCGAGAAGGAAGTGCTCGGCGCGCGCAGCATCTCGACGGCGCGCAAGCTCAATCCCGCGCTGCAATCCTTCGAGGAGTTCGTGAAGACTCAGAAGCAGGCGATTCTCGCCGCGACCGCGGCATCCTAACGCCGCCGCTTCAAGCCCCGGTGCGCCGCCGCGGCGCACCGGGAGTCCGGCCCGTCACGGCGCGCCATAGCCACAGCAGCACAAGCGCGCCGAGCAAGTAGGCGCCCACGCTGCCTCCGCCACCGCCTCCGCCGGTCGCAGCCTCGACGATGACCGTACGGAACACGGTCGCAGCCGCGTTGCCGGCGCGATCCGCAACGTCGTAGCTGACCTGGTACGTACCGACGACCGCGGAGTTGACGGGATTGTCGACGACGATCGCGGTACTCAAGTCCCCCGACACATCGTCCGTCGCGGTCGCGCCGGGATCGACGTAGGTGCTCGCCGCCGTGATCGTGATGCTCGCCGCACCCATCAGCGCGATGACAGGCCGCACGACGTCACCCGGCCCGAACCGGCCGATACCGTTGTTGCGCAACACTTCGATGCTCGGCGCATCGGCGCCGCCGAGAAAGAGATCCGGCACACCGTCCGCGTCGAGATCGGCAAGCGCGGCCGTCGTCGTACCCGGACTCAACAGAAATTCGGATTGCAGCTTAAGACCTGACGTACCACCCCCGAGATACACCTGGTGTACGCCCGACGCATTGATCGCGACGACGTCCGCCGACCCGTCGGCGTCGACATCACCCACCAAGAGCTGCTCCGTTTCGGTGGCCCCGAACGAGTAGAGCGGCGCAAAGGATCCGTTACCGTCGTTACGCAGGACGGGGTTTTCGGGAATGGTGAGATCGGCCGCGCCCGTCGCGAGCAACAGGTCCGGAACGCCGTCGCCGCTCAAGTCGCCCGCGCCGATGCCTGTGACGTCGCCGAAACCCGTCAACGTCGCGGCGGCAAACGCGCCGCCGGCCGTGCTCATGAGCACCGCGACCGCACCGCCGTCGAGCGCGACGGCGAGATCCTCGCGCCCGTCGCCGTTGAAATCCGCCGTTGCGAGGTCGTTGCCCGCCCGGCCGTCGATGACGTTCGGGTTCGCGCCGGGCCTAAGTATCGCTGTGCCGGCGGCGCCGGTCACGGCGAGCTGCTCGAGGCCGTCGAGGTTCGCGTCGACGACCGCGGCCGCGCGCGCCGAGATCGCGGGCAACGTGCCGCCCGCGACGAAGCCTCGCGCGCCGTCGTTCGTGAACACTTGCCCCGCGCCGCCGTCGCTCCGGAGGACGGCGATGTCGCTCCGCGCGTCGCCGTTCCAGTCGAGCAGCGCCACCGTATCGCCGGCGCCGCCGGCCGGAGCCACGGGGGGCGTCGCAAACGTCCTCGCGCCGGTGTTGAAGAAAACGCGCAGACTGTCGGCGACGGCCACGAGATCGACGTGCCCGTCGTCGTCGAGATCGCCGCCGGCAAGGTCGCTGCTGGCACCGAGCAACCGTTGCGCCGGACCTTCGTTGAAGCTGCCCGCGAGATTCAAGCTCTTGAACGCCGCATTGTTGGCGTCGTTGGCATCGCTCGTGTCGAGGCGCGCAATGACCGCTTGATCGCCGGGCGCGGATTGCGCGCTCTGCACGCGCACGGTCGCGCTTGCGCCCGGCGGCAAAGCCGCAATGCTGCACTGAACTTGCGATGCGCTATTGCCGATGATGCAATTTGCAGTCGTCGTCAAGGTCACCGCGCCACCCGTCGAGTACCAATCGCCCGTGAGACCGACGGCTTCCGATGCGGTGCTCGAGACGTTCGTGACCTGGAACGACCATTGCGGCGCGGCGCCCACCGTCGCCGGCTCCGGTTGCGCGGTGATGCCCGTCGAGAGATCCACGCGGCGCGGCTGGATCGTCAGGCCGAACTCGGTCGGAGCCGTAGCGCCGCTCGAATCGCGCGCCGTGACGACGACCAAGTAGCGCAGCGCCAGCGTGTCGACATCGAGCGGCGTGCCCGTGAGCGACCCGGCGGAAGTCAGGCTCAACGAGCCGCTCGGCGGCAGGCCGGTTGCCGTGAAGGTCAGCGTGTCACCGGCATCGACGTCGGCGAACGCGGCGGCGACATTGAGCGCGAAAAACTCGCCTTCGGCAGCCTGCTGTTCTCCGATCGCCTGCACAACGGTCGGGACGTCGTTGACCGGAAGGACGTCGATACGCAGCAAGAATTCGTTGCTGTCCCGCTGACCGTCGTTGACGCGCACCGGCACGGCCAATGTGCCGCTGAAATTCGAATCCGGCGTGACGGTCGAACTCTGAACGGCGTAATTCTCGCCGTCGCTGATCGTCAGAGAAAAGCCCTGGGGATAGGGGCTATCCGGGTCCTCGACGATGAGATCCTGCAAAGTCACTTGCAGCGACTGATCCTCAAACGTCGTCAGAGCCCTTTGACCCGTAATTCGCGGCGCCACCGCCGCGGCCGTGACGGAAATTTTGACCGCGGCGTCGCGCGAAAAGCCCGTGCCGTCGTACGCACGATAGCGAAATTCGTCCGAGCCGCTCGAGGATCCGTCGTGCGTGTATACGAACGTTCCGTCGGCGTTCAAAACGACCGTTCCGTTGCGCGGTTCCCGCGTGAGCAAAGCCGTCAGCGCGTCCCGCTCGAAGTCGATATCGTTCGCAAGGACGCTGGCTTGACCGTTCGTGAGCACCGTCGCCTGCCCGCCCCGCGGGACGGTCAGGCCGTCATCGAGCGCGAAGGGCGGAAGGCCGCTCGCGAGCGCGGTGCTCGTAAGCAGCATGGCCGCTAGAAGCGTTGCCAAGACCGGTGGGGCGCGTACGTTCAAGAGCACCGTTTTCGTCGTTATTGCGTTGCTGGTGTTGAGCTATTGTTGTACCCGCCCGGACCCGAAAGCAAACGGGTTTTCGCCTGAAATAGGCGCACCATGAGACCGATTTTGCATAATGCGCTCAAGGGCTTCCGACCCGCATGAGCGCTCGATCGGGACGCTGCGATGCCACGCATTCGTGGCCGCGTGCGGCGTACCCCGGGCAAGGTATTTTGGCGTACGCTTAAGTCTCTCGCGTGCGAAACCAAGGAAACCAAAATGCGCGGCACGTTGGCTCTAACCGTTCTGCTCGGGGCAGCGACTCTCGGGATCGATGCGGCGACTGCGGATCTCGGCGGCGTCCTCGACCGCGTGCGCCACAAAGCCGACGAGGCGGCCGCGGAGACACGCGAGCTACGCCGCGACGTCGAGACGGCGGCGGATATCGAAGGGCAAACCCAAGCGGAAGTGAATCAGGCGCAGAGAGAGGCAGAGCAAGCCGTGCCGACGGAGCAAGGGATCGAGGGCCGCGCGCGCGGCGAGATCGAAAGCACCGAAGGCGCGAACGCCGTACGCGGGGTCGAGCGCGACGTCGACCGAGCAGTCACGGCCGACGAGCGCGCCGAGGCGGCCGCGAGAAGCGAAGTCGGCCGCGTCGAACGACAAGTCGAGCGGCAAACGGACGTCGAAGGGCGAGCGCGCGCCGCAGTCGCGGAGAGCGACCCCGCGGTCGCCGCGCGCGAAGCGGAGCGCGAGACCGATGCAATAACGAGCGCCGACGAGCGCGCGGAGGCCGAGATCGAGCGCGACCTCGACAGCGTCGAGCGCGCCGTCGAGAACCTCAGGGATCCCTTGTAGGAGCGAGCTTCGCTCGCGATTCTTCCTCGCGGCCAAAGATCGCGAGCGAAGCTCGCTCCTACAACGGCGTGCGAATCGCGAGCGGAGCTCGCTCCTACAGGGGGATCACGGCCAAACGACCCTGTTTCCCGTCACGGGATTCGCGTAGTGGAACGGCGGTAAGAACGCGTGTGGGTACATCTCGAACGGGTGCGTCGGCGGCGCGTCGGGCGGATTAGTTGCCGTGATGCCGGGCGGCGGGCGCGGTACAAGGTCTTTCCAGCCGACCGCGTACTGCGCGAAGTAGGTATTGAATACCTGATCTCTCTTGATCTTCCAGATCCCATCCTCTTTGACGAAATCGTTCTCGTAAACGCCGCCCATCCACATCGAGTAGGCGCCGTATTGGCCCATGATGCTGAACGCACGCGAACGCATCTCAGCCGTCCGGCCGTCGTCCGCGACGTCGATGACGGGCTGGTACTGCATATGATTGTGCAAGAGCCCGTGGTGAATCCCGGCTTCGCCGTACAAGTTCAAGTTGCGGCGCACGCTTGCGGAACCCGCGTACACACCGCGCATCGCGATCTCGATCGCGCCGTCGCTCGCGAACAAGCCCGTCAAATCGTCCCATTGATTGTGCGCGAGATAGTAACCGTACACGGAATTGAGCCGTTCGAGCGCGTCGACGTCCTCAAGCCGCGCGATGCGGTGCTCGAGCTCCTCGAGGATCGCTTCCAAGTCGCCGACAGCGACGGCCGGCACCGCGCCCGCGCCGGCTGCGGCGACCGGCCTGCCCGTCACGGGGTTCGCGTAGTGAAACGGCGCGACGGACGCCGCGGGATAGGCCTCATGCGGCACGGTCGACGGCCGGTCGGGGGGCAGATCCTTAAGCGGGCCCGGATTAGGCAACGCCGTCTTGCCCCAGCCGTCCTCGTAAGGCGTATACATGGTGTTGTATTGATGCAGACTCTGGATCTTCCAGACGCCGTCGTCCTTGACGTAGTCGTTCTCGTAAACGCCGACGCCCCAGCGTGCGTACTCGCCGTGGACGGCCTCCTGCGCGAACAAGCGCCAGCGGCCCTTGGCCGTCAGACCGTTCGGCGCTACGTGGATGACGGGCTGCAATTGCATTTGATCGAAGAGCCGGCCGTCTTGAGGAAACTCGGCACCGAGCGTGCGCAGATACTCTAGAACGCGCTCCCTGCCGACATAGACGCCCTGCGCGCCCATCTCGATCGACCCATCGTCGGCGAACAGCGCCGCCGCCTCGGACCACAGACCTTTGTCGACATAGAAGCCGTAAATGCGCTCGAGCTTCTCGATCTCGTTCTCGTCCTCGATCATTTGGACTTGGCGAGCGAGCGCCGCCGCGTCGCGCGCGAGAGCCGCGGACGAAACCTCCGCAGGCGTGCTTGCGGCGGGCGGCGCGGGCGCCGCCACGGCGCCCAATACGGGGTTCGGAAAGTGGAACGGCGGCAAGTAGGTGCCGGGCCAAGTCTCGTATTCGACCGAAGGCGGCTCGTCGGGCGCGAGCTCCGCGGATACCCAGCGGCCGCCGTTGACGTCCTCGTTGACCTCCCATCCGCCTTCGTAAGGCACGACGACGCTTTGATACCAGTGCACCTTGTCGAGCTTCCAGATACCGTCTTCCTTGACGTACTCGTTCTCGTAAGGGCCCTCGCCCCAGATCGCGCTCTCGCCGAGTGTGCCGGCCATGATGATGGCGCGCCAACGGCCCTTCGCCGTCTGCCCGTCGGGCGCGAGCGTGATCACGGGCATGACCTGCATGTGCTCACTGATCTCGCCTGCGGCAAGACCGGCTTCGCCGCCGCCGAGCGCATAGAGATACTCGCGGACGCGCTCCCGGCCGACGTACACGCCGTCGAGACCGATCTCGATGCTGCCGTCGGCGGCGAACAGATTCGCGATCTCGTCCCAAAGGGCTTCGTCGACGTAGTAGCCGTAAGCGCGCTGCAGCCGCTTGATGGCATCGATGTCCTCGAGGCGCGTCTTGCGTCGCTCGAGCGCCGCGAGCCGCGCGTCGAGCGCGGCGAGCTCTCCGGTGGCGGCCGAAGCGCTTGCTGCATCGCCGCGCGCTGCCGTGTCAGGGGTGTTGTCGCAAGCGCCGAGCCCAAGCGACGCGGCCGCGATCACCCAGAACCTGAAGTACCGTTTCGTCACGAGAGCGCCCCCATCGGCCGTGAACGGGCTTAGGCCCGTTTCGGCCGGATTATTGCGAGAAGGCCGCCGTACCGCAATGCGGCCGCGCGTCGCTTGGCGTGCACTTGACGCGGCCGCCAGGCGCGCTAATCATTGCAGCATCTCCAACAACGATAACTTTGACAACTATGAAATCGATGTCTCCACTTCTCGCCGTGCTTGCACTCTTCGCTGCTCTTCCGGCGTTCGCGCAGGAGCCCGTCGTCGGCGTCGACGATCCCGAATCGCTGTTCACCGACGACGATCCGCAGCTGCACGAGAACAAGCAGGCCGCGCTGCACATCATGCGCGAGCTCTTACAGTGCAATCACTGGGACGACGCCGACCAGTGGCTCACAGAGCGCTATCTGCAACACAATCCGAACGTCGGCTCGGGACGCGCAGGCGTCGTCGCTTTCTTCACGCAAACGCGCCAAAGAACGTCGACCTGCGACGAGCTCACGACGCCCGTCGTCGCCGTGCTCGCCGACGGCGATGTCGTAACCGTCGTCTGGCCGATGCGGTGCAGGATGCCGTTCTCGGACGAGACCTATTCGAGCACGTGGTTCGACATGTGGCGCTTCGTCGACGGTAAAGCCGACGAGCATTGGGATCCGGCCATGAGAATACCGACCGGGTGCCAGCCCGGGGTCGAATAACCCTGACGGCCTCCCAATTTGTAATGAGGAATCGCGAGCGAAGCTCGCTCCTACGCGAATGAGGAATCGCGAGCGAAGCTCGCTCCTACGTTCGTCATGGCATCGGCTTGCGGAACACGAACACGGCCTGGTCCGTCGTGCCCCGTACGCCCGGCGTGAACACCATCTGCGTCCGGTCGTCGTCGGGGTTCGCGAGTAGATCGCTCTCCTCGACGAGCTCGAAGCCCGCGGCCGTCACTTCCTCGCGAATCACCTCGACGCCCATGCGGTGAATCGTCGCGGCGTCGCGCCAGCCGGAGCCGCCTTCGGCTTTGTGATCGACGATGAAGTACACGCCGCCGGGCTTGAGCGCCTCATAGAGCTTTGCATTGAGCGCCGCGGTATCGATGTTGTTCGGTTGCAGGTCGTGGTAGTAGAGCACGTTGAACACGACGTCGACGTTCTCCGGAAATTCGACCTCGTTGTAATCCTGTTGATGGTAGGCCATCGTGGGATGCGCGGCCTCGAAGGCGCGGGAAGCCTCGCCCGCGAACCTCTCCGTGTACGGCAGATCGTGCACGTCGACGCGACCCTCCGGGCCCACGGCCGCGACGAGCATCGTCGTGTAATACTGCCCGACGCCCGCGATCTCGATGATGTGGTCGCCGGGCTCGATGCCCGCGAGCGTTAGCGTCTCGGCCGGCTTGCGATTGAAGTCGCGCGCACGCTGCTCGGCATCGCGCTTCGCCGATTCGACGGCGGCGCGAATGTGCGCCGGTGTGTCCGGCGGGATCACATAAGTATTCTGTGCGGCCGCGTGAACCGCGGCCAGCGCGAGCGCCGGACCGACGATGAATTCGGTAATCTTACGCATCGGAGCTTCCGGGGGAGACTCAAGGTGGGCCATTCATAACGCATATCCTCGCGCAAACCAAGAGGGTATTGCGCCCACGGCACGTTATCCGTAGCGTTGCCGCGCGAGCCGAGCCGGGGCAGGCCATCAGATGAAGATCTTGATTTACAACCCGTTGGCTGCCGTTTGGCGGCCGCGCCTGCCGGCCGTGCTCAGCATTGCCCAGGGTCTCATCGACGCGGGCCACGATGTCGTGCTCGTCGGCTGCGACAAGAGCGTCCCGGCTTGCACGGCGAACCTCGACCATGCAGGCGCGATCTGCGACTACTGCACGGCGCGGCGCGACAAGGGATATGCGCTCCTTTCCGGACGCTTCACGCTGAAGCGCATCGACGAGTACCTCGACGCCGACACTCGACGCAAGCTCGACGGGACCGAGCGCGTTCCGGACGCCGACGCACTACGCGCTCTGCATTATCGCGGCGCCGATGTCGGCTACGCCGCGTTCTCCTCATACGCATACGTCGCACGCAAGCCGGAGCCCAACCTTCGCAACGCCGCGGTTGCACGCACCATCTCGCGGCTCGTGCACACGGGCAAGCTCGTCTACGAAGCCATGACCAACGCCATTGCCGCCGAGAAACCCGACCGTGTGATTCTCTATCACGGTCGCAGCGACATCGATCGCGCGGCGCTGCGCGCTTGCCAGCATGGCGGCGTCGAGTGTTGGGTGTACGAGAGCGCGTTGAGCTTGAACCAGCTCGTCTACTTCAAGAACGCGCTGCCGCAGGATGTCGATAATTTCGCAAGAACAGTCGACGAGCTGTGGGCGCAAGCGCCGGCCGATAAGCACGCGATCGCCGAATCGTTCTATACCATGCGTCGCCAAGGACAGAGCGACGTGCAAGCGGCCGGCGCCACGATTGCCACGCAGGATCGCTCCTATATCACGCGGCAAACACGCGGCACTCTGCCCGACGATTGGGACGGCACGCGCAAGAACATCGTGTTCTACGGCACGTCGAACGACGAGTTCATCGCGATCGGCCCCGACTACGAGGACCGGCTCTATTCGACGCAGGTCGACGCGCTCGCACGAATCAGCACGAGCCTGCAAGACGACCCGAGCGTGCATTTGTATTTTCGCATTCACCCGAGCCCGAATCGGCGGGGCGCTGGCGGCGCGAATACAGCCAGCACAGCCGGCGGTCGATTGCGCGGTTCCTCGAAGGACGCTGCGAGCGCTTCGAGTTCGAAGACGTGCCCATGGGTGTGGAGATACCGCGCGACGAGAACGCGCCGCACACCAACGTCTGGAGCTTCAAGGACGAGCACGGCCGGATTCACATCACCAACGGCACGCACGTCGTCATGGAAAAAACCTTGCTGACCGTTTACGTGTAGCTCAAGTCAAAAGTCGACGCGGACACCGAGCCATGCCGCACGCGGCGCGCCCGGCGACAGAAAGCGGTTGTCGTCGAAGGCGTCGCCGAGCACGTCATCGGCCTCGCCGAACAGGCCGAAAGACTCGTATTCGGCATCGAGCAGGTTGTCGAGGTTCAAGAACAGCTTCACGTTGTCGCCAACCGCATAATCGGCGCGCACATTGAGCACGGCGTACCGCCCCACCTTACCGGCCACGTTGCCCTCATCGCCGCGCATGTGGAAATCCGCTCCGGCGAGCAAATCGCCGCCGATCGTGACCTTCGGCCCGAGCGCGACGCGTAAGCCGGCCTTCAACAGCTGACTCGGAATCAGCGGCAGTCGATCGCCGGTCTCGACGAGGAGCTCGCCGCCGAGGGCTTCAGGATTATTCGGGCTCGGCACCATGAGATCGTTGCGGAACGTCGCCTTGAGATAGGTGTAGTTCGCGAACCAGCTCCAGGCGTCGCCCGCCTCCCCTTCGAGGCCGAGCTCCACGCCGTCGCGGCGCGTGCGGCCGACGTTGTCGAAGAAGCCCTGGTTCGTGAGCGCCCCGGCGCTGATGAACAGGATGTCGTCGTCGTTGTTCGTGCGAAAGACCCCGGCATGCCAACGTCCGCCGTCGAGATCGCCGCGCACGCCGGTCTCGATCGTGCGGGCGACGACTTGCTCGAGCGGCGGGTCGGCAAGAAACGCGTTCGGCAGCCGGCAGGGATCGTCCTCGTCCGCGCAAGTCAGCTCGACGGGCGAGGGTGCGCGATTCGATTGACTGTAACCCAAGTAGAAATTGAGGTTCGCGGCGACGTCGACCGTAAGCCCGAGCGCCGGGTTGAAGCGGTCGAACTCGTGATCGCCGTCGAGCGCGCTGCCGAGCTGGTCGCTGAACGTCACCTCGGTCTTGTTATAGCGCCCCGACACGGTCAGCGCGACGCGGTCCGACAGTAGGAATGTATTGGAAAGATAGAATCCCGTGTTCGACGTGTCCGCGCTCATGCGCGTGAAGGATTCGCCGACGTAATAGCCGCTCGGAATCGCAAGCCGGGTGGCATCGAGCTCGCCGAGCTCGGTGCTCGCGGCGAAGCCGATGTCGCTCTCGTCGTGCGCAATCCCGACGAGAAATAAATTCTCGCGGCCGCCGAGGTCGCCGGACCACGATGCCTGCATGGCGAACCCCACGCCGTCCTGCTCCGTGCTCGTGCGATTGATCGTCGCGCCTTCGACGTCATCGCCGGCCGGAATCGGATTGCCGCCGCCGTCGAGAATCAGCTCCTCAACGCCCTCCTCCTCCTCGCAGACGAATCCGGGCGTGTCCTCGCACTCCTCGAAGTCCGAGTCGTCGCCGTTGTAGGTGAGGATGTCGCTCGCGCGCAAGTAGAGATTGCCCGACAGAGTCAGCGTGTCCGAGAGCTCGCGGGTTCCGGTCAAATTGAGCAGCAGGAGCTCGTTCTCCGTCCGATCGGGACGCGTAAAGATCGCCTCGCGATCCATCTCGAGGAGCTGCACCGGTGCCGCGCCGTTGCCGATCAAGCTCGTGTCCGCGTAGTTCAAGGTCACGCCGAAACGCGACGTATCGGTCTGCCATGCGACGTTGCCGAAGAGCTGACCGGCCTCGGTCGGCGAGAAGTCGCGCCACCCATCCTCTTGTAGATATGAGCCGGTGACAAAGTAGCCGAAGCGATCGTCGACCGACGCGCCCGTTTCGGCCTCGACGCCGAAACGCGCAAACGAGCCGCCGAAAACTTGCGCGCTCGTGCCCGGGTCCGAGAAGCCGTCCTTGGTCCTGATGGAGATGGCCCCGCCGAGAGCATTGAGCCCGAACAACGGGTTCGATCCCGGCATCAGGTACACGGTGTCGATCGCCGAATCCGGAACGAGCGCCCAGTTCACGGTGTCGCCGAACGGCTCGTTGATGCGCACGCCGTCCTGATAAACGGCGATGCCCTGCGGCAACCCGAGCAGCGGCGAGCCGACGAAGCCGCGATATTGCACATCGGGCTGCAACGGATTGCTCTGCGCCTCGTTGACGAACACGCTCGCGAGATTGCGCTTCATGAAGTCCGCAAGGTCGAGCGCGCGCTGCTCGCGCAGCTCGTCGGCGCTGACCGTTTGGACGTTCGACGCGATCTTGTCGGCGTCGAGCGCCCCGCCGAGCGGCGTGGCGCCGACCACCTCCACGGTCTCGATCGGGCTTTGCGCGCGAACGCCGAGGGCGAGGACGCCCGCGACGACGGCGCAGAAGTAACGTAATGTCATCGAACGAGTCCTTAAGCCCAATCGAAACGGCAAGCTCACGAGCGTAGCCGATCGTACGGCCCGCTGTGGCCTCGTGCAAAGGTCTTGCGATCGACGCCCTTCCCCCGTACCGTTCTCCGCACGAGACGTGAATTCGCGGGGGATTTGTATGCGCCGGCGCATGACTGCGTTGATCTTGGGGCTCGGCATGGTCGGCGCGTCCGGCGGCCACGCTGACGGTGCACCCATAGCGCGCGCTCCCGCGTTTCGCGCAGCGGCCTTGAGCGCGCTGCCGCGGGACGCTTGGATTACCAACGGCGGCAACCTCGCGAACCAGCGGTACTCGCCGCTCGCTTCGATCGACCGCAGCAACGTCGCCGGCCTCAGGGCGCAGTGGCGCGCATCGCTCGGCGGGTCCGGCGTCACGCCGCGGGGCAGCAATCAAGCCGAGCCGCTCTACTATGATGGAACCGTATACGTCGTCACGAGCTCGAACGACGTGTTCGCGATCGACGTCGACAGCGGCGAGATCCGCTGGAAGTACGAGGCCAACGTCGACCCGCTGATCGCGCAACCCTGCTGCGGCTGGGCCGTGCGCGGGCTCGCGCTCGGCGACGGCATGGTCTTTCTCGGCCGCCTCGATGCGGATCTGGTCGCGCTCGATCAGCGTACGGGAGAAGTCGTCTGGTCGGTCCAGGTTGCCGATCCGCACGCGCGCTACAGCATCACGAGCGCACCGCGTTACTACGACAGCAAGGTCATTACGGGCACGTCGGGCGGCGTCATGGGCACGCGCGGCCGCGTCACCGCTTACGACGCGAAAACCGGCGAGCTCGTTTGGCGGTTCTATACGATCCCCGGACCCGGAGAATTCGGCCACGACACTTGGCCCGAAGGGAGCGACGTCTGGCAATACGGCGGCGCCGCCGTCTGGCAAACCCCGGCCGTCGATCCGGAGCTCGATCTCGTCTATTTCTCGACGTCGAATCCGGGACCCGTGCAGAACGGCGCGGTACGCGAAGGCGATAACTTGTTCAGCGCCTCGATCGTCGCGATCGATGGGCGGAACGGCGAATACCGCTGGCACTTCCAAGAGGTGCACCACGACATTTGGGATTACGACGCGCCGAATCCCGTCATCCTGTTCGACGCCGAGATCGACGGCGAGCTGCGCAAGGGGCTCGCGCAAGCGGGAAAGACCGGCTGGGTCTACATTCTCGACCGCGTCACGGGAGAGCCCTTGATCGGTATCGAGGAACGGCCCGTGATGCAGGAGCCGCGCCAGAAAACCGCCGCGACGCAACCGTTCCCGATCGGCGACCCGATCGTGCCGCAATTCATCGACGTGCAGCCCGAAGGCTACGAGCTCGTCAACGAAGGGCGCATCTTTACGCCGTTCTTCGATGAGCCCGTGATGTGGAAGCCCCTCGCCGCGATCAACTGGCCGCCGAGCTCTTACGACCCCGAAACGAATCTCATGTATATCTGTGCGTCGGATGCGTCGTGGGGCGCCACGGGCGGGGATCCCGACTTCCCGATCGTGCCGACCGGCGTTTATGCGGGCGGCGTCGTCTATCCGAGCGGTATCGGCCGGCGCGGCATCTTCGCCGCGCTCGACGTGACGACGAACCGCATCGCGTGGCGGCAGCAGTGGTCGGACCAGTGCTATAGCGGCTCCATCACGACGGCCGGCGGGCTCGTGTTCGTCGGCCGCAACGACGGGCGCTTGACGGCGCTCGACAGCTTGAACGGCGACAAGCTTTGGGAGTTTCAAACCGACGGCGGCGTGAACTCCCCCGCGATCACGTTCGAGCGCGACGGCAAGCAATACGTCCTGAGCTACGCGGGCGGGACGTCGCTCGCGCCGAGCAAGCGCAGCGACGGCGTGTGGCTCTACTCGCTCGACGGCGGCATCGAGTCCTTGCCGCGCGGCTCCGCAAGCGCGACGGCTCAGTTTCCGCCGGGCGGGCGCGGCGGCCCCCCCGGCCCACCGGGTCCTCCCGGGCCGCCCGGCCAACGCGGACCTTTTGTCGAGCAAAGCGCGCGCGTCCCCAACGTCGAGAACGGTCGCGTCATCTACGCGACAGCGTGCGTGACCTGCCACGGCGAGAACGGTCAGGGCGGCACGCACGGCGGCATCGCATTGACCAACGCTCTGACCGTGGGTGCAGTCATGACGGTCGTCACGAACGGCCGCAACGACATGCCCGCGTACGGGGCCGTAATGTCGCAGGAAGATTTGCAGGACCTCGCGCGGTATCTATTGGAAGATTTGTTGATCGAGTGATGGTGACGACGAGAAGGAGGAAGAATCGCGAGCGGAGCTCGCTCCTACCGGGGATTGCGCTGGCGGTATTGGCGGGGTGCGAGGCGCCGCCGCCGGCGGGCCCGCAAACCGCGGCGACGTTCGCAGCCGTCGACGGCGCGCGCATCGTCGCCGCGGACACCGAGCCCGGCAACTGGCTCACGCATGGGCGCACGTATGCCGAGCAGCGCTTCAGCCCGC
>DATCIQ010000300.1:0-10403 GCA_036507635.1 Gammaproteobacteria bacterium
CAAGAATCGCGAGCGAAGCTCGCTCCTACACAGACACCGCGAGCGAAGCTCGCTCCTACGTCACCAGCCGCAGGTACGGTCGGCGTTCTGCGCAGCCAGGTACTCCATGAGCGGCGCGAAGTACGCGGTGATGGCCGAGCCGTCCATTTCGCGAGTGCCCGTGAACGCCTCGAGCGCCTCGGGCCACGGCCGCGACGCTCCCATCGCGAGCATCTCGCGGAAGCGCGTCCCGACGGCATCGCTGCCGTAGATCGAGCAGCGATGCAGCGGACCCTGCCAGCCCGCGATCTCGCAGGCCGCCGCATGAAACTGAAACTGCATGATGAAGGACAAGAAGTAACGCAGATACGGCGTGTTGCCGGGAATGTGGTACTTGGCGCCGGGATCGAAGGCATCGGCGGGCCGCGGCGCCGGCGGACGAATCCCTTGGTAGCGCTGCCTCAATTCCCACCAAAGCTCGTTGTAATCCTGCGGCTCTACGGCGCCGCGCAACACGCGCCAGCGCCATTGATCGACGAGCAAGCCGAAAGGTAGAAACGCGATCTTGTCGAGCGCCTGCCGCATGAGCAGCTCCATGTCGGCGGAGCTATCAGGCAGCTCATCGAGCAATCCGATCTGCTGCAAGTACTCGGGAGTGATCGACAAGGCGATGAAATCGCCGACGGCCTCGTGAAAACCGTCGTGCGCGCCGTCGCGAAACAACACGTCCTGATCGGCATAGGCGCGCTGATAAAAGTTGTGACCGAGCTCGTGGTGCACGGTCTGGAAATCCTCGGCGTTGACCTCCGCGCACATCTTGATGCGCACGTCGTCGCGCGCATCAACGTCCCATGCGGAGGCATGACAATCGACGTCGCGGTCGCGCGGCTCCGTGATCAGCGAGCGCTCCCAGAACGTCTCGGGCAACGGCTCGAAGCCGAGCGAGGTGAAGAAACCCTCACCGGTGCGAATCATGTCTACCGGTGTGTATCCCCGCTCTTTGAGGATGGCCGTGAGATCGATGCCGGGCTCGCCATCTCCGGGGGCCACGAGCTCGTAGATGTTGCCCCACTGCTGCGACCATATGTTGCCGAGCAAGTCGGCGCGGATCAGCCCGGAATCCGGCTGCACGGCGTCGCCATACTTCTCGTTGAGCTTCGCTCGGACATGGCAGTGCAACGCGTCATACAGCGGCTTGACCTGCCCCCAAAGGCGGTCGACCTCGGCTTCCACGGCCGCGGGGCTCATGCCGTAGCCCGACAGCCACATTTCGGCGAGATCCGTGAATCCCAGCTCACGCGCGCCTTCGTTGGCGATTTCCACCATGCGCGCGTAGCGGTCCCGCATGACCGGCGAGATGGTCCGCCACCCCTCCCAAGCGGCCGCGAGGCGCTCGGGATCGCGCGAGTTATCGATGATCTCCTCGGCGGCCTGCAGATCCAGCGTCTCACCGTCGAGCGTGAACGTCCCGCGGGCATAGGTCGATTCGAGCCAGGTCGCAATCTCCGCGAGCTCCTCGGCCGCACCCTCGCGCGACGGCGCCGGCAGCGTTATCCCGGTGCGGAGCATATTCATTTTGCGGGCGAGGTCTTCGGGCAAGTCCAAGGCATCGAAGCGCTTCGTCTCGTTGGCCAATCTGACGGCCCTAGTCGTCTCCTCCGCCCCGACCCGCGTCGCCAACCAATCCGTGTCGTCGTTAATGAAGTTCGCGCGCACCCAGAACACGCGGCTCGAGTATTCCCATTGCTCGTCGATTTCCGCTTCCGCGTCCGCCATGAACGTGCGCGCGTCTTCGACCGTCACGCGCGGCGAGCACGCCGCCAGCGCCGCCAGCGCCGCGAGCCCGCCGGCCCAAAATCCCATAAGCAATGAGCGCATGGTCGATCCTCGAATCCCGAAACGAATGGGGCGAGTCCTGAGGAGCATAGCCCTAAACCCCAAGCACGAGCCAGGGTTGGGCCGAGCCGCGATCCGGGCTATGCTTGATCGGCACCGCTACGAGGAGGCCCAAATTCTCATGGAGCAATATGCCGAGATTCGCGACACCTTGATCGCGAAACGCAACGAGCTCGTCTTGCGCCTCGAAAGCATCAAGAGGAATCTCACGGGCGGTCGCAGCGCCGACTCCCAAGAGCAAGCTCAGGAGCTCGAGAACGCCGAAGTCGTCGATGCGCTCGGCAATGAAGCGCGGGCCGAGCTGACCCGCATCGCGAAAGCGCTCGACCAAATCAAGAACGGCGTCTACGGCAGTTGCACCGATTGCGGGGCAGACATTCCGATGGCGCGCCTCCAGGCCTACCCGTTTGCGGACCGTTGCATCCGTTGCGCGACGGCCTCGGAAGCCCGCGCGCGGCGCCACTTCTCGAGGCCCGCGCCGCGGTCGGCGCGGTATTTCGCGACTGCCTCGGCCTTGATCGGGCCGAATCCGCGCACCGATTGCGGCAGCGCCGCGAGCGTGACGGCCAGATCCAGGCGCCGAGCGTCGAGCTCGGCCGCGAACAAACCTAAGAGCTCCTCATATTCGACGATGAGCTGCCGCTCCATGCGCCGCTCGCTGCTCCAGCCGAAGGGATCCCATGGCGTGCCGCGCAGCCCTTTGAGCCGCGCGAGCACGCGCAGCAGCGGCAACATGAAGCCTCCGAGCTCGTATTTCTTCGGCCGGCCCGAATCGGGGTCGCGCCCGGCGATCAACGGCGGCGAGAAATGAAACTTGAGCTTGAATTGATTGCCGAAATTGCGCTTCAGGCTCGCCAGGAAATCGGTCTGCGTATAAAGACGCGCGACCTCGTATTCGTCCTTATAGGCGAGCAGCTTGAAATAGTTGTGCGCGACGGCCTCCGCCAAACGCGAGCTCGACGGAGCGAGCCGTTGCTCGAGCGCGCCGATCTGCTCGACCCGGCGTCGGTAGCGATCGGCGTAAGCGCGATTTTGATACTCCTCGAGAAACGCCGCCCGGCGTGCAACGATCTCCGGCAGCGTGCGTGATGCCGGCTCGGTCCGGTCCATGCCGCCCGCCATCTGCTCGACCTCCTCGGGGTTCTCGGCCATGTAGCGTCCCCAATCGAACGTCTGCTTGTTGTTCGCGACCTTGACGCCATAGAGCTCGAGCGCGCGGTACAGCGACTGCCCCGAGAGCGGCAGCAGGCCGCGCTGGAAGGCAAAGCCGAGCATGAATACGTTCGCGGCGATGCTGTCGCCCAACAGCGCCGAAGCGAGCCGCGTCGCGTCGAGCGTCGCGAGCCGCTCGGGCCGGCAACGGCTGCGAAGCTCGTGCAGTAGGCGCTGCGCGGGAAATTCGAAGTCGCGATCGCGAATGAAGGCCGGCGGCATTTCCTCGTGCGTATTGACGACCACCGACGAGCGCTCCGCCGACAGCATCGACAAGGGCTCCGTGTCGGCGGCGACGATGAGATCGGCGCCGAGCAGTAGATCGACATGGCCGGCCGGGATGCGCATGCCGTGCACGTGCTCGCGATCGGGCGCGATGCGGACATGCGACAGCACCGCGCCGAATTTTTGCGCGAGCCCCGTCTGGTCGAGCTGCAGCACGACCTTGCCTTCGAGATGCGCCGCGAGCCCAATGAGGCCGCTTGCCGTGACGACGCCGGTGCCGCCGACGCCGGCGATCAAGATGTTGTAGACCGATCCGAGCTCCGCGACGGCGGGCTCCGGAAGATTCGGCACGGTTTCCGCCGCAAGCGGCTTCGGCGGGTTGCGCGTGGCCCCCTCGAGCGTCACGAAGCTCGGGCAGAACCCTTCGAGGCAGCTGAAATCCTGATTGCACGAGGACTGGTTGATGCGGCGCTTGCGGCCGAACTCGGTCTCGAGGGCCATGACCGATAGGCAGTTCGACTTCGTATTGCAGTCGCCGCAACCCTCGCAAACCAAATCGTTGATGACGACGCGCCGATTCGGCTCCTGCTCGAGGCCGCGCTTGCGCCGGCGCCGGAGCTCCGCGGCGCAGGTCTGATCGTAGATCAGCGCCGACACGCCGCGCTGCTCGCGCAGCGCTTTCTGCACACGATCGAGCGTGCGTCGATGGTGCACGGCGACGCCTTCCGGCAGACCCTGCCCCACGTAATGCTCCGGATGATCGGTCACGACGACGATCGGAGCGACGCCCTCGGCGACGAGTTGCTGGGCCACGCGCGGGACGGTGAGATTGCCTTCGACGGGTTGACCGCCCGTCATCGCGACGGCGTCGTTGAAAAGAATCTTATAGGTCAGGTTGACGCCGGCGGCGACGGCGGCGCGAATCGCGAGAATGCCGGAATGCGCGTACGTGCCGTCGCCCAAATTCTGGAAGACATGCTGCGTCGAGGTGAACGGCGCTTGTCCGATCCAAGTGGCGCCCTCGCCGCCCATTTGCGTGTACGTGGCCGTATCGCGGTCCATCCACATGGCCATGAAATGGCAGCCGATGCCTGCGACGGCGCGGCTGCCTTCGGGCACGAGCGTCGACGTGTTATGGGGACAGCCCGAGCAGAAATGGGGCAGGCGATGCGCGCCGTCGACGAGCTCGGCGAGATGCTTCTCTTGCTCCTCGAGGAAACGCACGCGCTCGTCGACGTCCGGACTCGAGTAGAAGCGCCGCATGCGCCGCGCGAGAACGCGCGCGATGCGCGCCGGCGTGAGCTCGCCCGTTGAAGGCAGTATCCACTCGCCGTGCTCGTCGTGCTTGCCGATGATGAGCGGCCGGAGCTTTGCCTGCCAATTGTAGAGCTGCTCTTTCAGCTGGCTCTCGATGACGCCGCGCTTCTCCTCGACGACGAGAATCTCGTCGAGCCCCTCGGCGAACTCGCGTATGCCGTCGGGCTCGAGCGGCCAGCTCATGCCGACTTTGAAGATCTTGATGCCGATCTCGCCGGCACGGCGGCGCGTGATGCCTAAATCCTCGAGCGCCTGAAGCACGTCGAGATGCGCCTTGCCCGTCGTCACGATGCCGAGCTTCGGCGCCGGCGAATCGATGACGACACGGTTCATTCGATTCGCGCGCGCAAACGCGATCGCGGCATTGAGCTTGTAGCGCTGGAGACGGAATTCCTGATCGTTGGGCAGGTCCGGCCAGCGGATGTTGAGCCCTCCGGGCGGCATGTCGAACGGGGGCTCCACGATGCGGATTTCTTCGCGCGCGAGCGATACCGTCTGCGTCGCGTCGGCGGTCTCTTGAATGACCTTGAAGCCGACCCAACAGCCGCTGAAGCGCGACAGCGCGAAGCCCAGCAAACCGAGGTCGACGAGCTCCTGCACGTCGGTGGGGTTCAGCACCGGCATCATGGCATCGATGAAGCTGTACTCGCTTTGCTGCGGCAACGACGAGGACTTGCAGGTGTGATCGTCGCCGGCGGCGACGATCACACCGCCGTACTTCGACGTGCCCGCCGAGTTGCCGTGCTTGAACGCATCGCCGGAGCGATCGACGCCCGGGCCCTTGCCGTACCACAAAGCGAACACGCCGTCGTAAAGAGCGCCCGGAAACAAATTGACTTGCTGCGCGCCCCAGATCGACGTCGCCGCGAGATCCTCGTTGAGCCCCGGTTGAAAGCGGATGTTCGCGGGATCGAGGAACGGCCGTGCGCGCCACAGCTCGCGATCGAGCCCGCCGAGCGGCGAGCCGCGGTAACCGGAGACGAAGCCTGCCGTATTCCGGCCCGCGCGCGCGTCGCGGTTGCGCTGCACGAGCAGCAGTCGCACGAGCGCCTGCAGCCCGGTCAAGTACAACGTGTCCGATTCGAATCGGTAGCACTCGTCTAAGCCGCTGATCCCGCGTAGCTGCATTCGGTCGCGTACACCTTTAAGCCCCGGGGCGGGGCGTTTAGCGCGACGCTATTATGGTCGATAACCGCGGCGCCGCGAACATTCAAAGCCTCAAATATCTTCGTACGTGGCGAGCGCTTGCATCCACACGCTGCGATCGACGTTGCCGCCGGTCAAGATCAATCCGATGCTGTCGGTCGTTTGCCCCGCTCTCCTCAGCACGACCGCGAGCGCCGCCGCACCCGACGGCTCCACCACGAGCTTCAAGTGACTCGCCGCGAACGCGACGGCCCGCATCACCTCGGCGTCATTCACGGTGTGCGCCTCGGCGACGAGCTCCTTGCAGACGGCAAACGGTATTGCCCCGGGGGTCGTCGCCTGCAAAGCGTCGCACACGGTCGGCCGCGCCGCCGTAACGAAGCGCCGCGCATGGGCCGCAAGCGACAGCCCCATGTCATCGTAACCTTCGGGCTCGACGGCATGCAGGACGCATTCCGGATACGCGCCGCGCAGAGCCAGCGCACAGCCGGCGAGCAGCCCGCCGCCGCTACAGGGTATGTAGACGGCTCCGAGCTTGACCTTACGCGCCAGCGCCGCGGCCGCGAGCTCGAGCCCCACCGTGCCCTGCCCCGCGACGACGTCGGGATGCTCGAACGGCGGGACGAGCACCGCGCCGCGCGCCTCGGCGAGCGCGGCGGCGATCTTCTCGCGATCCTCGCGATAGCGGTTGTACAGGACCACCTCCGCGCCGAACCGCCGCGCGCCGTTCTTTTTCGTTTCCGGCGCATCCTCGGGCATGACGACGGTCGCAGGCACACCGAGCCATCGCGCCGCGAGCGCAACGGCCTGTGCATGATTGCCCGACGAATAGGCGACGACGCCGTTGCGGCGCTCCGCATGCGCGAGGCGCAGCAGACGATTCATCGCACCGCGGACCTTGAAGCTCCCCGCATACTGGAGGCACTCCGCCTTCACGAGCACGCGCGTGCCCAGCCGGTCATTGAGGAATGGCGATTCGAGCACGGGGGTGTCGATGAGCCAACCGTGCAGTCGCTCACTCGCTGCGACGACGTCGTCGATCGTCGGAATGATGTTTTCCATGGTCGATACGCGGCGCGAAAATGAATGCTAATGTACACCCAGTTTGGAATCCGCCATTACTCATCCGCTCGTGCGACTCGAACGGGTCGATGTCGACATCGCCGGAACACCCGTCTTGCGGGGCATCGACTGGCAACTAAACCCCAAGACGTTTTGGGGCGTCATCGGCGCCAACGGCAGCGGCAAATCGACGTTCCTCGCGCTCGTCGCGGGGCTTCTCTGGCCCGCTCCCGCGCGCGGCTTGCGGCGTTACGATTTCGGCAACGGTGTAAAGACCGATGCGATCGAAGCGCGGCGCAGGATCACGCTCGTCGGGCCCGAGCTCCAGAATCGATACGCGCGCGCGAGCTGGAATTTCACAGCGGAGGCCGTCGTCATGTCCGGTGTTTTTCGCACCGACATCCCGCGCTTCCGCCCCTCGCCGGCCGACAAGATTCGCGCCCATGCGCTGCTGCGCGAAAGCGGGCTCGCATACCTCGCGGAACGGAGATTTCTCGAGCTCTCACGAGGCGAGCAACGACGCGTGCTGATTGCGCGCGCTCTCGCGTTCCGGCCGAGCGTGCTGCTGCTCGACGAGCCCGCGAGCGGCCTCGATCGAGACGCGCGCGGCGAGCTCGAAGCCATGCTCGAGCGCATCGCCGCCACGACGACGATCGTGTGCTCCGCACACGAGGCGCGCGATCTGCCGTCGCCGGCGAGCGATGTGCTGTGCCTCGAACGTGGGCGCATTACCGCAAGATCGCGGCCGGAGGCCGCTCCTACGGCGGGGCGGGGAGCGCGAGAGAAGGTCGCCGTTACAAAAGGGCAAGAATCGCGAGCGGAGCTCGCTCCCACAAGAGGCCCGCTCATCGAGATCGAGCATGCGGACGTCTGGATGCGCGGCCGGCGAGTGCTCCGCGACGTCGATTGGCGACTCGGCAGCGCCGAGCATTGGCGCATCTCAGGTGCGAACGGCGCCGGCAAGAGCACGTTCCTCAAGCTCTTGCATGGCCAACTGCGCCCCGCGCGCGGCGGTACGATCCGTTGGCCCGCGCTCGGCAATCCGCGCAACGTTTGGCAGCTACGCCGCCGAATCGGCTACGTGTCGGCGGAGTTGCACGCCGACTATCGCTATCCGTCCACGGTTCGGCAATGCGTCGCATCCGGCATCGACTCGAGCATCGGCCTCACACGTGCGCTCGCCGCGCCGGAAGAGGCGCGTGTCGCGGACTTGTTGGAACGCTTCGCGCTCACGCCGCTTGCGAATCGCGCGCTGACGACGCTCTCGTACGGTCAAATGCACTGCGTGCTGCTCGCGCGCACGCTCATCAACGCGCCGCGCATCTTGTTGCTCGACGAGCCGTGGGAGGGTCTCGATGCAGAGACGCGCGCGCTCGTCCGCACGCAAATCGCGGCCGCGATGACCGCCGGCACGCAGATCGTCTGCGCCTCGCACGTCGGCGACGTAGATCTCAAGCTCACGCACGAGGCGACGATCGCAGGCGGACGGCTGTCCGGTCGCAGGCTCGGGCTGCTCAGCAGTGACGGTGGAGCCGCCGTACTTCGCGAAAATTGAGCCAATGCGCGGTGGCGAGGACGAGGCTACCCACGACGCTCACGAGCGTCTCGAGCGTCGTCGACCACGACGCGTGGCCCCAGAGCGCGGCCGCAACCAGCGCGGCGAGGCCGCAAACTGCGAGCAGCGCGATCAAGGAGCGGCGATGGACGCGGAGCCCAAGCCCGATCCCGAGCACGCTCGTCGGGACCACGAGCCACAGCATGAGGGCGTGGAAATGGCCCGTCCCGCCGAGCGACACGACGGCAATCGGCAACACCGCGACGACGATCGGAACGACCAGACAATGAACGATGCACAGCGCCGACAAAGCGATGGCGATCTGATCGAAGAATTGGCGGGACAGGATCATGTGAGCGACGGGTTTCGACGGGTGGGCGTTGCGGCAGTCATTCCGGGCGGGCGAGCATACCGCAGTTTCGTGTAGACCGACGATCTTCTGGCCAAGTCCCGCCCCGGCCGGTAGCATCCCGATCGTGAATCTGCGCGACAAAACCGTGGTGATCACGGGCGCCGCACGGGGCCTCGGCGCGGCCATGGCGAAGGCGCTCGCGGCCAAAGGCGCGCGGCTCGCGCTCGTCGACCTCGACACGGACGCCATGGAAGCCGTGGACGCGGAATGCACGGCCGCGGGCGTGACCGTCCGGCGCTATGCGGCCAACGTCGGCAAGGAGAGCGACGTCGTCGCGCTCTACGATGCGGTGGTCGCCGATTTCGGCGCGCTCGACGCATCGATCGCCAATGCCGGGATCTTGCGCGACGGATTGCTCGTCAAGGCCAAGGAGGGCGTCATCGAAGAGCGAATGTCGCTCGCGCAATGGCAGGCCGTAATCGACGTCAACCTGACCGGCGTATTTCTCTGCGGCCGCGAGGCTGCGGCGCGCATGATCGAGCTTCGCACTCGGGGCGCCATCATCAACATCTCGAGCATCTCGCGTCACGGCAATTTCGGGCAAAGCAACTATTCGGCGGCCAAGGCCGGGGTCGCGGCACTCACCGTGGTGTGGGCCAAGGAGCTCGCCCGCCATGGCATCCGGGTCAACGCCATTGCGCCGGGTTTCGTGCGCACGGACATACTGAAATCCATGAAACCCGAAGTGCTCGCCAAGATGACGGCCGCGATCCCCGTCGGCCGGCTCGGCGAGCCCGAGGAGATCGCGCAAACCGTGACTTATATCCTCGAGAACGACTATGTCGATGGCCGGGTCATCGAGGTGGACGGCGGCCAAAGGCTGTGAGAATGTGACTTATGTCGCATGTACACGCAGGGCGCTGTGCCACGATGACCCGCATTCGCCGAATCCTTTAAGGAGTCAGCCCGCATGAAGCGATTACTCGCGCTCGCAGTGTTTGCACCGGCTTTCGCGCTCGCCCAAGACAACAGCGACGTCAGCTACGACTACTTCGACCTCGACTACGTGGGCTCGAGCTGGGATGTCGGGGCCGCCGACCTCGATGCCAGCGGACTCGGGGGCAAGTTCTCGATCGACATTCGCGACCAATTCTTCCTGTTCGGCGGCTACCACGAGTGGGAGTTCGACGGTCTCGGCGACGCGGGATCGGTCGAGAAAACCATCGGCGCCGGCAAGGCTTTCGAATTCGGCGAGCGTTGGAGCATTTACGGCGGCTTGGGCATCAGGCTGCTCGATCTCGACGTCGGCCTCGGCAACCTCGAGGACGAAGGCGCCGTCGCCATCGGCGGCGCGCGCCTGAGATTCGGCGAATACTTCGAGGTGCGCGCCGGCGCCGAATACGCCGACATCGGCGACACGGGCCTCGGTGAGACCTCGATCAGCATCGGCGGGGATTTGCATTTGACCGACGTCGTCGCGTTGGCCATCGAGCTCAGCGAGAACGAAGAGGAAGTCTCGACATTGACGATCGGCGTCCGCTTCTATCCTTCTAACGATTCGAGCTCGCTGCGCCAGCGGCGCTGACACTCCTTTCTGGTAGGAGCGAGCTTCGCTCGCGATCTTCGCTTCGCTCGCGAAGATTCAAGAATCGCGAGCGA
>DATCIQ010000301.1:0-7112 GCA_036507635.1 Gammaproteobacteria bacterium
GGTCGTCTCGACGACGAGCGTGTCGCCCTCGAAACGGCCGCGCGCGCGCCGGCGGTCGAGATCGCGGCACTTTCGGCCCGGGCCCGTTCAACAGTTTCGAAGACTTTACGCTGTACGACCGCTGCATCACGCGCGGCGTGCTCGGGTCGACGCTGCCGGTTATTTACGGCAACGGCATGCGCATTACGCAGAACCCGGAAGCCGTGGCGATCACTTACGAGATGATCCACGACACGCGCGTGATCAAGCTCGACGGCAGCCCGCATCTCGACGACGGCATTCGACAGTACATGGGCAACGCGCGGGGCCGTTGGGAAGGCGACACGCTCGTCGTCGAGACTACGAATTTCACTGGCGAGACGAGCATCGGCCCGAACGGCAACGGCACGCGCCACAGCGCGGAGCTCAAGCTCACGGAGCGGTTCACGCGCGTCGATCCCGAGATGATCGAATACATTACGACGGTCGAGGATCCCGTGGCGTACGCGGCTCCGTTCACGCTCCGACTCATGATCACGAAACAGCCGGACTATCAGACGTACGAGTATTCCTGCCACGAGGGCAACGGCGCCGTCGGGCATTCGCTCAGCGGTGAGCGCGTGTACGAGAAGGAGGTCGCCGAGGCGGCGGCCAAGGGTTTACCGCCACCGTCGCGGTCGGGCAATATTTTCGGGCCGCCGCAGGAAGGCGCCGAAATTATCGACATCAACGCCGGCGAGTAGGAGCGGCCACCCGTGTGGGAGCGGCCTCCGGCCGCGACAAGATCGCGCCGGGACGGCGCTCCTACGAGTGCTTAATTCGCGGCGGTGGGTGCGCCGGCGCCTTCGGACCCCATGAATAGGCTCGAGCCGTCCGGCAGCTTGACCTCGCGGCCGCTGGCGCGAAACGATCGGTCGCGGGCCTGGTAGCCTTCGACGAACACGTGCGTTCCGGCAGGGATCGAATTGCGGTTCCAGCCGCGGCGAATCAACGCGTTGGGCGCACCGCCTTCAACGGCCCATTCCTGCTTTTCCCCGGCCTCCGTCGTGACTTCGATGTGCAGCCACGAGTGCGGGTTACTGAACTCCATGCGCGTCACCACGCCTTCGAGCTGGATCGGACGGTTGATGTCGAACTCCGCTGCAAACGAGTGATGCGCGGCGGCCGGTATCGCGCTCGCCGCCGTCAACAACGCACCGGCAAGAACGCTCAAGGGTTTGATGCGCATGGGCTCCATCTCCTTTAATGTTGGCTCAATTCTATCGTAAATTCACGCTGTTGCGGAGACTACTCAAGAGGTTCCTTGAGGAACTCGTTGTACAGCAAATGTTCCGAGAGCTCGACGCACTTGTACTCGAGAAGCTCGACATCCGGCTCCATGCGACGGTAGAGCGGCATCGCGATCGTCCACGGGCGCGAAAATGCCGCGGGGTCCTCGAGCGTCGCCTCGTACTGGAGGTGATTGGGGTTTAAGAGCGTGAACCTCTCCGTGACCGTGAGTTGGTTGCTGTGATAGTTCCCGGCGCGGTCGAGCCAGGTGCGATCGTCGTTGGCGATCGTCGTGACGACGAGCGTATCGCCGTCCCATGCGCCGTTCGACCAGCCCATCCAGAGGTCGACCGGGACTTCGTCGAGAGCCCGGACATCCTCGAAATGGACCGCGCGATTCGCGTTCGCAAACGCGTAGGCAAACAGAATGTCGCCGTCCCCTTGCACGATTTGGAAGGGGTGCGGCAAGTAGGTGGCGCGCGGAATGCCCGGCAGATAACAAGCCGCCTCGGGGTCCGACTTCGGCCAGCCCGCGCGGTTCTCGTCGCGTTTCGCGAGCGCCTCGGGAAGGTAGGGGATCGTGCCCCCCTCGACGACGCTCTGGCCGGCGGGAATCGAGCCCAACGAACCGAGCTCCCAGAAATCTTCGAGCGCCGCGGCCGAATGTGCCTCCAAGTTCCAGTACGCCGTGTTGGCTGCTTGCCAAATACCGTTCAAATTCGGATGGCCGTTGATCTGCTCCGGACGCGTCTGCGCATCGACCGCACCGGGGATAGCGGTCAGCATCGTCGCCATGACCACCACTGCCGCTTCGAGCCGGTATCCCATGCGAAGTCTCCTTATCGAGATCGTTTTTGTTGGTATTCTGCGCACCATCTTAAAGTATGGCCGTTCGTCGCGTCACGCGGTACCTAAGGAATTGAACACCAGCCTCGGCATCGCCCTGCTCGCATTCTTCGTGCTGCTGTTCGCGATCGCCCTTTGGTCCCGCGGACGCGTCCGCAATGCGGAGGACTATCTCGTCGCGGGCCGCCGGCTGCCTTTGTCGCTGTCCGCGGCCACGCTGTTTGCGACCTGGTTCGGCGCAGGAACGATGCTGACGGCTACGGACGAAGTTCGCGACTCCGGCCTACGCGCGACGGCGCTCGAGCCCATCGGCGCAGGTCTATGCCTCGTGGTCGCGGGGCTTTTTTTCGCGTCGCGGCTTTGGCGGATGCATTTGATCACGTTGCCGGATTTTTACCGGCGGCGCTTTGGTCTGCGCGCCGAGATCCTTGCAAGCATCATCATGGTACCCGGCTATTTCGGGTGGATCGCTGCTCAGTTCGTGGCGCTCGCGGGCATCCTCGAGCTCTTTTGGGGAATTCCCTTCGGACACGGGCTCTGGGTCGTCGCGGGGCTCGGGACCGCGTACACGTTGCTCGGCGGCATGTGGTCGGTCACGTTGACGGACGCGGCGCAGCTCGTATTCATCTTGATCGGGCTCGCCGTGCTCGCTCTGACGGTGCTGGCCGAGCTTGCTGGGAGCGCTCCGCTGTGGGCCGGGTTCTCACGACTCGCGGAGGGCTTGCCCGCGGACAAGCTCGTACTGATTCCGACCGAGGACTTCGCATCGTTCGTCGGCTGGGTATCCGTGCTCGCGATCGGGGTCCTCGGCAACATCCCGGGTCAGGATTTGACGCAACGGATGTTTGCGTCGCGAACCGCCGATATCGCGCGTTCCGCGTGCGTGATCGCGGGGGTCGCCTACGTTGCGCTCGGCTTCATTCCCGTGCTGTCGGGGCTCGCCGCCGACGTCTTGGGCGTGGACACGGGCGATACGGCGACGCTACCGGCGCTCGCCGTGGCGTTGTTGTCCCCGCCCATGCAGATCGTATTCGTGCTCGCGGTCACGTCGGCCGTGATGTCAACGATCGAAAGCGCGATCCTCGCGCCGAGCACGGTTCTCTCGAACAACTTGCTACTGAAGGCCTGGCCCCGCCAACCTTTGCTGCGCTTGAGCTACGGCGCGACGTTGACGATCGCGGCCGCGAGCCTTGGCGTCGCGTACTTGGGACGAGATGCCTACGAGCTGCTCGAGACCGCGTATGCCGTCGGCATGGTCGGCCTGTTCGTGCCGCTGACGATCGGTTTGTACAGCACGCGCGGCGGCGAGTCGGCCGCCATTGCCGCGATGGCAGCGGGAATACTGATTTGGGGGACACACTTGGCGCTCGGTTGGGAGTTCTTCGGCGGCCCATGGCTTAAAGATATCGGCCTGCCGCAAGAGCTCGCGGCGACGGGGTTCGGTTGGCTCGCTTATGAGGTGATGGCCCATCGCGGCGCGCGCGGCGTGGCCTAAGCGCTCGACTGCGTGACGCAGCGGGGTCGCGGCGTATACTCCGGATCGGCTTTCTCGAGGATCAAGATCGTTGCAGCCTTGCATCATCACCGTCGCAATCACGGGTTCGGTGCCGCGCAAGGAGAACAATCCCGCGGTTCCGATCACGGTGCCCGAGCAGATCGAGTCGTCACACGCGGCGTACGAGGCCGGCGCCGCCATCGTGCATGTGCACGTGCGCAACGACGACCAGTCGCCGACCTCGAATCCCGATAAGTTCGCGGCGTTCCTCGCCGGCATTCGCAAGCACTGTCCCGATATCGTCGTGCAGTTTTCGACGGGCGGCCGCTCGGGCGTCGGATCCGAGCGCGGCGGCATGCTGCATCACGGTCCCGATATGGCCTCCTTGTCGACGGGCTCGTGCAACTTTCCGACGCGCGTTTACGAGAATTCACCGGATTTGATTCACGAGCTCGCGTCGAAAATGAACGAGCACGGCGTGAAACCCGAGATTGAAGTCTTCGATCTCGCGATGCTCTATAACGCCGTGAGCTACGTGGAAGAGGGACTCTTGCGTGCGCCGTTGCACGTGCAGTTCGTGCTCGGCGTGAAGAACGCGCTGCCCGCGCGACGCGACATCCTCGAGTTCGAAGTCGCGAAGTTGCGGGAGCTCATGCCGGAAGCCACGTGGGTCGCGGCCGGCATCGGCCGCCACCAACTCGAGGTGAATCGCTGGTGCCTCGAGCTCGGCGGCCACTGCCGCACCGGGCTCGAGGACAACGTGCGCTGGGACAAGAGCCGGCTCGCCGAGTCGAATGCTGAGCTCGTCGCGCGCGTCGCGGATCTCAGCGCCGAGTACGGCCGCAGCGTTGCGACGCCCGCCGAGGCCCGCGCGCTATTGAAGCTGCCGCCGCCCGCGCTCACGTAGGAGCGGCGTCCCGCCCCGTGCGGTCACGTAGGAGCGGCGTCCCGCCGCGATTAAAAAGAAAAGGACGTCAACCACGAGAGTGATTGACGCCCCGGTATGTCGAAGAATCCAGATTAGAAGTGTTTTTTGATGCTCATTGCCCATTCTTCGGGACGGATATAGGTCGTCTGAATCGTGCCGAAGAGGTTCAGGAAGTTGAGCTTGCTCTGAATCGCTCGCTCGTCGGTGATGTTCGTGCCCGCCAAGGCCGCCTCCCAGGTGTTGTCCGCCGATATCCAAGTGATGCGCGCGTTCGTGAGCGTATGCGCGGGCGAGCGCGCCAGCGGATCGTCGTTGGCGCCGAAGAACGTCTCGTCCTGATAGGACGCACCGATGCGGATCGCGAACTGGCTGCCGTTGCTCAAATCCGTCAAGTACGCGACGTTCAGCGAGGCCGTGTAGTCCGGTGTTCTGAAGCCCACGCTGTCGATGTCGATGAGGCCCGTGCATGAATTGATCGGAAAGCCCTTGGCCAGGCAGTCTGCGAGCGTCGGCACCTCGCTGTATTGGAAGTCCGTGTGACCCACAGTGGCATCGACCAGCCAATGGTTGCCGATCGTCGATTGCAGCTCGACCTCGAATCCCTTGATGGTTGCGGCGCCGTCGTTGCCCGTGGTCCAGGCAGGTTGGCCGTTCTGATCCACGCCCGCCGTGCCGATTTGCATGTCGCTATAGTCCATGTCGAAAATCGAGGCGTTCAACCGCAACCGATTATCGAGCAGATCCGACTTGATGCCGATCTCGAAGTTCTCGAGCGTCTCGGGCCCGAATGGCACGCGCGTCGTTGCCGTCGGGCGTGCCGTCGTGCCGCCGCCGCGGAAGCCCTCCTGGTACGTGGCGTAGACCATGATGCCGTCGCGGACGTCATACGAGAGGCTCACCATCGGATCGGTTTCCGTCGAATCGGCGAAGACCGGTGTCACCGGATCGAAGCCGCAACAGTAAACACCCTGGCGATTGAAACGTTCCTGAAGGATGGTCTTCTCATCCTCGCTGCGGCGAACGCCGACTGCGAGCGACAGGCGGTCGGTCAGGCTCGTGACGGTGTTGATGAAGACACCCGTGTTTTGCGTGTTCTGCGTGTCCACGCGATCGATACAGGCGGTGGGGAACAAGCACGGGAATAGGACCGAGATGTTCGAATTGAAGTCGTCGGCATCGAAATAGAATGCGCCGACGGTCCACTCCGTTCGTTCGTTGAATAATTGCCCGCTGACGCGCAGCTCTGCCGTATCTTGCTCGTCTCTAAACGTATCGAGAGTATGGTTGATCGGCATCGGCGAGGCATCGGAGTCGCGGCCCCACTGCGCATCGAACTCACGGTGCGCGACAATGAGCTTTATGGCCAGGCTCTCGAGGTTCCAGTCGAGCGTGCTGCTCAGGCCCCAGTGGTTGAAGTCGTTGATGTTCGGCGTCTCGATGCCGCCGTCGATGCCCGAGTTGGAATTGAAGCCCGAGAAGTTGATGTCCTCACTCGGCGGAATGAAGCGCTGGTCATAAGGAACGCCCCAGTTCGGCAAGGCGACGTTGTTGTTGTATAAAACGGTGAGCCCTGCGGCCGGATTCGCGTTTTCCAAGAGATCGTAGGGGCTCGTGGCTTTTTGATCCGTGACGTCCGCCGTGAGATTGAGCTCGAATCTGTCGCTCGGGACGAAACGCAAAACGCCGCGCGCGGCTTGCACGTTCTCGTCACCGAAAGTGCCGACGACGCAGTCGCGATCCGTGCCGCGCGTCGAAGTCCGGGTGGGCAGCGCGAACGCGTTGTCTTGCGGGCTCCCGACTACGCCCATGATCGGTCCCGCGGTGAGCGGACCGGCGCCATCGGGATCGGGGCTCCAGCCGACGACGCCGTCGCCGACGCCCGCGAGCTGCCCCATGCCGTTCTCGACCATGTAACATCTGAAGTCGACGTTGTTCTGCCAGCCGTCGCGGCGCTTCGACACGTACGAGACGCGTGAGAACAGCTTGTCCTCGATGAGCGTCGTCTCGAACGAGCCGCGCACGTCGAGCCGGTCGTAGGTCCCGACCGTGACTTCGACGTCGCCGCCTTGCTCGCCTTCACCGGGCCGGCGCGAAATCATGCGCACGACCCCGCCGATGGCGTTCTTGCCGAACAGTGTGCCTTGCGGGCCGCGCAGTACTTCGACGCGCTCGAGATCGAGCAAATCGAGAATGGCGCCCGTCGGCCGGCCGAGCACGACGTCATCGACGTAAATCGTCACGGTCGGCTCCGATGTTGCTTTGAAGTCGCCAAAGCCGAGACCTCGAACCGTAGCGGCGAGTGTGGGTCCCCAGCCGGAGCCCAGCTGATCGATGACGACGTTCGGCGCCCAGTCGGCAATGTCGATGACGCTCGTCGCGCCATTGTTCGCCAAGCTCTCGCCGCTGATTGCGGTGATCGCAAGCGGCGTCTGTTGCAGCGATTCCTCGCGGAAGCGCGCGGTGACGACGATTTCTTCTAGCTCGCGCGTCGCCTCCGGTTGGGCCAAAGCGAAATCGGTTCCTAGAACGGCCGCACACGCGGCGGCAGGTAAGCTGATTGCCAGACGACCAAGCTTGCCGTTCGAGTCGGTCGGA
>DATCIQ010000302.1:0-5605 GCA_036507635.1 Gammaproteobacteria bacterium
ATCCGCGCGGAGATCGCCGAGTTCTGCAAGGCATTCCCCGCCCCCGGCATCGCGTTCTGACGCTCTTGTAGGAGCGAGCTCCGCTCGCGATTCTTGAAGCGGCTGTCCCGCGCCGAAAGAGTAAGAATCGCGAGCGAAGCTCGCTCCTACACGTCGAGCGCGCCCGTGCTGTCGCCGAAGCTCTCGAGGACGATGTCTTCCTTCGCGGCCATCGCCATGAAGAGATTCGCCATCGGCGTCTCCTTCGGGTTCGTGATGTGCCGGTTACCCTCGTATTTGCCCGCGCCGCCGCCGGCGAGAAAGACCGGCAGATCGATGTGGTCATGGGCATTGGAGTTGCCCATGGGGCTGCCGAACAGCACGAGCGAATGATCGAGCAGAGTGCCGTCCCCGTCCTGCGTCGAGCGCAGCTTGTCGAGCAGATGCGTGACGACTTGGACGTGATACGTGTTGACCTTCGAGTAGCGGGCCATGCGCGTCGGATCGTCCTGATGGTGCGACAGCGCATGGTACGCGTCGGGCACGCCGCTCTGCGGGTATACCGCGGCGCTCAAATCCCGCGAGAACATCATGGTCGCGATGCGGGTGACGTCGGCGCGGAATGCCAGGGCCTGAAGGTCGAACATGAGCTCGACGTGCTCGTGGAAAGGCAGCTCGGCGGTCTCGGGACGCTCCGCTTCGATCATGGCGGTATGCTGCGCGATCGCGATGCGCCGCTCGATCTCGCGGATGTCCTCGAGGTAGGCGTCGAGTCTCGCAAGGTCGCTGGGGCCGAGCCCTCTCTTCAAGCGGTTCATGTCCTCAACGACGGAATCGAGAATGCTGAGATCCTCGCGTTTGCTCGCTGCGCGCGCTTCGGGCGTGCTACCGTCGCCAAATAGACGCTCGAACACGACCTGCGGATTACGCTCCATCGGCAACGGAGAAGTCGGCGAGGACCAGGAAATGGAGTTCGTGTAGGCGCAACTGTAACCGACGCCGCAAACGCCGAGCGCGCCGACGTCCTCGATGCAGAGCTCGAGCGAAGGCAGAGGATTGCTCTGGCCGATCTTCTGCGCGAGCACCTGGTCGATCGTGACGCCGCAGTAGATGTCCTGGCCTTCCGTGCGCTTCGGATGCGACGCGCTCAGGTATACGGCCGCAGTCCGCGAATGATCGCCGGCGCTTTCCTCGGGGCTCAACGACGTCGCCATCAAGTGATCCAGATTGCTGATCACGGTGATTTGATCCTTGAACGGCGCCAGAGGCTCCAGAATCGGGGAGAGCTCCCACTGCTTACCGACGCCGTTCGGCTTCCAGTAGCCCGGGCTTGCGCCGTGCGGTACGTGCAGGAAACTGTAACGCGTGATCGGCTTGAGCGTAGCTGCCATTGCCGGCACCATGGCGTCGAGCAAGGGCAGGGCGACGGTCGCGCCCAGGCCTCGCAGGAACGTTCGGCGTGGAAGATGCCTTCTGGTGATGAACATCGTTGCAGTCTCCTAAAGTGTGGCCCTTAGCGCTCAGCCACGATTTCAGTCGCTTCGGGAAGCGCTTCCGCGGCCCGCATTCGAAATGCGTCGCTCGAGACGATCCCCAAGATGATGGACGAGAACCGATGGTCGTCTTTCTCCGCCTCGCGAGCGATCGCGCGCACGCTCGGCATGTCGTAATACTCGAGGCCACGGCCCACGGCGTAGGTCATGAGCTTTTCCGTCAGCGTTTGCACGAAGCGGTCGGAATACCTGACGAGGGCTGCGCGCAAGTCGGCTGCGCCCGCGATTTCGGTGCCGTCTACGAGTTTCGCCGTGGCGTTGATCGGCTCGCCGTGCTCTTCGCTGCGCCAGCGGCCGATCGCGTCGAAGTTCTCGAGCGCAAACCCGACCGGATCCATGATCTTGTGACAGCCCGCGCAGAACGACTCGCTCGTGTGCAAATCCATCTGCGCCCGCAGCGTCTTCGGCGCGCTCTCGTGCGCGGCGGATTCCTCGAGATCGGGCACGTTCGGCGGCGGCGTCGGCACAGCGGCGCCGACGATGTTCTCGAGAACCCAAACTCCGCGCTGCACGGGCGAGGTGCGGTTCGGGTATGAAGTCGCCATGAGGATGCTGGCCTGGCCGAGCAGCCCGCGCCGCGCATCGTTGACGTGCGCCACGCGACGGAAGCGACTGCCGTAGACGCCGCGAATGCCGTAGTGCTCCGCAAGGCGCTCGTTGACGAACGTATAGTCGGCCGTGAGCAAGTCCAGCACGTTACGGTCTTCGCGCACGATGCTTGCGAAAAAGAGCTCGGTCTCCGTGCGAAAGGCCTCGCGCAAGTTGTCGTCGAAATCGGGGAAGAACTCGACCGACCCCCCCTTCGAGTCGAGGTTGCGCAAGTAGAGCCACTGACCCGCGAAATTCTCGATGAGCGCATCGGAACGCGGATCGTCGAGCATACGGCGAACTTGGCGGCGCAGCACGCCGGCCTCGTGGAGGCGCTCGTCGGCGGCTAGCCCGAGTAGCTCGTCGTCGGGGATGCTGCTCCACAAGAAGAACGCAAGCCGCGAAGCGAGCTCGATGTCGCTGATTCGATAAGAATCATCCGGGCCGATGCTCTCGGGATCGCGCTCGAAGCGGAACACGAATTCGGGACTCGCAAGGATTCGGCGCAGCGCGAGCTCGATGCCGTCGTCGAACGTATCTTCGGCTCGGCCGGCCTCGTAGAAACTCATGAGCGTCGAAACTTGCTCGACGTCGACGGGCTTGCGGAAGGCGCGCGTTGCGAGCGTCGTGACGATCTCCCTGGCGCACGCGGGCTCCTCGCTCGCATCCGCCGGCCGGCAGACGAATATTCTCGCCCGGCTCGGCGTCTCGCCGCGACCTTGTGTATTGAAAGGACCCGTCACGGAGATGCTTCCCAAGTGCGGCACGAACGTCCAATCGGGATCGGGATCGATGGCGGGCTCGAAAAGGCTGAATTCAAAGGGCCGATAGATGTCCTCGACGGGCGCGAAGTTTTTCTTCACGAACGCCGCGCCGATCGTGTGCGGGCCCGCAGGCACGAACATCCGGACGGTTGCTCCGTCCGCGACCTCGTAGGACGACAAGTCGTGCAGCGCGATTTGCTCGCCGTCGAGCGTGACCTCGAGTTGCTCCGCTTGGCCGTTGTTCGAGCCGAACATCCGGCCGCCCCGCTCGACGAGGTCGCCGCGGATCGAATACTCGGCATCGACGGGAAAGAAATGCTCGACGAGTATGCCGCCGCGCGTGCCGAAAGGCAGTCCCCCGACGTGCTCGTTCTGCGTGTAGTCGCCGGGGACGACGTACTTGACGAGGTGCGAGGCCGTGGTCGGGTCGCCGATCGCGAGGCGGCTTATTTTGGCGGCCGCGGCCACGTAGCGTTCGAGGAGCGCCGGAGAGACGCCAAGCGATCCGGCGATATTGTCGAAACCGAAGCTCGAATCGTCGGCCGGCAACAGGACTGCGGCGTCGACGTCGAGTGCGAGCAGATCGCGGATTGCATTCTCGTATTCGGTGCGATTGACACGATGTAGGGCAGGTCTGCCCGGATTGGGATTGGCGCCCGCCAATTCATCGAGCTCGGTTTCCAGGTAGCTCAGGAACTCGTGCTGCTCGAGCGGGTCGGGACGGTCCTTGATCGCGGGCGGCATCATGCCGGTCTGCAACTTGCGGACCACCTTCTCCCAGGTTTCCGGGTCACGGGCTAAGTCCATGACGTCGAGCTCGTCGAAGAACAAGCCCGCGAACAGCGCCGCAGCGGAAGTATCGGTGCTGTTATGGCACTCGATGCAATACTGTTCGAGAAATCGCTGTTGAGCAGAAAGGGGCTCGCGGGGGCTGTGCGCGTCCTGGCCGAAGGCGCTTCCGGTCCAGGCGCCGGCAATCGATGCGAATGCGATCAGCAGCCGCTTATTCACCCATTCTCCCCGTTGCACCGCCGACCGAAAGCTTATGTCCAAGATCGTGTTTCCGGTGAGCAAGCCTTTATAGCACGCCGGTCCCGAGGGGTGTAGTGCTTGCTATTGTCTCTGCTCAGTGGGTGTGATAAGAGTCCGCGGAGGGCGCACCGCTCAACCGAATCGGACGCGTTTTTTGAGGAGGCATCACAGCCATGAGTTTTAGAGCTTTTGTCGGATGTTGCGGCGCAGTAGCCATGTCGTTTGCGGCGGTTGCGGTTGCGCGGGCCGATTCACCTCTCGCCGATGCGGCGATGAACAACGACGTGCGCGAGATTCGTGCGCTGTTGCGCCAAACGGTCGACGTCAATGCGACGCAGCCCGACGGTATGACGGCGTTGCACTGGGCGGCGCACCTCGACAACCTCGAGATCGCCGACGAGCTCCTGCGCGCGGGTGCCGACTTCCGCGCCGCCAACCGCACCGGTGCGACGCCGATGTACCTGGCGACCGTGAACGGCAGCGCGGACATGATCGAGCGGTTGCTTGCCGCGGGGCACGATGCGAATGCCGTGCTCACCGAAACGCTCGAAACGGTCCTCATGCTCACGGCCAAGACCGGAAATCCCAATGCGGTGCGTGTGCTCATCGAGCACGGCGCCGACGTCAATGCGAAGCAGGTGCGCCAATTCACTCCGCTCATGTTCGCGGCCGCGGAAGGTCATACGGCAGTCATCCAAACGTTGCTTGCAGCCGGTGCCGATCCGTCCGCGGGAACGGTTCCTTCGACGAAGCCCGAGCGACGGCCGCCGGGAGGAATGACCGCGCTTCTTTTCGCGGCGCGTCAAGGTCACGTCGAGGCGGCGCGCGCGCTCGTCGAAGGAGGCGCCGACGCCAACCAAACCGGTGCCGATGCGACGAGCCCGTTGCTCATCGCGCTCGTCAACGGCCATTACGATCTCGCCCGCATGCTGCTCGAGCATGGCGCGGATCCGAGCCTCGCCGACGTCAACGGCCGCGCACCGCTGTATGCGGTCATCGACTTGCGCAACCAACAATGGTCGCAGGCGCCGGCACCCGAAATGCCGCAGGCCGGGCACATGGCCATGATCGAAACGCTCGTCGCGGCCGGTGCCAATCTCGAGCAAAAGCTTTCCGGGAAGATCAAGCATCGCGGTTCGTTCGACATGCGCTGGACGGAGCTCAAAGGCGGCACGCCGTTCTTGCGTGCGGCGTGGAACGGCGATATCGAAGTCATGCGGTATTTGCTCGCACACGGCGCTGATCCGAACGTCGTTACGGAAAAGGGCGAGACCGCGCTGTTGTTGCTCGCGGGCGCCGGCTGGCCGCTAGGGCAGGGTTACATCCGCAGCGACGAGGAGATCCTCGGGTCGCTGGATTTGCTCGTCGAGGAGCTCGGTATGGACGTGAACGCCGCAACGAGCGAAGGGATCACGGGCGTCATGGCAGCCGTGTTCAAGGGGACGAATAACGTCATTCAGTACTTGGTGGACAAAGGCGCGCGTCTCGACGTCAAGGACAACAAAGGTCACTCGATTCTCGACTGGGCAGAGGGCATCGCCGCCAACGAAGGGCAACCGCCGCGCCCGCAGCCGGAATCCGAGGCGCTCGTGCGCAAGCTTCTCGAGCAGAAGGGAATCACCATCGCGATGAATTAGGATTGGTAGGAGCGAGCTTCGCTCGCGACTCTTTCGCGAGCGAAGCTCGCTC
>DATCIQ010000303.1:0-5731 GCA_036507635.1 Gammaproteobacteria bacterium
CGCCGATGACCGAGCGCGCCGCCGTTTCGTTGCACGCGGCGGGCACTCCCCTCGTGATCGTCAACCGCACGCTCGACAAGGCGCGCGCGTTGGCCGAGCGGTTCGGCGCACGAGCGCAGTCGCTCGACTCGTTCCGCGCCGATCCGCCGGCCGTCGAAGCCGTGCTCACCGCGACGGGCGCCCAAGAGCCGGTGCTCAGCGAAGCCGCGCTGGAACGCCTCGCCGCCAAAGCGCCCTCGGGCCGCGCGCCGTTGATCGTCGATATGGCTGTGCCCGCGAATGTCGATGCGAGCGCCTGCCGCAAGGTCGCGATTCCGCGTCTCGGCATGGACGACATCGTCGCGCGCGCCGAAAGCAATCGTGGCGCGCGGCTGCTTGAGGCCGCGCAAGCGCGCGAGCAAGTCGACGCCGCGCTCGACAAGCTTCAGGAGCGGTTCGCCGAACGATATTACGGGCCGCTGTTCGGCGCGCTGCAGCAGCGTTATCGGCGCACGGCGCAAGAGGGCGTCAACCGCCTGCTCAAGAAGGAGCTCAAAGGCCTCGGCGAGCGCGAGCGTGCAGTCATCGAAACCTGGTGCGAGGTCCTCGCGCGGCGCTTCGCGCACATTCCCTGCCTGGGATTGCGCGGTTTGTTGTCCACGGGTCCCGATGGATCGATCGAAGCCTTCTTGAGCGGTCTCGAGCCCGAGTTCGCCGACGAGTTGCGCGCCGCCTTGAAGCAAAGCACGCCCCGCAAGGAGGCGCAGCGATGAAGCTCAAGCTCGGCACGCGCGGCTCGGATCTCGCGCGCACGCAATCGAAGATGATCGCGGAAAGCCTCGGCGCCGCGGGGTTCGAAACGGAGCTCATGACCATTCGCACGGCCGGCGACCGGTCGGCCGCCACGAGCTTCGGCTCTATCGGTCCCCAAGGCGTTTTCGTGCGCGAGATCGAGGACGCGCTGCTTGCCGGTGACGTCGATCTCGCCGTCCACTCGTTCAAGGACTTGCCGACGCGCTCCCCCGTCGAGCTCGTGATCGCCGCGATTCCGGCCCGGCGCGATCCCGCCGACGTGTTGCTCGTGCGGCAGCCGGCTCTTGCGGCCGGGAGTGACGCGCTGCTGCCGCTCGTCGAGGGAACCCGCATCGGCACGGCCTCCGCAAGACGGCGCGTATGGCTCAAGCATTTTCGTGCCGATCTCGAGACTCGACCGCTGCGCGGCAACGTTCCGACGCGCATCAAGCGTCTCCAGGACGGGCACTACGACGCGATTCTGCTCGCCGCAGCCGGCATCGAGCGCCTGCGCGAGCGCACCGAAGTGCTCGCCGCGGCGCTCGACGGGCTCGTCGTGCTGCGGCTCGATCCTGGGCGCTTCGTTCCAGCGCCCGCTCAGGGAGCGCTCGCGGTCCAATGCCGCCGCGACCGCGCGGACGTCGTCGCGGCGCTCGAGGCGCTCGATGACCCGGCGACGCGGACGACGGTCGGCGCGGAACGCGAGCTGCTCGCGCGCGTCGAGGGCGGCTGCGAGATGGCCTTCGGCGCGCACTGCACGCGAGGGTCGCGCGGTTTCAAGCTCGTCGCGATGCTCGAGCGCGAAGGACGCGTACTGACGGCGCGTGCCGAAAGCAAGGATGCTCGTACGCTCGCGGCCGCTGCCTGGCGCGCGATCGAGGCGGCGTGAGATGGCGGACTTCCGCGGACAACGCGTGATCGTGACCCGGAGCGCCGAAGACAGCGCTGAATGGGCCGCGCGACTCGAGCGCACAGGGGCGCAAGTTCTCGTTTATCCGTGCCTTACGACGCAAGACATCGATACGCCCGAATTGCGGGCAAAGCTCAGAGCGAGCGCCGCGACGGCCGAGTGGTTGATTTTCACGTCGGCGCGCGGCGTCGGGAGATTTGTCGCGCTCCATCCTGGGGCGCTCGCGCCGCACACGCGGTTGGCCGCAATCGGGGATGCCACCGCTCACGCGGCGCGCGGTGCGTTCGGCCGTATCGACCATACCGGCGGCGGCACGGCGCTCTCGCTCGCCGAATCGCTCGTCGCGCGGCGCGAATGGGCGCCCGGCGCACGCTGTCTGATCGCCGTCGCGGAGAATGCAGCGACGCTGCTCGAACGCAAGCTCACGGCCGCGGGCGCCGTTTGCGAGCGCTTCGCCGTCTATCGCACGATCCCTAGCCCCTCGCGCGGACCGAAGCAGCCCTTGTCGGCATTGCACGCGGATAAAATCCTCTTCGCGAGCCCTTCGGCGGTCGCAGGATTTGCCAATCAAGTCGATGTCGACGCGGCGATCGGCGTGTTCACGATCGGGCCGACGACGAGTGCCGCGGCGCGCTCCCACGGGTTTCGCGTCACGGCGGAGGCCCGCGAGCCGAGCTTGGAAGGTCTACTGGAGGCGATGCATGGCTAGACCCAAAATCACGACGCCCGAGCGCGTGCGGCCGCGGCGCCTGCGCCGCACGGCTGCGTTGCGCGATCTCGTCGGCGAGACGGAAATCTCGGCGCGATCGCTCATCATGCCGCACTTCGTGATGCCCGGCCGCGGCGAGATCGCCGTGCCGTCGATGCCGGGTATCGCCCAAGTCGGCGTCGAGGGCTTGTTACGCGACGTCGCGGCGGATCTTAAGCTCGGCATTCGCTCCGTGTTGCTGTTCGGCCATCCGGACTTAGGCGGCAAGACGCCCGACGGCGCCGCGGCTGCGGCCGCGAACGGCGCCGTGCAAACGGCCGTCACGCGGCTCAAGCAATCCTTCGGCGATGCGCTCGTCGTCATGACCGACGTGTGCCTCTGCGCCTACACCGACCACGGGCATTGTGGCGTGCTCGACGGCGACCGCGTCGATAACGACGCGTCGCTCGTGCCGCTCGTCGCCGCGGCATTGAGTCATGCGCGCGCGGGCGCGGACGTGGTCGCGCCGTCGGACATGATGGACGGCCGCGTCGCCGCGATTCGCGACGCGCTCGACGCGGAAGGCTTCGAGGATGTCGTGCTGCTGTCTTATGCAGTCAAATATGCGTCTGCGTATTATGGGCCGTTTCGCGACGCCGCGGACTCAACGCCGATGAGCGGCGACCGCAAGGGCTACCAAATGGACTGCCGCAACGTGCGCGAAGCGCTGCATGAAGCCGAGCTCGACACTCTGGAAGGCGCCGACATGCTCATGGTCAAACCCGCGCTGCCCTATCTCGACGTGATCCGCGCAGTCCGCGAGGCGAGCCGCTTGCCGCTCGCGGCGTACAACGTATCGGGTGAGTATTCGGCCGTCAAAGCCGCCGCCGCCAACGGCTGGCTCGACGAGCCCGCCGTGGTGCGCGAGAACCTGCTCGCAATTCGGCGCGCCGGCGCCGACCAGATCATCACCTATCATGCGCGCGACGCGCTGTGCGGAGGTTGGCTATGATGGCAGGCGAGGAATCTGCGCGTTGGTTCGCCCGCGCCGAAGCCGTGCTTCCGGGCGGCGTGAGCTCACCGGTTCGCGCCTATGGCGGCGTCGGCGGTACGCCGCTCGTCATTCAGAGCGCGCGCGGCGCGACCGTCGTCGACGTCGACGGCAATGAGTACCTCGATTTCGTGGGCTCTTGGGGCCCGCTCATTCTCGGCCATGCCCATCCCAAGGTGCTCGAGGCCATCGAGGACGCATGCCGCCGCGGCACTTCGTACGGCGCCCCGTGCATGCCCGAGATCGAGCTCGCGGAGCTCGTCGTCGCGAGTTATCCGGGCATCGAGCAGGTGCGCTTCGTGTCGTCGGGAACGGAGGCCGTCATGAGCGCCGTCAGGCTCGCGCGCGGCGCCACAGGCCGCGATCTCATCGTCAAGTTTTCGGGCTGCTATCACGGCCACGTCGATCATTTGCTCGTTGCCGCAGGCTCCGGGCTCGCGACCTTCGGGCAACCTTCCTCGGCAGGCGTGCCCGCGACCTTCACGGCCTTGACACGCGTGCTGCCGCTCGACGACGGGACGGCGCTCAACAAGCTCTTTGCGGAAGACGGGAAGCGGATCGCGGCCGTGGTCATCGAGCCCGTGCCCGCGAACAACGGCTTGCTGCTGCAGCGCCCCGAATTCTTGCGGGCCCTGCGCTCGCTTTGCGATCGGTACGGCGCACTGCTCGTTTTCGACGAGGTCATCAGCGGATTTCGCTTGGGTCCGGGCGGCGCGGCGGAGCACTACGGCATCCGGCCCGACCTCGTGACGTTCGGTAAGGTGATCGGCGGCGGCATGCCGGTCGGCGCGTTCGCAGGCCCGCGCGCGCTCATGCGGCATTTGTCCCCGGAAGGCCGCGTCTACCAGGCCGGCACGCTGTCGGGCAATCCCGTAGCCATGACGGCGGGGCTCGCGACGCTCAAGATCATGACTCAAGAGGACGGTTGGCGGCGCCTCGACGAGCTCGGGCGCTACTTCGAGCAAGCCTTGACGGCGGCGCTTGCCGGCAGCGCCGTGACGGCATCGCTCGCGCGCCTCGGGTCGATGTTTTGGCTCGCGTTGTTCGCGGCGGAGCCGCCGCGGCAGACCGAGCGTATCGACGCGCGCACGGCCGGGGTCTATGCGCGCGTTTTTCATACCTTGCTCGCCAAAGGCATCGCGCTCGCTCCCTCGGCCTACGAGATCGGTTTCCTATCGTTGGCTCATAGCCGTGTCGACGTCGACCGGCTCGCCGCCGCCCTCGGCGCGGCGCTCAGTGATCCCAAGCTCGCGAGATCCGTCGCATGACTATCAAACGCGATCCGAGTAGAGCGCTTCAGCTCGGCTTCCTCGCGCTCTTGATCATTTCAACGGCGCAGGCCGTGTACTGGATACGCGACAATGTGTTGTTTACACGATTCGTCGAGCAGCGCTTCGAGGCGCTCTACGCGGGCGCCGCGGCCGACGATCTGCGCGCGCTGTCCCCGGCGCTCAGCGACACGCCCGCCGATGACGTGCGCGCGGCCGCGCTCGCGGAGCTCGCAAGCTCGAGCGACGCGCGCACGAATCGCTATTTCTGGGAAGGCGGTTTTTTCCTCGCGGTGCTGTTCGGCGGCATGCTGATCATGACGCGCGCGATCCGCCACGACCGCGAGCTGCGCCTGCGACAGCAGAATTTTCTTGCCGCGGTTTCGCACGAGTTCAAGAGCCCGCTCGCGAGCGTCCAGCTTGCCGCGGAGACGCTCGTGCTGCGCTCCGCCGATGCCGACGGCAAGCGTTTGGGCGCGCGCATCCTCGAGGACGGCGAGCGGTTGCTGCGCATGGTCGATAACCTGCTCGACGCCACGCGGCTCGAAGAGGGCCGGCATCGTCCGACGCTCGAGCGCATACCTCTCAAGACGGTCGTCGAAGCGAGTGTCGCGGAAATCGCCGAGCGCACCCGCCGGCACGAAATCGGCGTCGCGATCGACGTGCCGGAGTCGCTCACGGTGCCGGCCGATCGTACGGCGCTCGAATCCATCTTGCGTAACCTGCTCGACAATGCCGTCAAGGCGTGCATCGCAGGGTCCGGTCACGTGATCGCCATCGGCGCCGTGCAGAGCCAAGAGAAATTGACTTTGACGGTCCGTGACGACGGCATCGGCTTCCCCCCCGAGGAGGCCGAAATGATCTTCGAGAAGTTCTATCGCCTCGGCGACGAGCTCAAGCGCACGACACCGGGCTCCGGTTTGGGGCTGTATCTCGTCAAACGTTTGGCCGAGATGTGCGGGGCTGCGGTCGGCGCAGAGAGCTCCGGCGCCGGGCGCGGCGCAACGGTCACGGTCACGTGGCGGAAGAGCACGCCGCAATGA
>DATCIQ010000304.1:0-12791 GCA_036507635.1 Gammaproteobacteria bacterium
CGTGCTCGTCATCGACGACGAGTCGACGGATGGAACGGCCGAAATCTGCACGCGGCTACGCGTGTCGTTGGCGCACGCGGCGGCAGCGCCCGAGCCCGCTTTTGCGCTTGCGATCGAGGTGGTCCGCGGCGCGCCGTTGCCGGCGGGCTGGGGCGGCAAGCTCTGGGCGCTCGAGCAGGCGCTCGCACGCGTCGCGACGGGCTTCACGTTGCTGCTCGACGCGGATATCGAGCTGAAGCCCGCCATGATTCCGGCGCTGCTCGCGAAGTCGCGCGACACGCAAGCCGAGCTCGTCTCGGTCATGGCGAGGCTCAATACGCGCGGAATCTGGGAAAGGCTGCTGGCGCCGCCGTTTGTGTTCTTTTTCAAGCTCCTGTACCCGTTCGCGCGTGTCAATGCGCGCGGCACGGCGACCGCCGCGGCCGCGGGCGGCTGCGTCCTCGTCGCCACGCGAGTGCTCAAAGAGATCGGGGGGTTCGCGGCCATCCGCGATGCGCTCATCGATGACGTGAGCCTGGCGAAGCGCGTCAAGGCGGCGCGTCATGGGCTCTGGCTCGGCTTGAGCCATGGCGTCGTGAGCCGGCGCGCGTATGTGAGCCTCGCTGCCTTCTGGCGCATGGTGAGCCGCAGCGCATTCACGCAGCTCGATTATTCGGCCGCCTTGTTGCTCGCCGTTGCCGGGATCATGGCCGTGCTGTTCGTGGGACCGATCGCGGCACCGCTATCTAGCCCTACGCCCGGCGTGCTCGCGGTGAGCACGCTCGCGCTTGCGGCCATGGCGGGCGCGTATCTCCCCGTGGTGCGCTTCTACGGCCTGCCGTGGATCTCGAGTCTCACGCTGCCGCTCGCGGCGGTCCTATATCTCGCCATGACCTTCGGCTCCGCGGTAAATTACTGGCGTGGCGTGCGTGCGAGCTGGAAGGGTCGAGCCTATGGAGTGCCGCGTGAGTGAGCTTCTCATCGTATGCGCCGTCGCCGGCGTAGCGGTGCTCGCGGCGCCGAGGATCGCCGCGCAAGAGGAGCTGCAGGATGCCGCAACTCCGACCGAGATCATCACCGCGTTGCACGAAGCGATCGTCGCGCAGGCTGCTGGAAGCTCCGAGCAGAGCCTCGAGCAGCGCTATGAGGCCCTGCGCCCGATCGTCGAGCGCACCCACGATTTACCCTACATCGCCGAGCTCTCGATCCGCCGCTACTGGGATAAGCTCAGCGCCGAGCAGCAGCAGCGGTTCGTCGCGGCTTTCGAGCGGCTCAGCGTCATGACCTACGTCTCGCGGTTCGCCGACGTCACGCCCGAGACGTTCGCGGCGCAGGGCAGCGAGGACGAAGGCAACGGACGCGTGCAGGTGCACGCCGCCATCACGCGCGCCGACCAGGACGACATTTCGCTCGATTACCTGCTGCAAGAGCGCGACGGCATGTGGCGCATCATCAATATTCTCGCCGATCAGGTCAGCGATCTCGCGCTCAAGCGCGCCGAGTATCACCGTGTGCTCAGCAATGGAACGATCGACGACCTCATCACGGAGCTCGAGGCGCAGACGAGCCGCTTGCGGTGAACGCTCGGCGGCTGACGCTTACGCACGGCCGCCGACTGCCCTCGCTGCGGAAGTGATCAGCTGGTAGACGGCCGCCGGCTCACGCGGGCGGATGGCGGAAAAATCCCTCCGCGGAGGGGTTTCTGCCGTAAACAATCGCGGCCATGCGCCCCTCCGCGGAGAGCTCGTCGCCCCACTCGGCCGGCTCGGCCGTCTCGTCCATCATGTCCTTGTAGCGATAGCCCGACCGCCGAGCGTTAGCGCTTACAAGTCGTACGTGAACCCGACGGTATAGCGACGGCCGAGGAGGTCGTGGATGCCAGCATTGACCTGACTCGTTTGGCCCGAGAAGCTGCTGAACGCGGGCGCGACCGGCGGGTCCTCATCAAACAGGTTCGTGACGCTGCCGAAGACCTCCCAGCGGCCGTTGGACCGGTCCTTGCCATACGATATGCGCGCGTCGGTGTAGAGCACCGAGTCGACGCTGTTATCGCTGATGGTCACGCCCTCGATATCACGCGCGTCATAGAGGCCGGAATCGATGTAGCGCGCTTGCACGAAGGCCGAGAACGGACCCTGATTCCAGGTGAGGCTGGTCGTGAATTTGAGATCCGGGAACTCCTGTATGCCGATATCGCCCGCGAAGTCGACCTTGGCCGCGCCGAAATTCGTAATCGAGTTTTCGCTGAGCTGCGTGGCCAGGAAACGCCACCCTAATGAACCCGGACCGACGTCGGCTCGATAAGCGAGCTCGAGATCGATGCCGCTCGCCTTGGCCGCGTTGATATTCACGAATATGTTTTCGACCAGCACGATAACGTTTGTAACCGGGCTCCGATGGACCAAGTTACACGTATCGCTATTTGGAAAATCGAAGCATTCGTCGACGAGGGCCTGGATGCCGAGCTGACCGACGGCGCCGCTAATGTCGATTTCGTACCAGTCGACCGAGGCCTGGAATCCCGATAATCCCGGCGGCTGGAAAACCAGCCCGATCGTGCGTGTGTCGGCTTCTTCCGGGTTCAGATTCGGGTTGCCGCCTGAAGCGAGGCTCGTGTCAAACCGCGCACCCGGGCCGAAAGCCCGGTCCTCGATGTTGGCAACGCCGCCGGTGCGGTCCAATCGCTCTGCGAGCGTGGCCGCGCGCACGTCCCGCGAGACGGTCGTGCGCACGCGCAACAGGTCGTTGACTTGCCAATCGAGGCCGTACTTCCAGGCTTGGATCGAGCCGCTGCCGGAGTAGTCGGCCCAGCGCGCGGCAAGCGTCGCCGTCAGGCTATCGGCGGCCGGCTTATCGGAGACGAGCGGGATGATGAACTCGGCGAAAGCCTCCTTGACGTCGTAACCGCCGTCGAGATTCGGCACGGAAGCAAACTGAATGGCCGTCGTGCGCTCGCTCATGCCGGTGCCGACGCCGCGCACGATAGTCGGGTCAAACAACGCCGGCCGCGAAGCGAAATCGCCGCTCGGGTTCGTGTGGTCGATCGCCACCTGCAGGATGCTCTCTTCGCGGTAGTGGACGCCGAAGCCCGCCAAGATCGGCCCCGCCCACCCTTCGGCAATCTGGCCGTCCAGCGAGAACTCGATCAGGTCCTGTTCGTACTCGGTGTCGGTGATCTTGTCTTCACCCGACGTGTAACTGATCGTTCGTCCCTTGGAAAAACCCGAATCCGAAAAAGACACGGGCGAATTGGTTACCACCGTGCCCGCGTCCAAGCCGGTCAGGTAATCAATGGCCGCCGCGGACGCATTGCCGGCGCCGAACAGGTTGACCGGCACGCAGTCGCTCCAATTGGCCGGGTCCTGCAAGGCGGCGTAGCAGACGATGTTGCCGCTGCCGTCGAATACCGCATCGAGAGCGGCGGGGACGCGATCGATCCGGATGCCGTTGATGTGGCGACCGATGTGATCGGCTCGGCCGGACTGGACGTAGCCGCGCACTTGCCAGCCGTCGAGCATTCCGTCAGCCAAAATATCCCTCTCGAAACCCAACGTCAGCGCTGTCGACGTGTTCTCGGTTTCCTGTGCAGCCCCCGACGCAAGATCGGCAAGGCTGCCGAAGCGCTGGAAAGAAAACGAGGCGAGCCCTTCGGAATCCATGATCGCTTGAACGTTAGCGGGCAAGAATGCGTTGCCGCTGAAGACCCTCAACCCGTTCGAAGCACCCGTGAACACGCCGCCGAGGTTGTGACTGAGGCTCGTGTTCTGGCCGCGAGTCACTTGAGCGTAGAGATTCGTGCTGTCGTTGAGGTCGAAGTCGTAGTACAAGAAGACGTTATTGCGATCCGCTTCCGGGGAGAGCGTCGCGTATTCTGTGCCGTTCGGCGTGCCGCTGCCGCCGTTCGCGATCGAATGGGCACCGCCGCCGGACGGACTGCCGAATACGAACGGTCCGGCCGTGCCGTCCGGATTAAATTCCCAATTGTTGAGCGCCGACCCCGGCGCCGAGATGATGCCGTTCTGCGAGCCCTGCGTCGAAACGACGTTCGGTACGACCAAGTCCAGGCTCGTCCCGGGGACGCGGACCTGGCCCCAGGCCTCGTACCAGCTTTGGCTGTCGTAGCCGTGCACGCCGTCTTGCTCATAGGCTTCGGCCGACACGATCAGGTGACCGCGTTCGCCGATTTCGGTGCCGTAGGCCGCGCCGACTTCCCAGGTGCCGCGGCTGTTTGACGAGCTGGTGCCTCCCTGGATATGGGTTTTGAGCCCTTCGAAATCCGTGTCGAGAATGAAGTTCGCGACGCCGGCCACCGCGTCGGTGCCGTAAGCGGCCGATGCGCCGCCGGTCACGACCTCGAGGCGCTCGATGAGCACTTCGGGGAACGAATTGATGTCGACGGCGCCGATGCGGTTCGACGGTGTCATTCGACGGCCGTTCAACAGTGTCAACGTCCGGTTCGTGTTCAGACCGCGGATGTTCAGGCTGCCGGAACCCGGGGTTCCGAAAAAGTTGCCGGGGTTATCCTGCGTCGTGCTGTTGAATAACATCGGCAGTTGGGTGACCGATTCGATCAGATTGCCCGGCGCCATCAGATCGAGCTCGTCCGAGGTCACGGTCGTGACCGGCGTCGGCGTGGAAAAGCCGGTGGCTCGGATTCGCGAGCCTGTGACCGTGACTTCCTCCGGACCGACTTCTTGAGCGGCTGCGACGCCGCCGAGCGCTAAAGATACCGCCGTCGCGCAAGCGCGCCAGTGTAGGCTGTTCATGAGATTCCCCCCCTCACCGTGTCCCGCTCCAAGTCCCAGAGTATAGACACATTGCGGTGGTTGGGAATACTGAACAACCGGACGATGGGACGATCGACGACCTCATCGCGGAGCTCGAGGCGCAGACGAGCCGCTTGCAGTGAAGCGGTGCACGTGGCGCTGACACGGATGCAACCCTTGAAGTGCGTGTTCGCGATCGACATCGAGATCTTCGCTCGCTGCGGCGGGAGGTTCTAAGTGATCGCGAGCATCGAGGATGCGGTGGTCATCGGGCGGATTCTCGAGCGCCTTGATCGGGGCGAGCCCGACGCACAGACGCCGTTCGCGCCCCGCGCGCCGCCGCAGTAGGAGCTGCCCGTGTGAATTCTCTGCGCCTGCCACCGTGTGGCGCTGGCTCGACGGCGCCAAGGGTGGGTTTCGTCTGCGCGCAGGTGCGGCTCATCGCAGCCGCTCGTCGGCCTGCGCCGCGCGATGGGCACCAAGAAGAGGCCGTTTGAAAGTACTAGCGCCCGCCTCGCGTGGACGCCCGCGGACGCGGTCGGCAGAACCGTCGAGGCCTCGGGGATTCAAGGCATGGTGATCGGTGTGATGGAGGACGTTTACCTCGAGTCCATCCGCGAAGCCGTGAAGCCGGTCGTCTACGCCGTATTGCCCGTGCAGACATCGGGGTTTCGCACGATTCGCGAAGCTTCGGTTCGCATCACGGGTCGCAACCTGGAGCAGACGCTCGATCACATCGACTCGATGTGGCGGCAGTTCGTACCCAGTCAGCCCGTGACGAGGCGTTTCCTCGACGAGGACTTCGACGCGCTGTATCGCGGCGAGCGGCGCCAGGCGCAGATGTTCACGGTCTTCTCGCTGCTCGCGATCACGGTCGCATGTCTGGGCCTCTTCGGCCTCGCGTCGTTCACGACGGCGCGGCGCACGAAGGAGATCGGCTTGCGCAAAACCGTGGGCGCGAGCGTGTGGGACATCGTCCGGCTGTTCGCGGGCGAGTTCGGGGTTCTCGTCTTGATCGCAAACCTCATCGCGTGGCCCGTTGCCTACATACTCATGAAGCGCTGGCTCGAAACCTTCGCGTACCGCATCGAGCTCGGCCCTCTGGCGTTCGTCGCGAGGGGGCTGACCGTGCTCGCTTTCGCGCGTCTATCCCGCGCGTTCGCGTAGCCCCTTGCATAACCTGGCGCATTGCGCGATTTCCGCGCTTTGCCGTCCAGCGATTCGTGCTAGCCTAATTTCATGAGCGCCGCAAATCGGTTGGACGCATCTCCCGATCCCCGCACGATCGACCACTTCGTCTATCTGCGCGGCAGCTGGGACGACTACGAGAAGCTGCTCGCCATGCGCGGGGAGGGCAGCGTGCCGCGTATCACCTATCTGAAAGGCGTCATCGAGCTCATGTCTCCGTCCCGCTATCACGAGATCGACAAGAAGCGTTTCGCGCGCCTATTCGAAGCGTGGTCCGAGGTGGCCGGCGTGCAGCTCGAAGGTTACGGGTCGTGGACGCTCAAAGACCAAAAGCAGGAGCGCGGCGCGGAAGCCGATGAGTGCTACACCATCGGTAGGACCGCCGTCGACGATCACGATCGCCCCGACGTCGCAATCGAGGTCGTCTGGACCTCCGGCGGTATCGATAAGCTGGAAGTCTACCGCAAGCTTGGTGTGCGCGAAGTGTGGTTCTACGAGCGCGGGTCGCTGCGTTTCTTCGCGCTGCGCGGAGCGGTCGGCGACAAAAACTACACCGAGATTCCGCGTAGCGAGCTTCTACCGCAGCTTCCGCGCGATCTGCTACTGACCTGCATGCGCGAGCCCGATCAAACGGCGGCGCTGCGCGCGCTCAGAGCGGCGTTGCGAGCGCCGGGCGGCTAGCCGATCGGGGCAGGGGACTATTCGGTATCTTAACTTACCGAATGGATGGCCCCTGGCGGTCCGCGAACCCCGGCGCACAAGGCACATGGGTTCGCGGCGCCGGAGTCGCAGATCGGATCAGGCGGCTCGCTTGGTGACGACAACCTCCACATACTCGGCCGGGACGACCATCGTGCCGTCATGGGCGACGTTGCAGCGGTCGATCAACGCGAGCAGATCGATGGCAAGCTGCTCCTGCGCGGCCTCGTCGAGAGCGCCGAACGCCTTTTGCAGCGGGCCATAGACCTCGCGCCAGAGCTCGAGCCAGTGGCGCGGCGACTTGTAGCGCCACACGTAGGTCTCCGCGGTGATTTCGATCGTGTTTGAATCCGTGTCGAATAGCTCGTTGAGGCGGTCCCTCGTGCCCCAGAGTGCCGGGGACTTGAGTGCCGCGGGCGGCGGCAGGTGTTTGCCGATCGTCTTGAACAGCTGGCCGATGAAGCTCTCCGGCGTCCAGTTCGCGAGACCAATTTTCCCACCCGGACGGGTGACGCGCAGCATTTCGGCCGCGGCGCGATCCTGATCGGGTGCAAACATCACACCGAAGCTCGAGGTGACGATGTCGAACGAGGCATCGGCGAACGACAGCTGCTCGGCATCGGCCTCTTGAAACGAAATCTCGAGACCTTCGCTTTCGGCGCGTTGTCTGCCGCGCTCGAGGAGCGCGGGCACGTAGTCGGTCGACGTCACGTCGCAGAAGCGGCGTGCGGCGGCGAGCGAGACGTTGCCGTTGCCGGCGGCCACATCGAGGACGCGCTGGCCGGAGCGGACATCGAGTGTCTCGCAGAGGCGCTCGCCCACGATCTGGAGCGTGGTGCCGACTACGGAGTAGTCGCCGGCGGTCCAGGCGGCGCGCTGCTTCGACTTGATCGCGGCAAAATTCGGCGTGTCGGATGGGGCCGGGGCGATCGATATCGTGTTGAGGTTGGTCATTCTGGTATCTCCTTGTATTGTGGGCTGCGGGGTCGACAGTGACTTCGAGACGCCCATATTCAGGAATACGTCGCGGGGAAGCTTGCAGGTGGAATGGAGAATTCCTGAGGACCCTCTGTAGAACAGCCGATTGCCCCGCCACCTTCTGCGAAAAAAGTGTTCCGCGATGGTTTACCGCTTCGACGCCTTTGAGTTGGACATGGATCGCTTCGAATTGCGGAGGGACGGTGCGCCTGTGGCGGTCGAACCCCAGGTGTTTGCGCTGCTGGCGCTGTTGGTGACCAATCGTGAACGCATGATCCCTAAGGACGAGATCCACGAGAGGATGTGGAGTGGCCGGATCGTGTCCGAGGCCGCTTTGAGCAGTCGGATCCGGTCGGTTCGGCAGGCCATAGGCGACGATGGCGGTGCCCAGCGCCTGATCCGCACCGTCCACGGAAGAGGATTCCGGTTTGTGGGGGAAGTCACTGATATCACAGGCGTGGTGACATCACACGCGAAGCCCGTGCCTGATACCGCCGCAGCCGGGCCGGACCAGACGCGACCGCTCATCGCCGTACTGCCGTTCGCCAACCTGTCGGACGACGCCGAGCAGGAGTATTTTTCCGATGCCATCACAACCGACATCATCACCAACCTCTCGAAGCACCGGTGGCTGGACGTGATCGCGCGCAACGCGATGCTCGGCCGCGACGGCAAACCGGTCGATGTCCGGCAACTCGCCCGCGAGCTCGGGATCGCGTATGTCGTGGAGGGGAGCGTGCGCCGGGCCGGGAGCCGAATACGCGTGACGGCCCAGCTGCACGATGCCACTACCGGCATCAACCTCTGGTCCGATCGCTACGATCGCGGTCTAGAGGATGTATTTGCCGTGCAGGACGAGATCACCGCGATGATCGCGGCCCGCGTGGAACCGGAGATCGGGCTGGCGGAGCGGCAGAAGGTATTGCGCGCCGGCAGCCGTGATCTGCGCGCTTGGGACTGTTACCACCTCGGCGTGGCGCAATTCTTCCGCTTCACCACCGAGGGGAACCGGGAGGCGCAACGGCTGCTCCAGCAGAGTTGCGAGCTCGATCCGAACTTCGGCGAGGCGCACGCGTGGTGGGCGTACGCGGTGGTTCTTGGGATGGTCTATTGGGACACGGAGCCCACTGACGACCTGCTTGACCGGGCACTGGCCGCGACGAGGCGGGCGCTCGATCTCGACGACCAGAACGCCGTGTTCTACGCGTTGAAGGCTCGCGTGCAACTCGCGCGTGGCGAATACGACAGTGCGATCGCCGAAAACGAGATCGCGATAAACCTGAACCCGACCTTCGCCGCCGCTCATTGCGGGCTGGCTGATTCGCTCGCCTATGAAGGGCGCTATGAGGAGGCGATTAAGGGGTTTCAACGCGCCATCGACCTCAGCCCGAACGACCCCCAGCGCTGGGCATTTCTCACCTACGGCGCGCTCGCACTGATTTTCATGGGCGACTACGAAGCCGCGATCACATGGGCCGATCGCGCGAGCCTGATTCCAAACTGCCAATACTGGACGACCGCGCATAAGGCCGTGGCACTCGCCCTTCTCGACCGGCGCGACGACGCGCGCAAGGCCGTCGATCGACTCCTGGAGGAGAAGCCGGAGTTTTCGCGCGTGTTTGCCCGGAAGAAACTCTTCTATCTGAAACGACCCGAGCAATTGCGGCTCTATCTCGACGGGCTCAAGGAGGCCGGCGTGCCGGACGGGTAAAGAAAGAGCCAGGCTGCAAGTTGACAGGCCGTGAGCACGGGTCCCATCATGCGGCTGTCCCATCCGGGCTGCGCTTTGTGTCCTGCGGGCCATCGGCGCTGTGTCGGGCGTTTCCGGCCGTTCACGGGTCGGATGGGCCTTCCGTTAACTGTCGCAACCGAGATCCAGATCGTACGGGAACACACGACAGATCAACGTACAAGACACCCGTCCGACACCCGACGAACCCATGTTGAGCCCCGGCACCAGACTAGGACCGTACGAGATCCAATCGGTGATCGGCGTTGGTGGGATGGGCGAGGTGTATCAAGCGCGCGATACGAAGCTCAATCGCGATGTCGCTCTGAAAGTCCTGCCGGACTTGTTCGCCCGCGACGCTGATCGATCGGCTCGGTTTCTTCGCGAAGCGCAAGTCCTGGCGTCGCTCAATCATCCCAACATTGCCGCCATCTACGGACTGGAGGAATCGCCGGACGGCGTGCGAGCGTTGGTACTCGAACTGGTGGAAGGGTCGACGCTCGCGGAGCTGATTGACTCCGTGCTCGAGGCTCCGGGCTCCGACGGAACGAAAACCGCCGTCCGTGAATCCGAAGCTCGGCGCAGCTCGTCCACAGACGGTGCGCTTGCCTTGGATACAGCACTATCCATCGCTCGGCAGATCGCCGACGCGCTGGAAGCCGCCCACGCGCATCAGATCGTGCACCGTGACCTCAAGCCCGGCAACGTAAAGGTGCGTGCCGACGGCACGGTGAAAGTCTTGGACTTCGGGCTCGCCAAGGCGCTAGTCGACGCCGCAACCGCGCCCAATCTTGCCAACTCGCCGACGCTGACGGGCGCTACGGAGGCCGGCGTGATTCTGGGCACAGCAGCCTACATGAGCCCGGAGCAGGCTCGCGGCAGACCCGTGGACAAGCGAACCGACATCTGGTCGTTCGGCTGCGTCCTCTACGAAATGCTCACGGGCCGCCGCGCGTTCGAGGGCAGCGAGGCCACCGACGTCCTCGCGCGTATTCTCGAACGCGGACCGGACTTCGACGCCCTGCCCCGGACGACGCCGCCCGCGATCCTGCGGCTCCTGCGCCGCAGCCTGGAGAAGGATTGGAACCGGCGCCTGCCCGATATCGGCGTGGCTCGGCTCGAGATCGACGAAGCGCTGACGGCGCCCGAGGCCGCGCCGGTGAGCTCCGCACTGCCTGCACGTTCGCATGAGCCGATGCGTTGGCAAGAACGGGCGGCGTGGTCAGTCGCGGTCCTGGCAGTCCTCGGCCTGGGCACCCTTGCCGTGTTCACGTTCCCGAGCGGCGCCCCCGAGCCGTCAACGATGCGATTCGACGTCGATACGCCACCCACCTCCGACGCGTTCGCGTTTGCTCTATCGCCTGACGGGCGACAGCTAGCGTTCGTGGCGACCGCCGACGGCGGACCGACCTTGTGGGTGCGAGCCATCGACCAAGTCACTGCGCAACCGTTGGCGGGCACCGAAGGTGCGAGCTATCCCTTCTGGTCGCCTGACGGTGACGCAGTCGGTTTCTTTGCAAACGGCAAACTCAAGCGCAAGGATCTGACGCGCGGAGTGCCGCAAGTGCTGGCCGACGCACCGGGCGGCAGGGGCGGCACTTGGAACCGTGACGGCGACATCCTGTTTGCACCGGGCGCGACTGTTGGGTTGAAGCGCGTTGCCGCGACGGGCGGGACCCCGATCACGGTCACCGAGCTCGCTGCCGATCACGGCAGTCACCGATGGCCGCAGTTCTTACCGGACGGCCGACGATTCCTCTTTTTCGTCGGGCTCGGTCAGGCGAGCGCGCGCGGCGCCTATGTCGGATCGCTCGACGGAGGCGAGCCGACGCGCTTGCTCGCCGGAGAGACGGCCGCTGTATTCGCTCAACCAGGTTATCTGCTGCGCGTGCTCCAAGGTGTGCTCGTCGCTCATCGCTTCGATGCCGAGCGGAGCACAGTCGATCCCGAGTCACGTCCGGTCGCGCAGTCGGTCGGCACCGACGACGGCACATTTCACAGCGCATTTTCAGTCTCGGACACCGGCGTGCTGGTCCATCGGCCTGGCGCGGGCACGAAACGACAGCTCGTCTGGGTGGACGGTGAAGGTACGGCGCTCGCCCCGCTGGGATCCGTCGACGATGGCGTACCCGCCGCCCCGGAGCTCGCGCCGGACGGCCGCCGAGTCGCGCTGACACGGGCCCCGGAAGGAACCGGTGACATCTGGTTGGTCGACGTCGCTCGAAACGTGGCGAGTCGGATGACGTTTGACCCCGGCGTCGACTCCTATCCCGTTTGGTCGCCCGACGGGGATCGTCTGGTCTTCAGTTCCGGCCGTAACGGGCGAATGGATCTTTTCGAGAAAGCTTCAAATGGCGCCACCGAGGAGCAACCGCTCATTGTGACGGGACAAGACACGGTGGCCCAGGACTGGTCGCCGGACGGACAGGTCCTCCTCTACACCATACAGGATCCGAAGACAGGGTCGGATCTCTGGGCCACGCTTTTCGACGCAGCTCGAGGCGCGGCGTCCAACGCAGAGCTCTCTCCGAGTCAGCCGTTTCCAGTCGCACAGTCCAGTTTCGACGAAGGCCAGGGAAGGTTTTCGCCCGATGGCCAGTGGGTGGCGTACGCCTCCAACGAGACGGGGCGCCATGAAATCTACGTCCAGGCCTTCCCGGACTTGAGCAGCAAGTGGCAGGTCTCGACAGGAGGCGGCATTTATCCGCGCTGGCGGGCGGACGGACGCGAGCTCTTCTACCTCGCGCCGGACATGCGGCTGATGGCGGTGCCGATAGACGTGACATCGCCGCCCGCGTCGATCAGTCCACGTGTGCCGCGAGCGCTCTTCTCGACGCGTCTCGCGACGACCGGCCCCTATGTCTTCACGGCGGGGGTATTTGCCAAGGCGCAGTATGCCGTTGCTCCCGATGGCCGGTTCCTGATGAACGTCGCCGACGACGCGGCTGCGCCGCCGATCACAGTCGTAGTCAACTGGACAGCGGGACTCACGAACTGATGCCGCGATCCCAGTGAAACCCGAGCGGCTCTCGAGAGAGGAGGTAAGGCCTTGCGGATCGCGCATTGCACGCTGGCGGGGCGGCCAAAGGCGCCGAGCGCGACAAGCTCGAGCACCTGTCCCGCTACGTCAGCCATCCGGCGGTATCGACGGAGCGCTTGGCGCTGACGGGGCAGGGGACTATTCGGTATCGGCTGAAGCCCCTACCGCGACGGCACCACCCAGGTCGTGTTCGAGCTGCTGTACTTTCTCGCCCGGCTCGGATTCTAGAGCACCTTGATCGGGGCGAGCCCGACGCACAGACGCCATTCGCGCCCCGCGCGCCGCCGCAGTGGGAGCTGCCCGTGTGAACCCTCGGTCGCTCGCGCCCCGCAGTGCGTTGTCGCGGGGAGCGGAGCAGGGTTTCGCCTGCGTCTCGGCGAAGGCGTCTATTTCAGGCGATCCACGCCGGAAA